>NZ_FNWN01000003.1:192328-221014 GCF_900108415.1 Selenomonas sp. KH1T6
AAGCTGACAGCAGGTACAGTGAAACTGGACAAGGGGGAGAGTGTAGTTGCTACCCAGGGCACCAATGTAGTGGTAGGCAAGACCACCTACACCGCAGTGGGAAAGAGTGCGACCCTCTTGAACAGCAAAGGGACGGCGAACCTGACGGCAGGGACAGTGGCCCTGGACAACGGGGAGAGCATAGTTGCCGCCAAGGGAGCCAACGTGGTGGTAGGCAAGACGACCTACACCGCCGCTGATAGCGGGGCGACCCTTTCAAACAGCAAGGGTACGGCGAAACTGACGGCAGGGACAGTGAAACTGGACAAGGGTGAGAGCGTAGTTGCTGCCCTGGACACCAATGTAGTGGTAGGCAAGACAACCTATACTGCTTCTGGGACCGGGGCGACCCTTGCAAATAGCGACGGGAAGGCGAACCTGAAGAAGGGGACAGTGACCCTGGACAAGAACGAGAGCATAGTTGCCGCCAAGGGAGCCAACGTGGTGGTAGGCAAGACGACCTACACCGCCGCAGGGACAGGGGCGACCCTTTCGAACAGCAAGGGTACGGCGAAACTGACGGCAGGGACAGTGACCCTGGACAAAGGGGAAAGCGTTGCCGTGGGTTCCCTGGGGAAAGTCTCAGCCAAGAACGGCGACTTCACAGTGACCAGCGCAGGCCTTCTCACCGGCATCGGCACGGGGGAAAGCTTCAGCGCGAAGGTGGGTAATGATACCTATACCTACACCGTGGACGCCAAGAACAAAACCATCAAGGTGACAGGTGCGGCCAAGGCTTCCGTTAAATACGTGGATCTTGGCAAGGTCACCTTCCATATGGATAAACTTGCCACCGATGGCAGCTACGGCCTGGAGGATCTCTACAGGAAGCTGCCGGCCAATGCCTCCTATGCGAAGGGCAGCCATGAGAGCAAGGTAGCACTCACAGCCTCCTTCAGTGGCACCTTCGACAGCAATCTCTACTCCCCTGCCATAGAGACAGTGGACGCCACCAAGACGACGGCGAAGGTCACCATCAAGGGCAATGCCAAGGCCAACCTCCTCAAAGCAGGAAGCGGCAGCAGCAAGCTATACGGCGATGCGGGGCATGACACCCTCACGGGTGGCAAAAATAGTGACCTGCTGGACGGGGGGACCGGTAATGACAGCCTCATGGGAGGCAAGGGGAAAGACACCCTCCTCGGTGGCACTGGCAACGACACCCTGAACGGCGGGGACGGTAATGACAGTATCCTGGGAGGAAGTGGCAAGGACACCCTCATAGGTGGCGCAGGCAACGACACCCTGGACGGCGGTGATGGCAATGACAGCCTCACGGGTGGTACAGGCAACGACAGCCTGTACGGCGGTGCCGGGAGTGACAGCCTCTGGGGAGGATCCGGGAACGATACCCTCACGGGCGGCCTGGGCAACGATACCCTCAGCGGCGGCACAGGAAATGACATCTTCCTCTACTCCGAGGGGGACGGCAAGGACAAGATCCTTTCCTACACCGACGCCCAGACCATCAAGGTCCTCTCCGGCGATGTGGGCGACATCTATGTGACGGACAAGCATTCCCTCAAGAAAACGGCGCTGTGTGACGTAGTCATCTCCATCGGCAAGGGCAGCATCACTCTGGATGATGTGAAGCTCAATTCCTCCTTCCATCTCATCAATGCCAAAGACCAAAAGACGGATTATGTGATTTCCTCACTGAAAACCAAGTAAACAAGGGATATTGGTAAAAGCAAACAGCCCTGGACCAAAAGCGGTTCAGGGCTGTTTGGTAGTGCAACACAAAGCAGGGAACCTCTCCCACGGCGTGAGAGTGCCACCTTGTCTGTATTCAATTTGCTGATACTGGGGCGTTGGATTTATCTTGACATTTTTCAGAGAGGCAATTTATTATTAGAACATAAATAATATTAATGTCTCATTGGCTTTATGTAGGATAAGAAGGTGAGAGAATATGCTTACGGTATCTGAAATTAAAGAACGTGTAACGCCTATATTAAAAAAATATGACGTAAAGAATGCCTACCTTTTTGGCTCTTATGCAAGGGGGGATGCGAATGAAAATAGTGATGTAGATATTCGTGTGGATAGAGGCAACAGCAAGAAACTGGTCGGTTTTGCCGTGGGCAGTTTTTATATGGACTTAAAAGAAGCATTGGGGTGTGAGGTGGACCTAATGACTCGCCTGCCTAATGGGGGGGTGTCGAAACCATTTATTGACAGCATAAGACGAGACGAGGTACTGATATATGGGGATTCCCAATAAAGATGAGTAAGTAATACAGCACATCATAAAATACTGCAACCAAATAGAAACAACTATTGAAGCATACAGTGTCAGCAAGGATGAATTTGAAAATAATTTTGTGATGCAAAATGCTTTGTCTATGCCAATTTTGCAGATAGGCGAATTGGTAAAGAAGTTGTCAAAAGAGTTCAGGGCAGAACACTCGCATATACCATGGCGTGCTATTGCAGGTATGCGTGATCGTTTGACAAATGATTACATTGAGATGGATACAGAGGTTGCATGGGAAGTGGTTTCTAAAGATATTGGGGGATTGAACAGAAATTGTCACGTTATTCTGAATAAGAGGGATATCCCCGCACCAAAACCAGAAAAAATCAATAGGGGCAAGGCGAGGTAAATATGGAAATCCTTGCCACCGATGGTAGCTACGGCCTGGAGAATCTTTATGTGAAGCTCAAGTCCTCCTTCCATCTCATAGGTGCCGATGGGCAGAAGAAGGATTCTGTGATTTCCTCACTGAAAAGCAAGTAAACAAGGGATATTGGTAAAAGCAAACAGCCCTGAACCAAAAGCGGTTCAGGGCTGTTTGCAGTCCGCCCGCCCTATTGGGGGGCTATTATCCCCCCACCACCGCTTCGCGGTCCCCCGCCCCCAAGGGGGCAGACAATAGGGGCGGAATGGATTGGGAAAAGGGCAGGCATTGTGCTATACTGAAAGAAAATCACATAGAAATAGCGGAGGTGAAGGATATGCAGACGAACCAAAAGCCCATGCCTGTGGGGATTGAGGATTTCAGGAAACTCGTCAAGGAGGGGTATTATTTCATAGATAAGACAGGATTCATCAAGGGGTACATTGATGCGCAAGTGCAGGTCACCCTCATCACCCGCCCCCGCCGGTTTGGCAAGACTCTGACCCTGTCCATGCTCCGTTATTTCTTTGATGTGGAGAAGGCAGAGGAAAACCGGGAACTGTTCCGCGGGCTGGTGATTGAGCAAGCTGGCGAAAGGTACATGAAGGAACAGGGGAGCCGCCCGGTGGTATTCTTCACCCTCAAAGATATTCGGATGGATACCTGGAAGGACGAGCTGGAAAAGATGGCGCTGGGCCTGTCTAAACTCTACAGGAATTATCTGTTCCTGCTGGAATCCACAAAACTGACGGAAGTGGACCGTGAGGCTTTTCGTGCCATCTGGGAAAAACGCGGCAGTTTGTCGGAGATGGAAGAGGCTGTTGCAAACCTCTGCCATATGCTGGAACTGCACTACGGCAGACCTCCGGTCCTGTTGCTGGACGAGTATGATGCACCCATCCTCGCCGCCTGGGAGAAGGGATATTACAACGAGTGCATTGGCTTCATGCGGAATTTTCTGGGGGCAGCACTGAAGACGAACCCCTCACTTGGTTTCGCTGTCCTCACGGGGGTAGCCCGGATATCCAAGGAAAGCATTTTTTCGGGGCTCAACAATCTGGAGGTCTGCAGTGTCCTGTCTGACCGCTATGATGATGCTTTTGGCTTCACCCAGGAAGAAGTCAATACACTGATGATGGATTCCGGCGTGGAGGACAGGCTTACGGAACTGAAGCAGTGGTACGATGGCTACCGGTTCGGCTCCGCGGAGCTCTATAACCCTTGGTCTGTCATCAATTTTGTGCAAAACGGCTGTAAATTTCAACCATACTGGCTTAATGTTTCTGGCAACAGCATTCTCCGTGTGCTGCTGGAAAACGTGGATGAAGATCGCCGGAAGGAACTTGAGGGACTTATGCAGGGAGTTCCCGTGGAGGCTACCATTGATGAGGGGGGTATCTACACAGATATTCGCGAAAGCAGCAACGCTCTTTACATGATGCTCCTGACTACTGGCTATCTGAAGGCTGTGGAGGCCTATTGGGATCCCTTGGGGCAGGAGCTTCCCTGCTGCAAGCTGCTGATCCCCAATCTTGAAATACGTATCGTATACCAAAGGGAGATTCTTGGCTGGCTGGCTACGCGGTCAGACAGCATCCAGCTTCGGAATATGCTCCGGGCCATGGTGTCCGGGGATGCGGCAACCTTCCAAAATCGTTTGCAGAAGCTCCTGGCTGGTATCGTAAGCTATCACGACGCTGCCCGCAATCCTGAGAATTTTTACCATGGCATGCTTTTGGGGTTCTCAGTCTTGATGAGCCGGGAGTACCGCGTGGCCTCCAACCGTGAGTCAGGCTATGGCCGCTTCGACATTGCTTTCTTTCCTTTCAGGGAAAACGTCCCTGGTGTTATCCTGGAACTGAAGGCGGCGAAGACTGAGGATGAACTGGAAGCAAAAGCCAAGGATGCTTTGCAGCAGATTGAGGAAAAGGAGTACAGCGCAGAGTTTTCCCGGCAGGGGGTAAAGAATATCTGGAAGTATGGCATAGCCTTCCAGGGCAAAAAGGTCTGGCTGGAAGGTGGCGCATGAATCCTTAGAGGGTGATGTAGCCATCCCCCTCGGCAGCCCCGCTTAATATATATGGAATAAGAAATTTCATTTTGGTGGAGACGGAGCAAGACCAACAACACACACAATTTTTTTGAGACATATTAAAGTGATTTTGTATGCTGTGTGGTCTTGGGGGGGGGGGATTCGTTCCACCATAGGCTTTTGGACATCTGGCAGGATTAGATACCTGTAAGATGATTCGTTTAGAGGACATGCTTCTCTACAAGTTCCAGGAGTGTCTTGCTGATGCGAATGTTTGTTTTTCGCATACGTTCCAGACATTCCAGTACATCTGCTCCGGACAATAGTCCTTCGTCATACGCCTGCAATAAAATGCCAACTGTTCCAGTTATGTTGATACCAAGTCGTTTTGCAACCTGCCGACCGTGGTGTTCGTCCATTAGCAGCATATTTGCCATTTGCTCGCTGGACAGAACAATGGCTTCGCTCTCTCCGGCATCGAGTTTATCAACTTGGCGAAGCTTGGCAACAGATTGGATGTTCTTTACTGTGCCCACCTTTAAAAAACTGGATTGCTTCACGATAGCTGCCTCATCGGTGTATCGTGGATGGCATGTGAGCTCGTCGTAGACTGCCTTAGGTATCATGACTGTCCGAAACATGGTCTCAAGCAGGTCTAGCCGATTTGCCTTCATCAAGGAAATGATGGGAGTGGTGTCCGAAACAATCAGCATATTATATTCCTCGCAGGTTCTTGAGAGTATTCAGATCCTCCATCAAATCATCTTCTGACTGGTTGAAGTATGGCAAGCCCAACGTTCCATATAATTTTATCAGGTCTATTTTGGGCATTCCCAGTATTTCAGCAGCATAGCCATGGGAAATCTCGCCACGCTGGATGAAAGGGTAGAGCATCATGGCATTGCGGATGGTGCAAGCCTGTTTGTCTTCCAATATGGCGAAGGGAGCCATTGCTTCGGGAATATCCATTTGTATGCTCATCATGTTCATATTCGTACCCTCCCTTTTTCTGATTCCTTTATAATTACATTTTAGTATTAAAGCTAGTTAGTTGCAACATTTTTTAGGTTATAAGCGGGTCTGGCATAGCCAGGCCCTATTTAGCTTGTCTGGTGCAGGTAATATTAATGTTTACTAGATGTGCCTGTTGTGTGAAATAAAAATAAAATAGATATATATTATAATATCGTAATTATCAATAGGAAAGATTTATGATATTACAGAGATCATAATTAGATAATGTTGACATTCGTCGTAGGATTTACATTCAGAGATAATAGCAATGTGTCGTATTTAGATGAAAATGTGTCATAATTAGAAGCACTAAAAAAACAGTAAATGTGTCATAATATTTGGAAAGGACTAAACGTACATCCGGTGAGGGAGGTGATAAGGGTGGATGTTAGTAAGGTTATTATATATAGACAGATTGGGGCTAAAGTGGCTTATTATCGTACACTGCGTCAGTTAACTCAGGAGGAACTTGCTAAGAAAGTTCATATCAGTAGGAGCACGTTGTATAGAATAGAACATGGAAGATATGAAGAGGGAATATCATTGTCCACCCTTATCGATATTGCAGATGGGTTGCATATCGAACTTTCTCACCTAACCTCATTTACGGAAGAAGAGAAGAAACTTTGGTGGGAAACAGATGCAAATTTGTGAGTCAAAAAGTTGGGAGATGTGATGAAATGAAAGAAAAAAACTCCCTTGATAAATTATGTTTTCACGGAGAAGATGGTGAATTTTCGGTAGATTGCCGCGAAACAACCTGCCGTTTGTATAACCACCTTTTAGACGCAATAGACAAAAATGACAAAAATATAAAGGATTCTTTGCGAGAGTTTTTAATTGCTTACGGAAAAGATTGCTATGCTATGGGTGTACCTGTAGGAGAAGCTGAAGAAAAATTCGCACAATTAATTACTTACGGTCTAATGGGGAGGCATACCCCTTGGATATGAAAGACGAAACTCGAAAGAATATTGCAGAGAATTATTATCCTTTTCCATGCGACAAATGTGGGTTGTGTTGTCGATTTGTGAATTACGTAGATGAAATGAAAGGCTATGACAAGGGTGATGGAACTTGTCGATTTTTACAATTGGACAATACGTGCCAAATATATTCGCACAGACCTGATGTTTGCAATGGAAAATATATATATGAAAAATTTTATAGGCATATGTCAGTAATAGATTTTCATAGAATGATATCTAGATATTGCCAAGAAATTAAGGAGGGGAAATTTGTTGAAAGACTATCTGAAAATGTATCAAAAAATGGATGAAGAAGGTGTAAAAGAGATAAAAAAACGTTTGGAGGTACTGCAAAAAGCAGGGAATTATCCAACGAGGATGATGTATCCTGTTACCTTGCAATTTGAGTTGACAGGGCAATGCAATTTGGCTTGTAAGCACTGCTATAATCGTTCTGGTGATCAGGATAGAAAAACTTTGATGACTGCTGATAAATGGTGTGAACTCGCACAAAGTATTGTAGATGATGGCGGTATTTTCCAGTGCATTATTTCAGGTGGTGAACCACTCTTACTGGGAGATCGGCTATTTGATATTATGGACATTCTACATGATGATGGTACATCATTCGTGGTAATTAGCAATGGTTTTTTACTTACGAAGGAAAAAGTTCGTAGATTTACAAAATACCGATTTTTCTGGTTTCAGATTTCTTTGGATGGCTTAACTGCGGAAGTGCATGATGCGTTTCGTGGGGTTTCTGGTAGTTGGGAAAAAGCTGTGACAGGTGCATTGGAACTTAGTCAAGCAGGTATCCCCCTTGTGATTGCGCACACGGTTACACCAAAAAATCTAAACCAAATTGAAGGGATGGTTGATTTTGCATATAGGATGGGGGCAAGCGAAATCATAATGGGAGAAGTTTTGCCTAGTGGTCGTGCAATCGGCCATGATGATATCATATTGAGCAGGGAGGAACGTAACTGCTTGTATGGTCAAATAACGGATTTGGGGAAGAAATATCGTGGTAAAATCGCAGTGAAGAGATCTGCTGGCCTAAAAACACAGATGGAACGATACGTGACAGAGGTGAATGCCGGCGGTATTATTAGACCAAATGGAGATTTTCGCTTGGATTGCATGGCTCCGTTCATTATAGGAAATGTACTGCATGATACGGTAAAGGATTTGTGGATAAATAAGGGGATAGATGCTTGGCATACAGTGCAGGTTAAGGAATTTATAGATTCTATTGATGCGGAACAGCAGACTGGTAATGTCCGCAATCATGTGGATGATGATATTCTAATTACCGAATAATGACATAGATTGTGGTACATTCGTAAGTTTATATTGATGTGTGCGGAAAGAAGGTGTTGTATATGAAAGATATATATGAAAAGCCATCTGTTGTAACAGATACTGACACGAATAAAGATGCTGCATTTCCTATCATGGCACCTGTTTTTGTTGCTCCATTAGCGAAGATTAGTAGTGCCAAACCTGTTTGGAGGTTACCACATTTGCAACATATGGGGCGATAGATTGATAAGGAGTTGAAAATATGAAGGAGATTTATGTAAAACCTACCATTGTTTCCAATGAAAAGATATACGGCCCTGCTCCTGTTGCAGGATTTTTGGTTGCATATGCACTTGGAAGATCTGTGAAAAAAGCAGTTTCTGCTGCACCGATAATGCGCTTGCCACATTTCATAAACATGAAATCTTAGTTCAATTGGATGATGTTCTATGAGAGGATGTTGTTGATGAAAGAAGGTTACATGAGACCATCTATCGTTTCGGATGAGTATACAGAAATAGATGTTGCTATTCCAGTGGCGGAACCTATACCTAAACCTCTTCCGCTTCCTTTGTTGAAAAAACTTCTTGGTGCTAGTTCTATGAAAAAGATGAGTTCGTTACAGGAGGCGATAACTTGATTTATAGTTGGTTGAAGGATAAGAAGCCGAAGGGCGTTTTTTTGAAAAAACGCCGTAATGAAAACATGCTGATTGTATGTTCGAATGATTTGAATATATTCTATTTGAATAAGACGGCGACATTTATGTTGGAACATAGTGATGGTCGACATTCCGTAGAAGAAATAAAACAGGAGATGCTTGATAAATACGATGTGAGAGAGCATGAATTAGAAGATGATTTGGTTGAAGCTTTGCGAGATTTGCAGTGGAGAAGTTTGGTTGTTTTGGAGGAATGATGTATGGAAAAGTACATAAAACCAAGCGTGACAATTGATTATTCGGATTCTAGTGGAATATTTCCTTTAGCTTCAATATCTGTAAGTAGTGCAGTGACAAAAGCTGCTATGGCAGGAGCTGCTGTTGGGGTAGCTTCTAGAGATGTGTTTGCTCGTAATATTAAAAGTCTTTTGGTACAGAAGTATTCCATAGTGTGATTGATTTAAAATTGTGATATTTATATTTCAAGCCGAGTACAATATGCTCGGCTTGAAATATAAGTGGCTATTATACAATAATTCAGTCCCATCGTTTACTTAACGTTTTATCACGCTCTTATTTATATCATAATTAAGTTATATATAGGATAATTAATAATAAAGTGTTAGGGTTAATAGGTATATTTGTAAGTGCAAAATATGCAATTGGATTAATGTTGTACGCTTTATATGGCAGGGACTATATTTTGCAGGAGAGAAATATATTTGTGACATTAACTATAGAACCTATTGCCTGCGATATCATATTTTTTTGAGTGTATCTAAATTTAGTTGAAATGCGTTATTGTGGTAGGGGAGGGAGCTTATGCTATTTAATGAGAAGAAAATGGATTTATCAATTTTTGATGAGTCAACGGAAACTGGAAAAGTTGATAAATTTGATGCTGTTTGCAAGATGCTGAGAAGATGGTTCTTTTATGAAAACGTACAGCCTAATATACAAATTTCGTTTATATCGAAGGGGCTTGCTAGTAGAAATCCCTATATCAATTGTATAAGAAATACTGTCAATATTAATTCTTTATTACAACAGCAAAAGATTGGTTGGAATCCAGAGAAATGTTCAGAGGCATGCTTAACAGAAATGGTACAAGTTACAAAGAATGCATTGGTTGAGTTTTCTGAAGAAGCGATTAAGTTCAAGAAGCAGAGAACTACATCCGCTATGATGTTTCCACTTTTGACGGGCGATTTAAAGGCCGCAAAATATAACAGTGCTTGTGAAATCGTCTTTTGGCATCTTTTGGCCTTAAATTATGATGATTCCGATGACTGTGATTTGGCAAAGGCCAAGGATTTGGGGCTTAGGATTGGCTTTACTGAAGTGATGCTCCACGATTGGCAAAGGGCTGTGGACTATGTTATGGACGGAAATATCTTTGACTTAGATTGTAAATTGAAATTTGATAGTGAGGAAGCGAATATCTTCTTTCTACACCTTTATGAGAGACCGGACCTTTGGAATTTTGATTGTTAAATAATGACCAGTGTAAAAAGCCTCTCTTTGGTTGATATATTATATTTGTAAGATTCTATGGTTATAATGGTATTTACTTTGGGGAGGAGTTAGCTAATGAGATACACCGTCCACAGAGCCTTATCTATGCTCAAAACAACAAAAGCGAGAATCGAGAAAGAACTGTCCAACAACTATTCTTTTATCCGTGTGGCGAGAGGCCAGGACGACAATATTCGTGGTGTAGCTGTAGCTGATATTGAGAGATATATCCAAGGAAGCTATGACAGAATTACATCTCTTATCAATAACTACATCAAAATCAAATCTGCTGTCATCAGGAGCAACGCTGGCATCCAGTCTGATACAGCAGACATTAAGAGAGCATCTGTAGCAGGCCTTTCCCTTACAGTGGCAGAGATTATTGAAATGAATGATGCTGTTTATGGAAGAGGGAAAACTTCCGGTGGCAGTAAACCGAAGGGCTTCAAGGCAAGCCTACTTGCCAAGATGAAGCAGGACTATGCAGAGGCCCAATCGGAGTTTGATGCCTTGCAGGAGAAGGCTGATGATGAGGTACGGCAGTACCTCAATGCTTTGTCTGTCAAAAGGAAGGATGGGGAGGAAATAGATAGCAATTCTAAGGCTACCATAGAGGCTACGAGCAAAATGCTCCATGAGCAGAAAGACCCAAGATTCATTGATCCATTAAAGATTGCTGATAAAATCATAGCCTTGGAGAATGAGATTGAGAACTTCCGCACGGAGGCCGATGCTGTGCTTTCAGAGCAGAATGCTTTGACGACAATAGAGATTGACCTGGCAGAGATAAAATAATTTGATAACAGATTGGATAAGTTGCCGAAATAGTTGAGCCAATGGAGGGATTCTCCATAAGGCATTGGATTAATAGCTTCTCTTGAAGCAAAACATCTTGCTAATGCAGCAGATGAATAGGATAGGGGAATTAATCTCCTGCTTTATGCGAATTGAAAAGCTGAACGGAAAAAGCTTAACGATTCAAAGCTGAAAGGGAAAAGCTATTCTATGTAAACGCTGAAAGGGTAACGCTTAAAGAGGGGCTAGGTATGAATCGGCTTTTGAATGAGAAGATATCATAAAGATGCCTTGTTTAAAATCCTGCAATAAAAAGCTGAGGTACAATCCTTACCGTGACTTGCTTGCAGGCTGGTTGCTTGTCCAATATGCTATGATATATTTTATCGGAGGCAGCCCGGACTGTTTAATTATGGTCTGGGCTATAATTTTTAAGAAGCCATTGCAAGAAACTGCAGAAAAGGAGACTGCTATGGAAGATGGTATAATTACATCAGAATTCAAACAACCAAAACCATTAAATCCTGAAGTAAAAGACTATGAACTTCTTCCTGAAGAAGAAAAAAGAGATCTTGAAAAATTGGTAATGAAGATAATTAAATGGACTAATAGAGTTAATAATCCAAGGAGTTGAAAACCAAAATACAATATGGAAAATTTAGTGCTTGACGAGAATATTAGATGTGGTAGGTACAATAGTAAGCAAATAAAGGAGAACTCTAATGTGAGTGATTATAAATAAATATGTGAAGACATATCAACTGATTTTGATGATATCCCAGACCTATGTAATATGTAAGAATTTAAGATGTTTAGAGAAAGAGCAATATCTGAGATATCAATGTTAAAAGAGAATAAAGTAATAAAAGATGCTAAGCTACCTATAGCTCCAGAATTTATGGAAAAGTTTTCAAAAGGTCTACTGATTGAAGAAGAAATTAGGTAACAACGAGGAAAGGCAATATGAGAAAAGTACAGAATATAGAAATTTGGTTCGAAAACTGCATTGCCTTGGAACTTCCCATAGATGAATTTGAGTACATCAAAATAGATAATGTGGGAATAAGTTATGAAAAATGCAATTCCCCTTGCTCTCTTACGGAACGTTATTATGCTTATGGTGGAATCAAGTTTGTTCTAAAGCCGGATGTTCATAGAGGGAGGTTCCTTTCCCTTACCAGTCTTACCACTTATGATGAAGATCCAGATTTTCCATGCAATCATGACACCATTTTGGATGCATTAACTGATGAGTCAGAACCGAAACGCTCTGAGGCTACTATTTCTGTTACGGATATCGTCTCAATTGTTCTATCTTACGATGATAGTAGCAAAAGAAGAATCTATGTACCCTTTAAACCAACGACGATAGATTGTGTAGAGAACGCCTTACGGTCTTCGAGATTTGACAAGCAAGGAAGATTGGTTGTCGAGATACGTCCAGACGATTCCGATGCCACCGAGGATGACGATGAAGATGATGATGACGAATAAAAACTTTTTGATGCTATAGGAGCTGAACAATGGAAAATCTCAAATGGTATGAATGTGTGGATATGTTGTTGCCGGAAAAGAGAGAGAATGAGACTTTGGAGGAATGGAGCGAACGGATTAAGCCATATATTGAGCTAAGCAAGGTTGATTTGCAAAATGGGTATTATGTACGGGATTATATCATGACAACAAGGAAAGAGAAACTTCCTTGGCTTAGAAAAGAGAATCGGTTGATAGATGCTGTTATGAATTGTATTCATAACAAAGGGATTAGAATTATGCACAGGAATTTTGCAGATGATGACAATTTAGTGCCTGTCCCGGAAAGAAAAGAAGGTGAATCAATTGAAGATTGGAGTGATAGGGTCTGTACATTTATCGGTTTCCTTCACAAAATGGATTCTTGGGTAACGTATTGTGGTTCACAGCCACTTGACATGACATATAGAAAATAAAGAGATCCTAGCCAACATTGGCTAGGATTCTTTATTTTAAGCCAGGAAGCTTTGCTCACGGATATAGTCATTGACACTCTGCCGTGGAATCTTCCAGATTCGACCAAAGCGAAAACATCGAAGCTTTCCAGAGGATAAAAGACGGTAGGCAGCGTTGCGGCTGATCATCATTAGTTCGCAAAGCTCGTCTACAGTGATTAAATCTGTGTAATCATTTTGCATGATTATCATATCCTTTCTAGGAATTACTTCAATGTTTTGCTGTTTTTGTATTTGATATGGGAGGGACGGGATTATAGCGGTATTGCTTGATGTATTCTTGAAGTGATTCTTCAGGAATATGCCATATAGGGCTACCTTCATACTTATAACCATAAATGATACCACTGTTAAGCAGATGATAGACATAACCTTGACTACAACCTAGTATCATAGCTGCTTCATAAGCTTGTAAAATTTTTTTATCAATTACCATAATTTGCCACTCCTTTCTATTTATGATTATGTTAGATTTATATTGCCACTTTTTTATAATTTTTTGATGAAGAAAGATTGTCCAACATGATTGAAGATGCAAATAACATTTCTATGAATTTAAATACAGTAAAAAGTGTGAAAAACTCCTTTTTCAGACATATATTATTATCTAAATAATAAATACTTGTGTTTATTATTTTGGCCCTGCCATACATTTCTTTGTATGAGGAGCATAGATAATATCTGTCGAAAAGGAGAGGATCACAATGAAACAAGGTCGTACACTGCAGGAACTGGGAGAGGAGCTTACTCGTCAGAGGTTAGCAAGGAGGGATTTTGTAGCTGATACCAGAAGTCTGGAAATGGAAAGCAGTAGCAATGGCTCTGTACTGTCTGTCTTTCTGGACAATGACCGTCATGAGTATGGTGTAAATCCACTGGCTCATCAGCAGATTGCCACAAGGCTGGGCATACCCTATCGTTATTACCAGAAGATGCAGGAGGAAGACCCTGCACTGCTGGATGAGAATGTGAACTCTTGGCTTCAGAAGTCACCGGAGCGTCGTATGATTCGTGTACTGGATGGCAAGGTAAGGGCCTTTCTGTCTGACCGTTACCGTCGTCTGGACAATCTGGAGCTTTGTGCCACCGTTCTCCCTGTCATTAAGGAAATGAAAGGTGCTTCCATCGAATCATGTGAGGTTACAGTTACACATCTCTATCTGAAGGTCATAAATAAGAAAATGAAGGCAGAGGTGGCCGTTGGTGATGTGGTACAGGCAGGGTTTGTCATTTCCAATAGTGAAGTAGGCCTTGGCAGTCTCAAGGTGGAGCCATTGGTCTTTCGCTTGGTTTGCAAGAACGGCCTAATCTGCAAGGACTATACCCAGAAGCGTTATCATGTTGGCCGTCAGGCCGATGGCAACGAATCGGAGGCCTATGAGCTTTACTCTGATGAAACCTTGAAGCAGGATGACAAGGCATTCTTTATGAAGGTGGCAGATACAGTACGTCATGCTGTGGATGAGGCTAAGTTTATGATGACGGTGGACAAGATGAAGGAGGCTATGGGGATTCCTATGGAACATGACCCTGTGAAGGAGGTGGAGTTTTTGGCAGATAAGTTTCTGCTTACCCAGAATGAGCGTGGTGATGTGCTGCGTCAGTTGTTTATGAATGGTGATAGCAGTCGTTACGGATTGGTAAATGCAGTTACGGCAGCAAGTAAGCTGGCTCCTGACTATGAGAGGGCTACTGAGCTTGAACGTATCGGAGGGGAAATTCTTTCCATGTCAGTCCCCAAGGGGTTGCTTCCCGGTAGCAAAATCAGGAACATAACTCCTGCCAGGGAGCTGATAACAGCATAAGTTTAACCAGATGAGGCGTTGCACTTCGGTGCAACGCCTTTATTTATGTCCAAAAACAGATTCTAGAGGAGGAAATGATTATGGACATCAAGGCCAAGATTGAAATGAACAAGAAAAATATTTGGCAGGCTGTGGAGGATTACAAGAAGCATACCAGAGAAAAGGATGTGCTTGATGACATCTCAGAAAAATTTGTTTCCCGGCTGGCCAAGGACAATGCTTATGCCAAGAGGGAGCTTAGGACCCTTTTCCGTATGTCCCCTGTTTGGGATGAAAGCCTGGATGCCTTGGTTATCAATGGTACCCGTACCCATAACCCTGATTACGCCAGGGTACAACAGCTTGCAGAAGATATCCTTTTCCCTGCCCAGCAGATAATGAACCTTGAAGATGTGGAACTGCTGAATTGTGCCATTAGGTTTTTCACCCATCCCAAGGAGAACCCTGAACCTGCTATTGAAGCTATGGAGAAAATTGCTCCCAAGGCCTATGCCCCTCGTAAGAAGCGCAGCCGTATCTTCCATGCTCTTTGTGATGCTTTGGGGGTAGCGGATAATAGGGCTGGAAGTAATTTCCAGAGGCTCTATGCCCAGTTTGCTGATGAGATTTCTTCAAGGAAGATTGACTTCAAGCTGTATGTATCCTTGAACCCTGCCCATTTCCTGACCATGAGTAATCCCAAGGTTGATATGAGAGGGGACACCTTGACCAGCTGTCACTCCCTGAACTCTACTTCCTATAGCTACAACAATGGCTGTTCCGGCTATGCCAGAGACAATTATACCTTCATAGCCTTTGTAGCAGCAGAGCCAGCTATTTCGGAAACCCTCAACAATCGTAAGACTGCTCGTCAGATTTTTGCCTACAAGCCAGGTAATGGCCTTTTGCTTCAGAGCCGTCTTTACAATACGGAAGGTGGTACCTGTGGGGCACAGGCTGATTCCAGGCTTTATCGTGACCTGATTCAGAGGGAGCTTTCAGACCTTGAAGGGGCACCAAACATCTGGAAAACCTACACCTATGTCAACAACAGCAAATGCAGCATAGGTGCTGGAACTGGCTTTGGTGGCTATACCGACTGGTTATACAAGGAGTTTAATGCCAAACTCAGCATCCGTATTGACCATGAAGAAAATTATGAGTCCTTCAACATTGGCACTTACGGCCTCTGTATTCAGTGTGGTGAAGAAATCGACAAATGGCTTTATTGCTATGACTGCAATGACAGTTTCTATGAGGAGGATGAGGATGAAGACAGGTGTGAGGCCTGTGGAGATTACTTCTCAAGCACCTATCTGGTCATAGACAGTCATGGACATGAAACATATGTCTGTGCTGGTTGTCGGGATCGTTTGTATGCCTATTGTGATGAGTGCCATGTCTATTACCCCAAGGCTGATGTGGTGGAAGTGGCTGAAGAAATCCGTATCTGTCCCTCCTGCCTGGAACGCCACTATGCAAAATGCCCTGATTGTGGCAAGTATTTCCTCAAGGAAGAACTTAAGGATGGCCGTTGCGTAGATTGCCTAGCTAAATTTAAGGAGAATGGCAAGGAGGTGGCAGCATGAAAGCCTTGGAGACTTTCCTGAAACCTACCCAGAGCCAGCTCTTTAATCAACTTCACAAATTGTATCGGGATAAGGCTATCTGCAGTAAGGGGAATTACCTTCTGGTGCAGGGAGAGGTGCCGGTGCTTCTGGTGGCCCATCTGGATACGGTGCATGAAAAGCCTGTGAGGACTATCTGTGCCAGTCAGCAGGGAAATATCCTCATGTCTCCCCAAGGCGTAGGAGGTGATGACCGCTGTGGGGTGTATGCTCTAGTGAATGCTTATGAGATGTCAGATAGCAAACCCTGGCTGCTTTTTACCTGTGATGAAGAAACAGGAGGCAAGGGGGCAAGAGTTTTTGCTGGTGATTATGAGGAGGGAAAGCTCCCCAGGATACTGGGGCAGATAAAGATGATATTGGAAGTTGACAGACGTGGTCATCAGGATGCTGTCTACTATGACTGCGGCAATGAAGAATTCGAGGCCTACATAACCAGCAAGGGCTTCCAGACAGAATATGGCAGTTTCAGTGATATTTCTGTCATTGCCCCTGTGCTGGGGGTGGCGGCAGTCAATCTGTCAGCAGGGTACTACAATGCCCACACTCTCCATGAGTTCATTGACAGGAGGCATATTAATGCCACCTTGGAGAAGGTGGTGGAAATAATCGAGGAAGCATCTCAGGAGGACTTTCCTCAGTATGAGTATGTGGAGGCCTTTTGGGACTTGCTCGACTATTATGGAAACATTGGGCTGCCAAAGAATTTACCGGAGAAGTTCAAAGATGTTTACGATGCCTTGTTGGATTTCTACCATCCCAAGGAACTGGACAGCTATCGTAAGACCTATGGGAATTCTGTGCTGAATGAGTTGTATGCTGCTGTGTATGGAGGTTGTTGAGGGAGGAATAGCTATGCCGGCAACCATGTTTGTATGCCCGGATGGTGTCAGGGTTCCTATCAGGGAATGCCTTGATTCCTGTAGGAAGAAGGAGCGTTGTATGTTTCTGCCCACCCTTAGGGCTGTGGCAGAGTCTCTTGATCGTGGTATTGAGGAGGCTACTGTTACTGAGCTGATAGCAGGGGTCAGGGAAACATATTTGAAGAAAACCACATCCTATGCCGTTGATCCCCAGAGTGTCCTTTATTCTCTCCATGGTCAGGCTGTCCATGCCATACATGAAGGGCATACCTTTGGAGAGATTCTGGGTGAGGTAAGGCTCAGTGACAAGGTAACCAGTGGCAAGTTTGATTTATATGGAAAAATAATTGATGAGGAAGAAGGTGTGCTGGGAGATATGAAGGTGACCAGTTCCTATAAGATTGCCAAGGCTTTGGGAATCTATAAGGTGGATGTGCTTACAGGGGAGGTGTATAAGACTGGTGTCAAAAAGGGGCAGCCTAAAACCAGAAAGGAATTCAGGTACGATGGTGTACGTCATGTATGGGATTGGGCTGTTCAGCTGAACTATTACAGGTTGTTGCTGGAGGAGGCTGGTTTTCAAGTAAACAGGATGTTTATCCAGGCTATGTGCAGGGACAACAGCCTACGTACTGCCGCTGAACGTGGTGTCATGAAGTCTGTCTACATTATACCTATCAATCGTATCAGCAATCGTTGGCTTGAACGGTACTTTGGCAAGAAGTCCGAGCTTCTGCATAAGGCCTTGGAAGAAAAGAGGATGCCTGTTCCTTGTACTATGAAAGAATCCTGGGGAGGGAGGAAGTGCCTTGAATATTGTGAGGTAGGAGAAAAATGTCCACAGGCACAGGAAATTGCCCTGCTGAAGGAGCAGAAGGCTATATGAGCAAGATGGTTGATATCTGTGTTCATAGATGAAGAGATTGTGAACCGTTATATTATGGAGGGAAACATCATGGCAAGAAAGGCTTCAGAAACGAAGGATCTGACAGTTACTGCTGACAAGGGGTATCTGGTGCTCAAAGGATTTGATTTTAGCAAGGCTATTGCTGAGGAGATGGAGGGCTTGACTGCTTTCTTTGAGAGGATCAAGATGCCGTCTGGGGACACTACGGTATTTCAGGTTCCTTCAGATAATCCTGATGAACCGGAGTTGGTTAGGGAGATTACAGCGGTCATACTCTATCATCACCCTATTCGTGCTTACTTCAAGGAAAAATATACTGGTGCAACAGTACCGCCTGATTGTGGCAGTCTTAATGCTGTTGAGGGATTTGGAGTGCCTGGAGGTAACTGTGAGAGCTGTCCTTACAATGCTTTTGGCTCAGGAGAGAATAATGCCAAGGCTTGCAAGGAGCGCAGGAGGCTTTACCTTCTGCTTGAAGGAGAAATGTTTCCTGTGATGCTGTCTCTTCCTACCGGCTCACTGAAGGAGTTTAGCCGTTATATCATGAGGTGCTTGTCCAAAGGCTGTAAGACAAATGCTGTTGTCACCAGGATATCTCTGGCTAAGGCTACCAATAAGGGAGGCATAGCTTATGCAAAGGCAGTCTTCCATATGGAGCGTGAGCTGACGGAAGACGAGATCCCTTTGATAGCCAAGATGTCTGAGCAGATTAAGGAGATAAGCCAGAGTGTGGGATTTGAGGGTGCTGAGCCTGTAGAGGCAGATGTTTCGCCTGTGGTGGATAGCGAAGAAGATGATTACCACAAGACAGCTTAAGGGATAATTATGGGTGTTAGGCAGGGAGGGGGGCTTCCCTGCCGTTCCCCACAGTTTGAGCGGTTCAATTTTCATAATTATGGCCTAATCTGTGGCTTTAGGCACAGGTTTCCCCATTTTCCCAATTTCCCCAAAAATAAACACCTCGTAAAGCCTTGAAATATAAGGGTTCTTCCGTGTTTGTATTTTGGGGAAAAGGGGAAACAGGGAAATGTGGTAGTACAGTGCTGGGAGAAAGGTATGGTGGTTGTTTGCTACGCACTATATAAATTTTTAAATTGTGTCTACATATAAATAAATTGTAGACACAGGAGGGAAAATAAATGAAAAACAATAGTGGAAAGGAACAAAAAAATGATATGGTGCGTATTAGAATTTCAGAGCAGGAGAAACAAAAGATACTTAGGGAAGCAGAGGCTGTAGGTATGAACCTATCTCAGTATATTATGCATTGTACGCGTCACAAGCAGATCATCATAGTTGAAGGTGGTGCCCAATTAGCCAGTGAGGTCTATCGCTTGAACCAAACACTTAACCAAATGATAGGTAATCCGGATGTGCCTGTCCAGGCGTTAAGAGAGGCTGCAACTGGTGGCTTAAGAGCAATCAAGGAACAAGCTTCGATGATAGGAAGGAGGGAGTCAGATCATGTCAATCCTGAAATTTGAAAATAGAACGCCAAGGACTATGGAAGATATGCACAGATATATGAAGAATGCCGAAAAGACGGGTGATAATGGTGTTTTTGGCATTGGTGTTAACCCCTGTGCACCTGTACAGGAGATGCAGTTTGTGCAGGATGTCTACTACAGGGAGGAACTAACTCACCCTTATGTTCAGGTCATTCTTAGCTTCGACAGTGATATGGCTCTGGATTCATTGGAAGTTAGGGAAATATCCATGGAGGTTGGGAAACTTCTTGTTACCGACGAGCGACAGGTGTTCGGAGCTATCCATTACTATGGTACGGATAATGTGCATTGTCACTATATGATTAACTACGTGGGGATTGACGGCAAGCTGTATCGTCAAGGGCATCATGTTAATTACTATAAGAGGCTTGTCAATGCGGTCATGAAAGCGCATGGCCTAAGGCCTGTTAAGGTGTTGATGAGTCCTCCGTTCATAATAAGGGTATGAAGTATAGCTGGTGCTGCAAGAGCAGCACCGGTTTTTTATAGTGTGCCATTAAATGTTATTGACACAGTTAGTGATACGGGATATTATTTTAATGATAGTAGGAGGGAGATAATATCGTGGAAAGTGTATACAAAAGTCACAGTTTAAAATTGGTCAATAGGCAGAGTGTAAGTGGGAAGCGGCCTGAATTACGGAAAGCGCTTGGTGGTAAGTCTGGCTACGTTCTGCAGGGGAGTTCAGATAGTACTATTATTGTAGCAATACCGGATTTTGAAAATGGAAGGATAACATTAGCAGTTGATGTGCCAGCAATTGAGAATAAGGGGAGAGAAATACTTAATCGAGATGAAGAGTATAGAGAAATATCTTTAGGTGCTGATGCTTTTCGAGCTCTGATAGATATTGTTGTAGAGAACAGTGGTATGGAACTTGTTTCGGCTAGGAATAAAGGTGGACGGCCTTCTAAATATTCTCAAGAGGATGCAGAGAGAATTACGACATTGAAAAAACAAGGTTATAGTATTCGAGAAATAGCTAAGAAAGAGGAAATGTCAACCACAACTGTTCAAAAGTTATTGAAGCAGCAGGAGTCGATGGAACTTTTGAAGGGGATAAGTTTGCCTGATGAGGATTAGAAGTTGGGCTTTAGAAGAAATGTTGATAATTAAATGGTAGCGGTTTAAAATGTGGGCACAATTGTCTATCTTGAAAAAAGAAAAGAATATACTTTTATAACGAGAATATGACCTCGGTTTGATGTGATGGTGATTGTAATGGAGAACAACAAATATTTTCGAAATGAAATAGAAGAATTGAATATAGAATTCAATAAAAATTTTAGTAGCACTATGTTAGCAGGAAACGATGTTTTGATAAAAATTATAGCTAGGTTGGAAGAGTTTAGAAAAGAATATGAGGGTGATGAAGACGAGAGTTATGCAAATTTATATTTTGCGAATCGATTTAAAGAACTTGTGAGAAGAAATAATAATCTAACTTCGGAGTTGGAAGCGTTAAAAGGTGAATATGAAGGAAAAATAGAAAAGAATTATGAGGCATACAATATTGAGAAAGATGTAAAAGATAAGTCTATTTGGGATTTGGCAATACGGTTGTCATATGAAGAGTATTGTGGGAATTCAAGTGCAGTTGACTATAATGAATGGAAATCATCATGTAATGCGCAAGCCAATAAAGACTGTCGGCGAGTTTATATTCATCTATGTCGCATTCATGATAACATATTGCCTATATATCTAAATGCTATTGGAGTTAGTGACTATACGTCAATAAGGTATACATATGAAAAAGATAGAGGGGGTTGTGAAAAATGTAATCGTGTAAAAGAAGCAGATCGTGTTGAGGTGGAGGAAAATGAAACTGCGGATAACTCTAAGATTACAGAGGAAGATAATGATAAGATGTATGTGAAACCGGATATGTTGTTTTTGTTGTCGTGCTTATATAGCTTTATGGATTCTAACAGAAAAAAGTGGAAATCAAAAGAATTTGAAGGTATAGGGGGGGATGCTAATTATGGGAGAAGCTTCTTAAGAAATGGTAATGGAATAATGCGTTATATGCTCAAGAATGCTCTGGCCAGAAGATTTGCAAGAATACTATATTTAGATGTAATAGGAAAGATGATGCAAAGTGCTCTGATAGTATTTTCAAGAAATTTATACCAAGAGCTATTTTGGGATAGAACAAGATATTTTGAGGAAATATGTAATCCGTTTTATGCAAAAACAGTAAGATTTGTGATGTCGGATTCGATAAAAAAGGGAATGAAAAAAGATACGGTAGTATATGCAGAGAAAGAACAGATAAGGTCTGTAAAAGATTATATTAATACAAAATATTCCATGGTGGATGAGTTGTACTGGATCCTCTAGTATCAGCAGATGGAGGATTTTGTTTTCGGACTTGATGAGTGTTTAAGCAGTGAAAAATTTACATCTTTGAAATATGATATGTGTGGAATGTTAGACTATATTTGCCAAGAGTATGGTTTTCCTGAAAGTCTTGATGAAAAAAATGCGGATCAAAATAAAAAGATTGAATCGGTGGATGTTGTTGCAAGAAAAGTTGCCATATGGTTTCTTGTAAATAATTATGAAGGATATACGGAAGATACTTTAAAAAGAAGTTTTCGTCGTCATAGAAATGATTTAGATATGTTGTATTGCTTTTATGAACAAGGGATGAAATGCTTTAGGAGTGAGCTTTACTATCTTGATGACTTTCAACAGGCAGCTTTTTTTGAACCAGAGTCTGAGAGATGTGATTTTATTAAAGGTGAATTGCGGCAAACGTATATAAAAAGTATTTTGGCTGTTGTTTTAATCGTTTTAGGATGGGAAAAAGTATTTCCAATGGAATTTGAAGGCAATGAAAAGAAAATCTCATTGCACAAAATATTGCGGGAATATACGATGGGTACACATGTGGATAACAAAGGATATGCAAAGAATGGAACATATTATTTGTTGTGGAATTGCTTGAATGAGATTTTGGAGTGGGGATTTGAAGGAGCAAAAAATATAAATGATTTCAGGAAAAATGTCTTTTTGCCACATTGCCATAATATTGGATTTGGTTTAACAGATGATGAAGAAATAGTTAGTGCATCAATTGATATGGATAAAATTTGTAGAGGGGTTTTTTTAGATTATGAGGCATGGCTACATAATAGTGGGACATGTATTGAGGCTTTATTAGAAGAGAGATGTAAGTCTGACAATCCGATTCCTAAAGATATATTTGATGATTTGAGTCGTAGATTTGATATTGAAAACATAATTGGATTAGGCGGTAGATCATTTTCTGAAATTAAGAATCAAATGAACTCAAATACATTTGATTTACCTATAATAAAAAGGAGATGAGTTTGGCAGGGGATATGAATGATGCTGGTGATGAAAAAGTTAGGAAAAATGCATCATTATATCGTGTTTTTGTGATGATTATTTTTGTATTTGGGGATAAAAGAAAATGAAAACGCCACAATCTAAGTGGCGTTTTTTTAGTGATATACGCAATTTATTTTGTGAGAAATACGAATATTAGGTGAATTTAGCTCTTGGTTACAAATGAAAGCTCCTTTCGGGATGCATTTATGTTCATTAAAAGTAAGGGTAATAGTGGGGAGGACAATATTGATTGCAAAGTGTGAATGTGAAAATCAACTGCTGGAGTTTAGAATGGTAGGTGTATCACATCCGAATATGTATGGATGGGCTGATACTGCTGGTGGAATAATTAAGTGTCATGTACTGCAGGTGTTCGGCCCCTATATGGATAGTCGCTAGGAAGAAATGGGCGGCGCAGTGATGCCGAGGACTTATGTAGACAAATGTGCATGGTGTGTGCATCCATGATATATAAGTCTATTATCGGTGTGATAAGACATCTATTTATGATAGGAGGTATTAGGAAGTGTCAAATCTGAATTATAATTCGAATGATAACCATGAACAGCAAGGAGATAATGAGAGGGAAGGGCACGCTATTGCTGGGGAAAATTTTGATGAAACTATTTCATCAAGAGCGCTCATTCCATCACCAAACGGCGTTACGTTTAAGAAAGGTGGGCTCTCCAAACGTTCATTTAATGCTCCGGAAGGCTCTGTTACGAAGATAGGTTTTCCTAAAAAGAGGTTGCCGAAACCTACAGCCCCCATACGTTTCTATACTTCGTATGAATATGCTGCTATGGGACAAAAAATGATACAGTTTGAATTATTGCAGCCCAATCTTCCGAACAACCATACGCTTCAGATAGTTGATGTTGGTAACAGTTATGCGGGGATTGAGGAGGGTAGTGTCTTCGAAAGGGGGCATGCCTTGTGGCTCAAAGTCAAAGGTGCCGAGGCAAAGCGAATTACTAATTTTATTATAAATGTAATGTGCAAGAAGGTAAAGCTAGGACTGCATGGGGAGCGGATGGAATTTTATGAGTTGCTTCTTGAAAGTGAGACTCAATCAATTCGATATGCGATTAAATGTAACGAGTTTTTGTCACTGCAAAGCAAAATAGAAAAGGATATCCGTTCTTTTTATGTGGACACTGCTGAGTGTCAAAAAGCCTCTTTGTATTTTAAACGTCATTTGTCACAACTGATAGAGAGTGAAGAAGGTAGGCTCGAAGTACGCACTGTTCTGCTTTATCCTGGGTGGTGTCAGGACGAAAATGGTCAATGGCATTATTATTCCGGGCTGGATGATAATTGCGATAGTAAGCGTATGCTGGCAAATCTGACATTGCTTCCAATGGAAAAGCAATACGAAGCGGATAGATTCGCTTTAAGTGTCTTAGGATGGGGAGAATCAAATCTTATGGTTCCTGTGTTTCTGCATGCCTTGTCTGGCATCTTGTACAGGCCGTTTAAAGAGGCAGGGTGCCCTGTCCAATATATACTTAACCTTTGCGGTCCGACTGGGGTAGGCAAGACGCTCTTACTGCGATTGCTATTTTGCCCATTCGATCAACATAGACGAATGGCAAATTTTACCTCAACTGCCAAAGGGATAGAACTGTTTTGCGAGCAGTGCCATGATAGTTTAGCAGCATTGGACGACCTAGCCTCAATGAAGGACAAGAAGAGTAAGGTTTTGTTAGAAACACTTTTACGTCAGGTATGTGATGCCAATGGTAGGTTCTTTTCAGCGGAGGGAGGAAAAGAACTTGTTGTTGCTGACGTATCCTTTGGATTGGCCATCTCTACAGAGACTCCGCTTGATGGATTTCGTCAGTCATCACAATTACGAGTTTTGACGGTGGAAATAACAAAAGATAGTTTGCATGACCTTAGTGATGTCAAAAGTGTAATCCTAACCACGATTACTGAAACTCGGGAGCTGAATGTAAATGGTAATAATAGTAGGAGCAATATGTGGGACATATTTCTTACAAGATTCATCAGATATGTGGAGTCTAAATGGAATGAAATTGTCAGGTTCATTGCCTCCTATGAACCACTACAAATATCTTCTGGTGTTCAGTTTAGACGTTTATCCGAAGTATATCGTGTATTGACAGCCATTGCGCTTATAGTTTTACGATACTTTGCGGACATGGGGGTAATTTCAGTGAGACAGTCGGAAGAAATGTTCTCATCCTGGGTGTCAACTATTCAGGAAGTTATTAGAGCGAATGAAAGTAGGGGCGTGGAGAGCGACCCGGCTCAAATCTTTATAGAAGTAGTTTCTCGTGGAGTAGCTCAAAAGTTGTTCCCCATTGCTTCAGATAAAAAAGAATATGAGTCAGCCTCATCCCAATACTTGGGGTTTTGGAATTACAACGGTAATGACTGGCTAGTACTTGACCCATATAGAATCTACTCTTGGGTTGTAAAACAGCTTGGAGAGGCTGGAATTCGTATGACAGCAAACAATAAAGAGCTATGGAGGAAGCTTAGGGAAAATGGGATAAGTGAAGGCTATTTAGAGAAAGGGCGCAAATCGCCTAGATCTCTGTATCCTATGAGTATCAATAAGAAAAAGATTGACATGTTAGCATTGAAAGCCTGTATTATACGAGGCTGATTATGGGAAGTTAGTAGTGTGTTGAATAGTGTTTTACAGGGGCTTATGTAAAGTTGCTATTCGGCATATGGCATTATATAAGGAGGTAATTTTTATGTCTGAATTTGTATGTTTAGTTAGTCCAGGGATAATTTATGCTGGGGAATTTGTTATCGAGCAAGTCTATAATATGCTTTGGTATTGGAGGAGTCCCTATTGTGAAGCGTTCTCAGTTGAAACAAGGGAAGAAGCGGCTGTTTTAGCAAGGCAGATTTACGTTGCTCGTTATGCATCCGATCCCAGACTTTTTGATGTGCCTATTATGCCAATTCCTACTACGCTTCCTTTTGCAGTGGCAGAACCAAGCATATATGAAGTTATCAACGGAGATTGTTCGTTGCCTATGTCGGGTACACTTATTGAGAACGGTCAGAATGACAAATCATATTCTGATGTAGTTGTGCCGGTAGATGGTGAACAGCAGGTGGAATTTGTGCAGGCAGGACCGTTACAGTATGGCTTTTGGTCAATAGCATATGTTGGTGGCTACGCTGTTGTGAATAATCTGGAGAAATTGGTGGGCGTTTTGAAAGAAAAGAGATATGCTCATGCAATGTGGTTCTCTAAAGCTGATGCTGCAAGCTACTGGGCGCTGAGGGACTACACTGATCGTTTCTGTCGTGTTTACGATGTGCGTGATATTGACATTCATCGCCTGAATCACTTGCTTGAGGTAGGAGAAAGTTATGATGATCCTCGCTTTGAAGGTGATGGGCTGGAATTCTCAGAGAATGTCACATTAAAGAAGTTAAGAGACTATGGCTTTATATAAGATGCTGTAGGTCTTTTAGAGGGGCAGTTAATGTACATTGTATAACAGAGCGGGGGGAGGTCCCCCTGCCTGTTGATACATGAGATTAGGAGAAAAACATGGATAGCGAAACGGAATCTTTGATGTGTTTCCTGAGGTCACGGCTTGGAAAAGACGAACGGCTATACTGGAATGGTGATGGACGTGTTCGTGTATGCAATGAAATCACTGGCAAGATCACAGATTTCTGCGCTTATCGAGGTTGTGTACTGAATCTTACTACGGGTTATGTAGAATGCTCATTGCCGGAGGGATATCAATGCAACTGAAGAAGACTACATATTCTATTCCGCATAAAAAGACTGAACAGCTACAACCAATTTTCTGTTTAGTGGATGAACAGGTAGTAGAGGTCCCTGTGGAGAAAGTTTTGCTGAAAATGATAGGGCGTATATATAATGAAAGAAAGGTGATTGTTGATGAGCCTCCTGGAGCGGCTTAGGAGGCAGGCAAATGGGGGGCTGGTGACAGCAGCCCTTTATGCCCGCTTCTCTAGTGACAACCAACGTAATGAAAGCATAGATGCTCAGGTAAGAGCAATCAAGGAGTTTGCCAAGGTGAATGGCATCGTCATAGTGGCTGAGTATGTTGATCGTGCCAAGTCTGCCACTACAGATGACCGTCCTGAATTCCAACGTATGATTCAGGAATCGGCCAAGGGAAACTTTCGGCTTCTCATTGTGCATAAACTGGATAGATTTGCTAGGAACAGGAATGACAGTATTGCCTATCGGATGAAGCTTCAGAGGAACAAGGTGGCACTACTAAGCGTTCTTGAGCCATTTGATGAGGACAGGCCAGAGTCAATTCTGCTTCAGTCCGTAATAGAGGGGATGAACGAGTTTTACAGCAGAAATCTTGCCCGTGAGGTGAGAAAGGGCTTGAAGGAAAATGCGCTGCGCTGTAAGCATACTGGTGGATCTCCTCCACTTGGGTATGATGTTGATAGGTCTACACGTCAGCTTGTTATTAATGAGCGTGAGGCTCAGGCTGTTCGAGAAATCTTTCAATTAACATTAGAAGGAAAAGGCTATAGTGCCATTACAGCTAGGCTCCGTCTTGATGGGTACAAAACAAAGTCTGGCAGAGATTTTGGCAAGAACTCCCTGTATGAAATTCTTCATAATCCGAAATACAAAGGGGTGTATGTTTATAATCGTGCCAGCCCTGCTGACCCATATACCAAGAAGCGTAATTCTCATCAAGAGAATATGCCGGAGGATATGATTGTTGTTCAGGGTGGCGTTCCGGCTATAGTGTCAGAGGAAACCTTTGACAGAGTTCAAGAAATATTGAAGAGGCGTAAAAAGGTTTATCGGGGAATAAAGAAGAATCAGGAGCAGTATCTCCTGAGAGGGAAGATTATTTGCGGTGTTTGCGGATGCAGTTATGTGGGCAACCGTAAGAAGTCGACAGGTAATCGTGCCCCCAACATTTCATATAGGTGTAATAGACAGTCACGGCTCACAAATATTGCCTGCAAGAACCGTGAGGTCAACCGTGATTATATAGAAACGTTCGTTCTTGATAGGATCGAGAAATCTATCTTCAACAAGCGTACGGCGAGTATAATCATACAGAAGTTCGAGGACTATGCAAGGGAAAAGAATAGGGAGAGGTCTGAAACGCTGCGCCGTTTGGAAGCACAGGTAAAAGAAATTGACTCCAAGCTGGAGAACCTTTCTGATATTCTGGCAGATGGAGTAGAAAGAAGGCAACGTACTATAATTTTATCGAAGATGGAGAAGCTGGAAGATGAGAAAAGTGGAATACAAGGGTATATTGCACAAGCGCAGGCGTCTCTGGAGCTGGATGTCCCCGACAAAGAAGAGTTGCGGCAGTGCTTCCTAGAAGCACAGTCCTTGTTCAGGAAACGCAGCCTTGAGGAAATGCAGCAGTTGGTAGACCTATATGTGGAGAAGGTTATAGTGAAAGAGGGGCTGTTGCACGTAATCCAAACGTGCAGCAGCCTCATTTTTATGCAAAAAGATAATCCCAGGACATTCAAGCCCCGGGATTAGGTGTAGAATTTAGGTATGCAAAAACCAAATTCACAGAAAGAGTATACGTCTTTAGGAGAGAATTATCAACTGTTTCTCCCCTTAAATCTTGAATTTCAGGTTAGCAAAGATGACCCCGTCCGCCTGCTTCGCCACTGCATTGGAGGTATGGATATAAAGTCACTGGAGGAGACCTATCAAAGGATAGATCGAAAT
>NZ_FNWN01000001.1:0-319561 GCF_900108415.1 Selenomonas sp. KH1T6
ATAGCATCCATAAATACCACGGCATACAGGCTTTCCAGAGGCCGCTGCTGCCATTCCCTGGCGAGAGGAAGCACCTTGTCCGTTATGCGGCTGATGGTCGTATCTGAAACAGAAAGGCCATAGATATCCTGAATGTGGCTTTCTATATCGTTGGTAGACATGCCCTTGGCATACATGGAAACTATCTTATCCTCAATGTCCTGGCTGATGCTGGTCTGGTTCTTCTTGACGAGCTGCGGCTCAAATTCGCCTTTACGATCACGGGGGACTGAAATCTCAACATCGCCAAAGCTGGTGCGGAGATTCTTGTGGCTGTGACCGTTACGGCTGTTGTCCGTCTCCTTGTTCTTGTAGTCATATTTACCGTAGCCCAGGGAGCCATCCAGCTCTGCCTCAAGGCCATTCTCCATGAACTCAGCTATGGTTTCCTTGAACAAGTTCTGGATGTCCTCCATGCTGGTGACGTTGCTTTCTTGCAACAGTGCCCGAATCTTCTCCCGGCGAGCCTGCTCTTCTGGGGTGCGTGATTTTCTGCTCATAAGAATACCTCCCAAGTGATGTTCTCATTTTACATCACTTGGGAGGTTTACACAAAATCTGGGATAGACTCAGAGCGTTAGAAGTATCATTCATCATCGTCGTCGTCCTCATCTTCAATAAATTCAAATACATCCTCAACGCGCTTGCCAAAGACTTTGGCTATGTCCATGGCAAGCTTGAGGGAAGGGTTATACTTGCCGTTCTCCAGGTGGCTTAATGTCTCACGGCGGATGCCAACTGCCTCGGCCAATTCGCTTTGGGACATTTTTTGTTCACGGCGAAGCTCATGGATTCTGGTAATAAGCTCGGCCATGCTTACTCACCGTCTCTTTCGAGCTGGCGGAATTTCCAGCCAGCGGAGAAGTAGCCTATGCCTAGCATAATGTATCCGGCAAAATGAAAAGGTATGGTATAGTCTAACAAGGCGTCTACTATTGTAAACAGTAAGCAAGTTATGGTAATGGAATGGAATCCTGCGGCAAGGGCTTCCTTGTAATAGGCGAAAGTCATTTCATCATGTTCTTCGTTTTTTCCAATGGCGGTATAAAGCAGGATGATGACTATAGCTAGGAAAAGGATTATTTGAAAAGCTTTCAGGGCTATGCCACCGTCTATTAGCTCCAGAAGTCCGGCCAGAAACCATCCTGCGCCTACGCCGATGTAAACAAGGAGATTATGTTGGTCGATGTTAATGGCAGGTCTTCTCATGGTTATTACCTCCTCTATGTGCGTTATTTTTAACAAATGTTATATATATATAACATTTGTTAAAAATATATCATATTATCTTGGAATCTGTCAATGGATATTTGCAGGGGAATATAGGATCTTGGTTGAATAAACAGTAGAACAAAGGGTGAGGGGAGGGATAAATATCCATTTCTATGTGAACCATTGCGGCTTCCACATAGTAGAGTCCTACAATCAAAAATAATATTGGTTTCCGAGGATCTATTGTAAAGTAAGCAGGGGTAGGTCGGATGGTTGAAATAAAAAAGAACCAGGGTATATCATAGAAAATAGCAGATATACTTATGACATGAGGAAACGCAGTATGAAAAAATTCATGCTTCAGAGAATACTTTTGACCGGGCTGGTAGCAATGGGGATTATGGGTTGTGCAGGAAGTACGGGAATGGCTCAGAGTAAGGATATAATCATAGATGGTGACCATGGCAAGCTCTCTGCTACACTCCAGACGCCAGAGGGGAAGAATGAGTATCCTCTGGTTATTATAATGCATGGCTTCACTGGCAACAAAGATGAGGCTTTATTGACTACTCTGGCTGATGACCTGGAGAAAAATGGAATTGCCTCTCTTCGCTTTGATTTCAACGGTCATGGCAGGAGTGAAGGGCGTTTTCAGGACATGACGGTACCTAATGAGATTGAGGATGCTAAGCATGTATACGAGTATGCCAGCAAACTGCCCGGTGTGACTTCTGTATCTATGGCTGGTCATTCCCAGGGAGGCGTAGTTACCAGCATGACTGCCGGTATACTGGGGACGGCCAAGGTGAAGAGTATAGCTCTCATGGCACCGGCAGCAGTGCTGAGGGAGGATGCTATCCGTGGCCAAATCTTTGATAAGCACTATGATTCGCTGAATCCACCTGCTACCATTGATATTTTCAAGGGCCTGAAACTCGGAGCTGATTATGTACGGACAGCCAGGAATCTGCCCATATACGAGACAGCATCGCAGTATCAGGGGCCAGCTTTTATGATTCACGGTACCGGGGATATTGTGGTTCCCTACACTTACAGCTTGAGGTATCAGAGGATATACTTCAACGGGAAGGTGAAGCTGGTGGAGGGAGAAGATCACGGGTTCTCCAAGGATACCAAGGGAGCAGCTAAGTCTGTGGCAGATTTCTTCTGTGGGCAGTTGAAGTGATGGAATAAGAAGTGCGCATATAGATGGTGTGGCTATTTGAATAAGTGAAGAGGCTGTGAAATAACAAGTCTCTTTTCGCAAAAGGAGTGGTTTTCATGAATTGGTTAAGAAAAGCACTGATAGCTGGCACAATAGCCTTGACACTGACGGTTCAAGGTGGTGTTGGCTCCTGTGTAACGCCAGCTAATGACAATCAGGCGGAAGCAAACCACTTGCCGGTTACGGTTCAGGGGGAGACAAATCTGCCTGGCAATTTTTACCTCTCCTTCGTTTACAGCCGGAACCTTGTCCTGCTGGATGGGAAAGGGAAGGTAGTCTGGTCTAAGCATGAAGAGCAGCCCCAGGAGGGGCGGAATACTGGCTGGTGGGATTTCAAAAAACACAAGGTCAATGGGAAAACTTATTATAGCTATCACGATGAGACAGGAAAAGATAATAACTATGGGATGCAGGGCTATGCCCCAGGTGAGCGGGTTATCCTGGATGACAAGTTCAAGGAGCTCAAGAGAATTCGCTTTGAAGAATCGGCGGTAACCCAAAAGGGAGCTCCGCTGGATGGTCATGATTTCCTGATGATTACCCCGGATCATTATATCCTTTCGGGGTATATACACGATAAGGTTTACAACGTACCTGGATATCCGGAGGGAAGTCAGGTGGTATATTCTTATTTGCAGGAGGTGGATCATGGGAAAGTGGTCTGGGACTGGAAGAGCATCGATTATCCGGAGATCTATGGTCTTACCGTAACGGATGCAAATGAAACGGCAGCAGATTTTGGGAATGAAAAGACCAATGTGCCGGACTATGTCCATTTCAATGCGATGCAGCTCGATAAAGATGGAAACCTTATTTGTTCATTTCGGCATTTGAGCAGCATAATTTGTCTGGACAGACACAAGCGTGAAAACCAGATTCTCTGGAAGCTGTCCGGACGTGGGGATGAATTTGGGTTAGCCGAAGAACAGAAAACTTCCTGTCAGCATTATGTAGCAGTAGATGGAAACTATCTGACGGCTTTCGACAATAATAACCGTGGCAAGCTGACCCGCGTCCAGTCCTATAGCCTGGACGTTCCCCAGCGTAAACTTCAGGCAGTCCGCAGCTATTCTTTCCCGGATAAATTTTCCTATGCCTGCGGCTCTGTTAGGCATTTGCCGAATGACTTATTTGTTATAGGCTGGGGCTGGCAGACAAAAGGCAACGAATGCATGTCGGTTTACGACATGAAACAAGGAAAGAAACTCATGAGTGTTTCGCTGGTCAATCCCAAGAATATCACGTATCGGTGTGTGTATTTTGATTAAGCGCATTCTTTACCCAAGGCGAAGTTGCAATCACCACCCAAAATGATAATATCTGTCCATAAAAATAGCAGGGCTGCACATTGACAGTCCTGCTATTTTCTTACAGGGGAAAGGTTTTACGATATATCATGGGGTAGTTCTGAAGATTCTCAGGCGACACCAACAGGCGTTAAGGATAAGGAGGGAGGCAACTATCAGGAAAAGGTTGCGTATGCCTAAAAGGGCCACAAGCTGGCCACCGAAGAAAGCACCGGTGAACATGCCGATGAACTGGGCAGATTGGTTAATTCCGAAGATGCGCCCCATGAGTGGGGCCGGTGAAAGCTGGCGTATAAGATTGTTGGTAGAGGGCATAAGTCCGGCAATGGCTATGCCATTGAAAAAGCGCAGAAGGCCAAGTTGCCATGGGGCTGTTACGAATCCTTGGGGGATGTAAGCAAGGCCGGATAGCAGAAGGCAGGCAAATAAGATGCGCTCTGAGCCGATGTGGTCAGCTAGATTGCCAAGCCTAGAGGCGAAAAGCATGCTGGCAAAGCCGGAAGCAGAGAATACGGCTCCTGATATTAGTGCGATATGGTCGATATTGCCAGCAATCTCCTGAACATAAACGGTGAGAATCGGGGATACGCATGAGAGAGAGAAATGCAGCAGGATAGTGGTAACAAAGACACCAATGATGGCATTATGCTGATCAAGCTGCCAGAAAGAAGGTTGTGGTTCTGTAGCTGTCTTAGATGGAGCCGGATGCTTGGTTTCCCGTACCTGGGTTAGAGCTATGAAGCCGAGCAGACAGCAGCAGCCTATGAGTAGGAAGGAATTGCGAAATCCTATTATCTCACTGAGCCAGCCTCCGAATATTGGCCCCATGAGACCGCCAGACACTTGGGAAGTGAAAAACATCCCCATGGCCCAGCCGGAGTGTTCTTTTGGAGTTTCCTGGGCCAGCAGGGGGATGACGGCTGCCTGAAAACCACTGAGACATCCTTGTAGTAGACGCAGAATAACCAGATGCCATACGCTTTGTGCGAAGCCCATGCCAATCATGATGAGTCCGAGCCAGCCAGAGGCTCGCAGGATCATGGGCTTGCGACCTACCCTGTCAGATAGTCTTCCCCAGATGGGGGAAAAGATGGCAAGGCTGATGAAATTGCAGCCAAAGATGATGCCAGCCCAGCGAGCAATGTCAGCCGGAGCCTCGATACCAAGTTCAGCGATGTATAGTGGCAAAATAGGGGCCATCTGGCTCATACCGATGGACACGATGAAAGTGGCAGCACAGCAGATATAAAGGTTCTTCCTCCAGACAGGGAGTGTAGATGACATAAGAAAAGCCTCACTTTTGATGGAATGATGGTCATTGCCTAATTATAACGCGGATGCTGCTCAAAAGAAAGAGGACTTGTTGGTGGCACTTAGGAGATGGATTTGTTGTGTTAACTTGTCTGACGGGAGTATAATCGAACAAAGAGCAAATGGGTACAGCAGAAAATAGGGGAGAGGAAGCAATGGGCGATGTAAGATTGATCCCCCTGCAGGAGAGCGACAGGGAGCAATTCATACGGGACAATCAGGAAGCTTTTAGGTATGGGGCTATGGAGGAGTTCGGTTTACGCGACAATCACTTTGAAGAGGATGGGGAGATTATTTCCCGTGAGACCATAGAAAAATCCATAGATGGAGGATTGGCCTTTCGTATCATGCTGGATGGGCAGCCAGTAGGTGGGCTGGTAGTGTCAGTGGAAGGAGAGCAGGGAGAGCTTGAGCTGCTGTTCGTATCCCCATCTGTGCATAGCAAGGGATTAGGCTATGCTGCCTGGTGCGAGGTAGAGAAAAAGTTTCCTCAGGTCAAGGTCTGGCAGACGGTTACGCCATACTTTGAAAAGCGGAATATCCACTTCTATGTGAACCGTTGTGGTTTTCATATTGTGGAATTTTATAATAGCCATCACCCAGATCCCCATGATGAGGATGATGCTATCAGTGACCAGTTCCCGGAGGGGATGTTCCGCTTTGAGAAGAGGATTAAGTAATGGGGGATGGTTTAGATGCGGCGTAAAGAGCGTGAAGTTACCAATCTGAAGGATATTGTGGATATTCTCACCCGATGCGATACCATACGCATTGGCATACAGGGAGAAATCCATCCCTATGTTGTCCCGGTTTCATTCGGGGTGGAAGTTATGGATGAGGTGCCCGTGGTCTATTTCCACTGCGCAAAGCAGGGCCTGAAGATTGATCTGCTGGAAAAACACCCGGAGGTATGCGTGGAGGGAGATATCTTCTATAAGGTGGAGCAGACGGAACAGGGGATAACTACCCGTTACGAGAGCATAGTTGGTCAAGGTCGATGTGAGTTCCTGACGGAGCTGGATGAGATTAAGCGGTGTCTGCGGCTTATCAATGACCATTATGGCTACAATGACTATCCGTTGGATAGATGCCGGGGCCTTGTTCACTTGAGGATTGGCAGGATTGCACTTCAGGAAATTACAGGAAAGAGAAATTTGGCATAGATTGTTAATGCGGGCAAAAGAAAAGAGACTTTGGAGTGTGCCAATGCTTGTGCGATAGGCGTTGGACTTCAAAGTCTCTTTGTTTATGTGCTCTTAGAGGTGGGAAGGAGCTTCCAGTTCCGGGGTAGCGGAGGTCATGGTCTTGCTTGTTTGCAGGCTTGAAATGTCCACATTATAAGCACTGCCAAAGCGAAGGTTCATTTCCTCATCTGTGGGAGGCGGTGTCTGTGGCTTCTGATAGGTCTGAGGCCTATCAGGCTGAGAGTTTATCTGGGCCAGCTTTACTTCTGCCTGGGAAAGCTTCTGGTAATCCTGATAGAGTTTTCCAAGGTCGGCTGGGTCATCTGAAGAGGTGAGGCTGGCAATGTCCTGCTCATAATGGCTCTTTTCCAGAATCAGCTTCTGTTTCAAATCATTGTGAGGAGGGACAGGCTGTGCCTGCCAATACTGTCTGGCAGTGCTGATGCTTATGGTCATGTAAAGCGTCCTTTCTGTGATAGCGAAGGTAATATCCTAAAATCCGTTGGGTTAATTGTATCGGAAGTTGGGGGGAGTGGCAAGAGACCAGACAAAAGATTTACACCAGACAAAATTTACAGAAGTTCCGTGGGGATTTTCTTGTCCCTGAAATAATACTGACGCTCATGTTCGCCAATCGTGCGCAGTACCCGGCAGGGGTTGCCCACGGCCAGAACGCCGGAGGGCAGATCCTTGGTCACGACGCTCCCTGCACCAACAACAGTATTATTGCCAATGGTTATGCCGGGCATGACCATGACTCCGGCACCCAGCCAGCAATTTTTGCCAATGCGTATGGGGGCGTTGAACTGATACCCCTTAGCCCTCAGCTCCGGCAGCAATGGATGTCCCCCCGTTGCCAGTACCACGTTTGGACCGAACAGAGTATTGTCACCCACGTAGATGTGGGTGTCATCTACCATAGTCAGATTGAAGTTGGCGTAGACATTCTTGCCAAAATGCACATGGTGGCCGCCCCAGTTGGCGTGGAGGGGAGGCTCTATATAACAGCCATCGCCGATTTCTGCAAACATCTTGCTCAGAAGCTCTGCACGTTTCGTGCCTTCTGAGGGGCGGGTGTTGTTGTAATCGTATTGTAATTCCAGGCAGCGTTCCTGCTCCCGCATGATATCCGGGTCAGTAGGCAGGTAGAGTTCTTCTGTGTGCAGCTTGTCCCTCATGGTGGATACCTCCTATTAGAACACGTTTTCCTAAATACTATTATAAAGTCAGCTGAAAATAATAGCAATGCTTATGTAATGATTTGTAATATCGTGGCGCAGTTTTAGGCGGAGGGAATTTTCCCTCCGCCGCTTGTCAATTCAGGCGTTATGCAGCTTTCGTCTCTAGCCATTTGGCATAGTGTGGGAGCCTTGCGTAGTGGCTATCCTGCATCAGCTTATCGTGAACCTCCCGTTCGCTGAGGTTCCTCCAGCGTCCCTCGTCATACCTGTAGTTCTCCAGGGAGTCTAGGGTTTTTTCCGTCAGTATCTTCACTTCAAAGAGGCTGGAGCCGTCATGGTCAGTGGTACGGATGAAAAGGTGGCCTCCTTCATCGTAGATTTCAACGTCATCGGCGTACTGAATGAGCTGGGAGAGCAGGAGATTGAAGATGCCGGTCTTGCCAGCAGGGTACTTGCCGTCCCAGCGTCCTATGGTTCCCTGCATGATAACCTGCCCGTCAACGGCGTTGTTTTTGAAGAAGTCTGTGAGCAGATTTCTCTCGCACTCCCAGATTTCCATGCCTTCCTCAGGATTTTCAAGGTAGTCCCAGCTGTTAAAAATAGTGCTCTTCTTCATTGTTGTCTCCTCCTGTGCAGAAAAAATCATCAGAACTGAATTCGGTGCTCTCATAAATATCAAAGATAAGCCAATTGGGAACAATATCATCTGCCCTGGCCAATTCCTCATATGAAGGGGTTCTGTCCTCGATCTCAGCCATATGCTCAGTGAGGTAGTTCTGTTTCAGTTCAAGCATTTGTTCGTGGGTCAACTCCGTAACCGTCATGAAATTAACCTCCTCTGGCTTCTTGGGTAGCGAGAATTATGCGGTTATCTCGCATTCCTATGTGTTTCAATCCTTTTTCTTGGGTGTGAGAAAATCCATCCTGTCCACAATGACCTCCATATCGAAACGGCGGTGGCCATTCTTGTCAGTCCAGCGTTTGGGTTTAAGTTTGCCGGTGATGCCAATGCGCGAACCTTTGGCGAGATGGTCTGCCATGGTGATAGCCAGCTGACTGAAGCCAGCGATAGGGATGAAGTTGGCAGTGGGCTTCTGGCCAGGCCTCTTCTTTGAGCGTGGCTTGTCAACAGCCAGGACGGAGGAGGCTATAACAATGGATTTCTTGCCACCGTCCTTTTCATAGATATTGAAGGAGATATCACGGGCCAGATTGCCAATCAGGGTGACTTTGTTCATGGTGTTTTCCTCCTCAGTAGATGGCGCGTTCAAGAATGATACCGTATTCCATCAGATTGTTGGCAGATATTGGGTCTTCAAAGAGTATGCGGTCTCTTACTTTGCCAAGGTCGTCAGGCTCGATTTCTACGCCACCAAGTCGATACTCTTCCATGATGTGTCCCAGCAGGGCTTCCCGTCCCGCCTGGGTATCTGAGTATACCTCCTCACTGTAGCTTCCCAGTATGGAATTAGTACTTTTCATCAGATTGCAATGGTAAAACTCATAGCCAGTGTCAATGTCCATGATGTGCTCCTTTCTGGAGGCCCTTGCCAGCCCCCCTGCCAATTTTCTTTTTTTGACGGACATGAAATACCACCGTAGAGAATGAAGGGCAAGGACGCCCGCAGGGTGGCGTAGCTTTCCTTGCCCGGAATGAGCGAGGTGGTATCATGGCAAGGCAAAAAAAGAACCTGTAATCACAGGCTCTGGTGGTCTTTGTAATCTCTCTGTAATGGGTCTGGGAGCAATGCTCTTGCAATTCTGTGTTATTTTATCGGGGCTGGAGAAAGTAAACTGAAATTAGATAAGAATCAGGAATAATTTAGCTGCATTAGAGGCGAAGGGGGAGATATCTTATGAGGCACGGACATTTGGCATTGCCGGAGGGGCTGGATGAGGATTTGTATGGGCACTATTGCCCGGAACTTGACTGGCTCACAAAAGACGAACTGGATAGCTTGCTGGATGGGGATATGGAGAAGGAGATGACGGCATATGACCTGGCAGAGTGACAAGCTGAAAGAAGCCCATAAGGAACTGGTGGATAGGGTTATCAAGGACATGGAGGAGGGAAAGGTGTTTTTCTGGGATTCGGAGCACCTCGGGCACTCTCCCAGAAACATTGATTCTCAGAGGGTGAATGGCAGAGAAACCAAACTCTATCATGGAAAGAATAAATTCATCTTGTCATTTGTTTCAATCGTCAAGGGCTATAAAGATAGCCGCTGGGGTACGTATAATGCCATAGCGGCTGCAGGTGGTCAGGTTCGTAAGGGTGAGAAGGCAACCATGGTAGAAGTCTGGGTTTGGGATAAGCCTGTAAAACATAAGAACCCCAAGACCGGGAAATGGGAAACCGTATATCAGAAGGATGACAGGGGAAATTTCCTTTTGGATAAGAATGGCAGGAAGATGCCCAAGATGAAGCATCTGGACACACCCATAGTGAAAGGGTACCCTGTGTTCAATGCTGAACAGGCCGATGGCTTGGAACCGGAGCATCGAGCAACTATAAGCGAATCTGACCGCCAGGTCAAAATGGAGGCGATAATCTCTGGCAGTGAGGCAGTTATCTATAATGACCAGGTGGACAGTAACTACTACAACCCTGTAAGAGATGAAATACATGTCATGAGAGGTGAAGATTTCAAAACAATGTCTGGGTACTATGCCACAGTGCCCCATGAGATCGCCCATAGCACCGGGGCGGAGTCAAGGCTCAACCGGGAATGTCTGACAAAGGGCGAAGGTTTTGGCAGCGTCTCTTATGCTAAAGAGGAACTGGTGGCAGAAATGACATCCATGTTTCTGGCTCAGGATTACGACATCAAATTTGATGAGTCACACTATGAGAACCATGCTGCCTATCTCCAGAACTGGGTGTCTGTGTTGAAAGATAACCCGGATGAGTTATATAAAGCTGCGGAGCAGGCTGAAAAAGCTGTGACATATATCAAGGAGCACATGCTGGAGAAGGGAAAGGCTCTGGATTACAAAGAGAGCAAGGCTCAAGTTCAGGCTGTAGCCGAAGAAACTGAGGAATACAAGTATTACATGGACATGAGGCCTGTAAGTCCCGGGGCGGTACCCAAGGGGTTCATCCGCTTCGATGAAGATGATTTTGGAGGCAGGTACGGGGCTATCTACTACAGGGGCAAGCTTACAGACAAACAGGTGGCTGACTATGAGTTGATACCTGCCTGGGAGCGCGACAAGACGATGTGCAACGCGGAGCTTGCAGGAGGCAGGAACACGTCCATTGCCCCCAAGGAGAAGCTTCTGAAAGAATTGGAGAAATCTCCCTTCAAGGGGTTGGCCAAAGGAGCATGATATGAAGCAGAAAAAGTATTTGGACGAGGCTTATCTCATGAAGTAAGCAGCCGAGGAAATGGGCTTCGACTATGAGGAAAACGAGCGTCTGCTGGGAGAGGCTGACAGGATAGAGAAATCAGTGACAGAAGCAAAGTCTGGAGAGGTGGCAGAAAATGGCAACCTACCGTGATATCTTTGACACACGGGACAGGCTGAATCCCAAGATCGTGGAACGGCTCAGGAAGTATGGCAATCTGGAGCCACCGGGTATTTATGGTCGCCCATACAATGGTGGGGCCAAGCATGGACAGGAATATCCACTGTCCAGAGCCAATTACCTGCGGCTGGTTACCATGCAGGATGATGAGCACAGGTATAGTGATCCCAGGTGGGTGTGGCAGGAGACAGCCAGAAAGAATGGTTGGACGCTTAAGCCTGCAGCCAGGGCAGCTATGCTGGAGGTCTACCGCAGGGGAGAAGATGGCAAAGCTGTGCCGGAGCTGTGGAAATTTTACAATGTGCAGGATTTTAAAAATTACCCATATGAGCCATTGCAAATCAAGGGAGACAGGCCGGAGGACTTTCGTCAGGCCATAGGTATCCTGAAGGATAATGGCATAGATATTTCCTGGAAAGCTGGCAGTGAGCAAATATTTGCTGCTGTGAAGCAATATGCCAAAGAACGAGGGGAAGATGAGTTTTCTGCTCCTATGACGGCACATCTTTTCCTCAAGACAAACTACCTAAGCTACGATTATGAGAAGCACCCTCTGTATACGGAGGCCCAGCTGAAGAAACTGGAGTACAACACAAAAATCATTTTCGCTGCCGTCAAAAGGGCTCAAAACCTCTACGACAAGATGGAAAGCATCCAGGAAAAGATACAAAGGCAGGAACAAGCGGTGACAGAAGCCGTACGAGGCAAGGAGTTTGAGCCCAGGCCCCAGGAAGCAGCAAAGGAGGGCCTGTTTCAGGATCTATACGTGGATTTTGCCTGGAGCGAGACACCTATACGCAATGAAAAGGACGAGGTCTACAAGGACGGCATCCACCTGAATGGGGAAGAAGCTTATAAATTTCTGGCTGCTTTCAATGCCCTGGACAAAAAGGTGTTTAACGATAAGTTGCGGGGCTTTATGGGCTACAATAAAGTGAAGATGGCCATTTCCTATGGCAAGTATCACGAGACTGAGTACAAGGTCAGGACTCTGGGAAAACTGAATTTCTGCAACGATACAAGTCTGGCGCGTGGCCTTGAGCGGCACTTCAACACGTACAGGACGGCTCTTATAGAAATACCGGAACTCAGGCAGAATCTACTTAGAAAGAACCAGGGGCTTACGGACGAACACATAGTGGAGAATTGCCAGGAAGCCAATGAGTTTTGCAGCCGTGAAATGCAGAAGATGCGGGCAGAAGAAAATCTGTATCTTGAAATGCACCCGGAGGTTCAGGCGCTTAATGCCCAAAAGGCTAATACATATCTGTATGTGGCCAAGAAGGAAGATTTCAGGCGCATGCCATCAGTCTATATCCTTTCCTCCAAGGAAAGGGAAGGGATGGAGGATTTGCAGGTAGCTGAAAAGGCAGGGGACTACCATTTGTTCAGGGAAGGGACGGGGATAAAAAATGATGAGGTAGCCTTTGAATCTGCCAGGCCACTGCAGTCCATGGCAGATAAAAAACTGCCTGTGCATATGGCCTTGGATGTGGATGACCAAGTAGCTTTCATAAACATGCTGGGGAAGCTCAAGCTGGAGGTGACGAATACCGGGCCAATTATGGAAGGGCATGCTCCAACGAAAATGAAGTACTGGGGCATCTCGGCCATTGATGAGCTGGCAAAGCTTAAGCAGCAAGATCTGGAAGCTGCCAGATTGGTGAAGGACTGGGGATTTATTGATAGGAAGGTAGTGGAGCAACAGCACCTGAAGCTATCCTATGGAGATAAAATGTTGGCGGAAATTGCCTTTGAGGAGGGATGTGGCAGACTTACGGGCGATGCCCTGGGGCTGCATAAGGCAGCCAGAGAGGATATGGAAATATATGCAGTACTTTCCTGTGCCATTAAACTGAAGGGAGGGGCAGAGTCACCGGAGATAAGGGCCCTGATGAACGATGAAAAAGTAGATATCCCAGGGTATGAGGAGCGAAGGGACAGGGTACTGGCAGAAAAGCCCAATAGCCATGCTTTGAACAGGGATTGGTACAGGTACTATGAAAAAGCAGCCTTGCAGGATTTAGGTGCTGAAACCAAGGAAGCCGTGATGGCTGGCATGGTGAAAATCATGGAGAAGGACGGACTAAGGCCCGTAAAGATAGCCAATATAGCTAGGACGAATCCGGGATTCAAAAATGATTTGCTGCCGGTGAAAGTGTACGGTGCGAGCAAGTCGAAGAGTGCTGGCGGCGAGAAGTCTGCCAGTACAGCCAGGGACGCTGGGAAGCATGCTGGTCAGAATCTGACCATGGAGGAGCAGGCAAACCGGGCGGCCAGGGAGGCAACAAAGAAGGAGCAGAAGGATCTCATCAAGGCTGCGGCTAAAGAAGCCCAAAAGAAAAAGCTCTCGCCGAAGGAAAGCTTGCTGCAGGGAATTGAAGGAGGAAAGGGGCAGGAGAGGAAGATGGAGATGGGGAAGTAAATATTATTTTGGAAGGCTGGCTGTTTGAGGTCAGCCTTTTTCATAGAGCTTCAAAAGGAAATCGTGCATTGAATGGAGAATAACGGACAATGGTACTTCACGGGGCAAGTTAGGGATTCGGTTTCCTTGAGTTGTTAGGGGAGGAATAGCTTTATGAAAAAAATGCTTGCTGGTGTATTGGCAGGAGCCATGATGTTTGCTGGAGGGAATGTCGTTTCAGCAGGAGAAACGGCATGGATGACTGCAAGTGATGTGAGCGTAGGCTATGTACAGCCTGGGATGTCCATGGATGAGGTCAGGAATATTTACGGCCCCTTGAAGGGAACCACTACTCATTATGATAAGAATGCCCTGGGGTATGGAGACACGGTCAAGATCATTCCCACCGCAGATGGAAATGCCGTTAAATCCATTCTGGTAGAAGGAAATAATGGTTGGGCTACTCCTGCTGGCATTACAGTGGGCATGAGCATTGACGAGGTGACTAAGATTTACGGTGATGGCTCTGTAAATCCAGTGAAACATAAATCTCATCATATGCCGGGCTTTGACTATTACACGTATTTCCCTGCTTCTGACCATATGATTTACCTGACCTTTGCCGCCAAGGACGGTAAGGTAGCATACATCAAGGCCGGGTCTATGGAACGGTGATAATGTTGCTATTTAATTCGATTTAGTATACTAACGGCAAAAACCGCCAGTCCAATCAAGGCTGGCGGCTTTTGCCGTTAATGGTGTTAGGGATTTATATTTGGAAAAAAGGGAAAGCGTGATTATCAACTGATGGGAATCTGATGGGAGGTAGGAACCTGTTCCTGGAGTTTGGGGAGCTGGACTTTCAGCACACCATCCTTGAAATCAGCAGTGGTCTTGGTTTTGTCAATGCCGCTGATGTAGAAGGAACGGGACATCTGGCCGTAGTTGCGCTCACGGCGGATGTAGTTGCCTTCGCTATCCTGCTCATCATTGTTTTCCTCCCTCTTTGCAGAGAGGGTAAGATAGTTGTTCTCGTAGCCGAGAGAAATATCCTCCTTTTTGAAGCCGGGAAGGTCGGCGGTAAGTTCATAGGCCGTGCCGTTGTCCTTGACATCGACTTTGAAGCCAGATGTGCTCATTGCACTGGTGAAGGGGGTATCAAAGGCATCCAGCAGGCGATTGAACAAACGTCCTTCTTCCTTCATAAGCTCATTACCTGTTGCAAATGGAACCAGACCAAACATGGTTGCTCAATCTCCTTTCATGGAATAAAAACTTTGTCTTCAGGGGGCTGAACCCTTTATCCTGAGGTCCTTTCCCTCTGGCAATTATTATTATACTCCTAAAGGTCAAAAAGTCAATAGGTCAAAAAGAAAAAATTATTCGTAGAGTATATCTTTGGGAAGCAAGGGGCTGCTGATACTGCGTATGCTGTCCAGGTCCAGTTCTGTCTTGTCGCTGAAGATAAGTTTTTTGAAAGTCGTATCTACCTTTTTGATGGTGCCGCTTAGTATATGATAGGTTCCGCCTTCCTTGTGGGAGTCCTGCACAAAGTATTCCACGGACACATGGGGGTGAGGAGATAAGCGCAGAAGCTGCTGCATGATGGTGTTCAGGTGCTCTTTTTCATCTTCGCCGAGGTGGGTCTTAGCAGTGGTGAGACGAGCGGTTTCGGTAGCCAGTGCCTCGTAGCCTGACAGGGCTGCAAAGGGATTGAACTGGGCTGCGCGTTTTTCCATGGACATAGGGAAGTGTCTGGTGGAAATTGGCCGGGGGTGGTGTATAATATCTGCATAGGGCATTTTTGGTTGCTCTCCTTTCTTCTGCTTGGATAAAGTATAGCATAATTTTGGCAATTACAGAATATATGTTCTGTTAAAATTAAGTACTGGAATTTGGAGTTCAGAAAGCAGTGGCAGAAGTTTTCCGGCTTTACAGCCCAGATAATCCAGCATGAGACTGGACACTGTGTCGGTATCCTGATTTGAGGTGGTAACAGTTATGGATTTGAGTCATATTCATCATGTAGCAATCATCGGCAGCGACTATGAGCGCAGCAAGCACTTCTATGTAGATGTACTTGGTTTTGAGGTAATCCGCGAGAATCACCGTGAAGCACAGCAGGATTGGAAAATTGACCTGCGGCTTCAGGACGTAGAGCTTGAGCTATTTATCAAGGCAGACTGCCCCCAGCGTCCAGGCTGGCCAGGGAAGGAAGCATATGGACTAAGGCATCTGGCCTTTCGGGTGGATTCTGTAGAGGATACGGTAAGGGAACTTAATGCTTTAGGCATTGAGACAGAACCCATTCGGCAAGATACCTTTACTGGGGAGAAAATGACATTCTTCCATGACCCGGATGGACTGCCTTTGGAACTTCACGAGTAGGTGCTATTTATCTGCTTCGATGATGCCTATTGGGGTGTAGATCATGCCGTTCTTTCCTCGGTCAGAACGCATTAGTGATATTTCGGATACTTCCATGTTGGAGACAGGCAGGTTCATTTGCATTTTCTCCATGGTGTCCGTGGGTTCTCCTTTACGTACCAGATTAACGTGCGGAACAAATTTCTTACGGTCTTTCAAAAGACTGTGGTGGTTTGCGGGTGAAAAAAGCAAATGTGTCGGCCTTGATGTTAACGGCATCTTTGCCCATGGCAAGATAACCTTTGGCAGAAGAAAGATGACAGCCGATGTGGAGCATGATAGTTCCTCCTAGCAATGATACGGAAATGAGGGAGATTGGAAAATGCATAGCAGCTTGAATGAGGCCGTGCAGGAATCTTTTGGCCAGGATGCGAGTGTGGAGTGGTCAGAGCCGGTTTCCGGCGGTGATATCAATGAAGCTTATCATCTTTTGCTGACTGGTGGAGAAGAGGTGTTCCTGAAGCTGAATGCCAGAGCAGAGGAGAATTTCTTTCCGGCGGAAGCATATGGGCTGAAGTGTATGAAGGAAAGTGGTGCCAACGTACCTGAAGTGCTGGCAGTTGGGAAGCTCACTGATGGTACGGGCTATCTTTTGCTATCCTATGTGAGAAGTGCATCCCGCAAGTCAGATTATTGGGTCAGCCTGGGTCATATGTTGGGCAGCATGCATAGGGCAGATACCAGTAAGTTTACTGGCGGTAATGGGTATGGATTGAACAAGGACAACTACATAGGTGCCACCAGGCAAATCAATAAGCCCAAGGCTGGCTGGATAGAATTTTTCCGGGGAAACAGGCTGGCCACACAGATGAAAATGGCAGACCATTATTTTGATAAGGAGGATAAGCGGCGTTGCCGGAGAATACTTGACCATCTTGAAGATTTCCTGATAGAGCCTGAGTTTCCCTCTTTGCTGCATGGTGATCTTTGGAGCGGCAATGTGATGGTGGACAGCCAAGGGGAGCCAATGCTTATAGACCCGGCAGTTTATGTTGGGCATCATGAAGCAGATTTAGCCATGACGCAACTCTTTGGCGGCTTTGCTTCGGCCTTTTATGAAGCTTACCATGAAGTGGTCCCCAGAGAACCAGGTTATGCGGACAGGCGGGAGATATACAATTTGTACCACCTGCTGAATCATTTGAATTTATTTGGCAGGTCGTATATAGTTTCGGTAAGACGTATTTTAAAACGGTATTCTTAAGGAATTTTTCATTGGTGATGGTGAAGAATATATGTAGAATTATTTAGGGCAATGCTTTAGCTGCTGAAAGCCGGATTGGCAGTGCGGACGGTGCCAAGCTGACTGGAGTTTAGAAGGCAGAAGGCTGTTTCGACTTCTGGTGGAATATCTACATGAGTGATGAAGCCTTTGCCCTTGGGGCCGTAGCCGTTCTCATCATCCCTGAGCCTGGATATATCTCCAAGAAGCAGGGTCACATAATGTCTTATATCCCAGAGGCCCCAATATGGGCGGATGAAACGGAGCGTGCCGTTTTTTGCTGTAAGGTAGGGACGATAGGGAGCATAGTTTATGATGAGGGTATCCTGTCCCTGCAGTTCCTTGGCAAAAACTGCAGCCATGCGGCGCTGCATGGAGGGATCTTGCATGATGAGGAGGGATTTTGCTGGTATGGCTGCTTCTCTGAGCCTGGCCAGGGCATAAGTGACATTGTTGCCGCAGTTGGTAGACTTTGTTTCCAGAAGGATATCGTGGATGCCATGCTCCTGGGCCAGGTAGTCGGCTATCATTTCTGCTTCCGGCTTGTCCTCAGTGTCCATATCAGGGAATCTGGCCTTGAATTTGTCCCGGAGTGATTGGGTAGTATGGCCAATGCCGCCAACTATCATCAGATGGCGGGCCAGACCACGCTTCCATGTGGCGGCAGCCACGTCACAGCCGAAGGGGATGGTGCCGCCGAAGAGAATCAGTACATCTACATGGTCAAAGCCATATTTGCTTTGCAAAGTATTGTGAGTAAGTTTAGGCAGGTCACGGGTGCCGAGAAACCGGGTAAGTGTGTTGGCAGCATTGGCAAGCTGCTGCAGGTGATTGTTTTTAGGTTGAATCTGCATTGGACCGCGTCCTCTCTGTCAAGAAGTTTATGTACAAAGCATAGCTGATTTTATGGACGGATACAAGGAGTTAGTAAAGATTGGAAGATGAGCGCAATCAAACTGTTGGTAAGATAAGGAAGTAGTGAAATCAATGACGCAAAAGATATCCACAAGATTTATGGCACAGGCTGCCATTATTGCAGCCACCTATGTTGTACTGATCATTGTGTTTGCACCCATCTCATTCAGCGAGATACAGGTCAGGATAGCTGAGGCGCTGACCATACTGCCGGTATATACGGTAGCAGCGGTGCCGGGACTGGTTATCGGATGTCTCCTGGGCAACATCATAGGCGGGGCACCAATGCCTGATGTGGTATTCGGCACGGCAGCTACGCTGATTGGAGCAGTGGGGACCAGGCTGCTGCGCAGCAGGAGGCCTGTGATAGCTATAATTCCACCGATTGCAGCCAATATGGTGATAATCCCGTTCGTACTGCGTTATGCCTATGAAGTACCTTTGCCTATACCACTGATGATGGCAACGGTAGGCATAGGGGAAGCAATATCCTGCGGTATGCTGGGGCTTTTGCTGCACAGGGCTCTACAGCCCCATAGAAGCAGTGTGTTTAAGGCGTGAAGAGTGTGGAAGATGGGAAAATACATGATAGAGGAAAACATAATGCCTTGGGGCGGGCAGGTAGTGACGGTGCAGAAAAAGGCCATCAAGAATGTTTACTTGAAAGTGCTGCCGCCTGAAGGGCGCATACTCCTGTCGGTGCCGAAGGGGTATAGCAGGAAGGAAATAGAGGAAGTACTGGATAGCCGCAGGGAATGGCTGCTATCCAGGCAGCAGCTCATCAGGGAAAATGCCAGGGCATCAGTCAAGCGCCAGTATGTGACAGGGGAAAAGATACCTGTCTGGGGAAAGCCTTATGAACTGGTGGTGAGAGAAGTGGCAGGTAACAGAGCCAGGGTCACCTGCAAGGATGGCAAGGTGTTGCTCCTGGTGCCGGGATATGCCACCAGGGATCAAAGGAGGCAGGTCCTCAATGACTGGTACCGCCGCCAGCTTGAAAGAGTGGTGGCATCAGAGAAAAGCCGGTTGGAATCCTTAGTGGGGAAGACAGCAGCGGAGTGGCGCTTCCGGGATATGCATACCCGCTGGGGCACTTGCAATGTGCGTGCCCGCCGCATTTGGCTGTCCATACACCTGGCCAAGCAGTCCCCGGAGGTTTTCAGATATGTAGCCATACATGAGCTTACTCATCTCTGGGAGGCCAATCACGGCCCGGAGTTCAAGGCGAGGATGGACAGGTACTATCCTGGGTGGCGAGTAGTCAGGAAGCAGATGAATATTGCAGCTGATTTCGAGTGATTAGGATTTTTACCCTTGAGAGTTTTATTTGTTAACCGTATGACGATTTAAGATTGCCGCGGTAAAGAGCACCTTATACGTATATATAGAAGGGAGCCGCCTGTTGATGTGAGTCAAGAGGCGGCTCTTTTGTGGTGCCAGGAAAAGAGGATAAGGCCTTCCTTGCATTCGTGTCCGGTTGACCATAGTGAAAAGCGCGGTGTGACTTTGGTTGTACGATGAAATCTGCGGCATCTGCCTGGACGAGGGATATATGTATGCAAAGGAGCAAGATTTTGCTTGACATAAGTGGTATTATATACTACAGTATAAGTGGTACTAAATACTACATAAGAGTTAAAGACCAGGATGGGGGATGGATAGTTATGCCAGAGGAAAGAAGTCAGGAGGAGCAAGAGTTCCTGAAGAACTATGACCCTTCCAAATACGAAAGGCCGTCAGTGACGGCAGATGTGGTGATTTTCACCATGGACGAGGACAATGAGCTCAACGTCCTGCTTATCAAGCGGGGAGGACATCCCTACAAGGATTACTGGGCCATCCCCGGGGGCTTCCTGGAGGCGGGCAAGGAGTCCGTGGATGAAGCGGCGGCCCGGGAGCTTTTTGAGGAAACGGGAGTGAAGGTGAGCGATGGCATTGAACTGCGGCAGCTCATCACCGTGGGGGCGCCGGACAGGGACCCCCGCACCCATGTGGTGAGCGTGGTTTATACAGCTTTGGTGCCCAGAGGATTGCTGAAGGATATCGCTGCCGGAGACGATGCCAAGGAGGCCCGGCTGTTCAAGGTACGCCGGGGCTATGACGAGCATGGGGAGCTTTCCACCTACTTTGTTACCAGCGACTGTTCCATCACCATGAAGCATCTGGCCTTTGACCATGCTTTCCTCATCAGCACCGCCATCAAGCGGCTGCAGGGCAGGCTCAGCTATACAGACGATGCCTTTGCCCTGCTTCAGGATAAGTCAAGGTTTGAAATCTACGAACTGATGAAGATTCACGAAGCCATTCTCTTTCAGAAGCTGGACCGCTCCAACTTCCGCAAGATGTTCCTGCGCAGCCTGGTGGACAGGCATCGGGTGAAGGAGATAGGCAAGTACGATGCCTCCGGCAAGCCCAAGACCGCTTTGTATTGCTATCTGGAAAGGAAGGATTACGATGAAGGCTAAGAAAGTACTCATTGTGGTGGACATGCAGAATGACTTTATTGACGGGGCCTTAGGCTCCCAAGAGGCCGTGACCATCGTGGACAAGGTGGCGGAGAAGGTGAAGGCCGCCGAGGAGGAGGGCACGCTGGTGCTCTTCACCCGCGACACTCATGGCGAGGATTACATGACCACGGAGGAAGGGAAGAACCTGCCCGTGCCTCACTGCATAGAGCGCACTGAGGGCTGGCAGGTCAGCGAAAAGATTCCCTACCCCCAGAAATCCCGCAGCTTTGACAAGTTCACCTTTGGCTCTCTGGAAATGGGCACCTTCCTCAAGGAACTGGCCTTCCCTCCCGAAAATGTGGAATTGGTGGGGCTTTGCACGGATATCTGCGTGCTGTCCAATGCGGTGATAGCCAAGGCGGCTTTGCCCAATGCTCACATCAAAGTGGATGCCGCCTGCTGCGCGGGCGTGACACCGGAGTCCCATGACACGGCTCTTTCCGCCATGAAGGCTATTCAGGTGGAAGTAGTGAATCAGGGCAGCGAGCCCTGGCGCAAGCTGTAAGCAAGAAAAACTCAGACAGGAAGCAAGGAGGGGCAGGCAATGAAGTTCAAGCAGATCATCAATTCACTTTTGGAAACAGACCTTTACAAATTCAGCATGGGCCAGGCCATCTTCCATCAGGCCAGCGAGTATGAAACCACCTGGACTTTCAAGTGCAGGAATGAGAATGTCCGCTTCACCCCGGAAATGGTGGAGGAAATCAGGGAGCAGGTCAAGGCCTTCTGCACCCTGCGCTTCACGGAGGAGGAGCTATCCTATCTCTCCGGCATCAAGTGGCTGAAAAAGTCATATATCAACCATCTGCGCCTTTGGCGGCCCAATTTTGCCGACTTCAGGATTGAGGCCGGCGGGGAGAAGGGGCTGATGATTGAGGCGGAGGGCACTCTCCTTGACACCTCCATGTACGAGATTCCCACTTTGGCCATCGTGAATGAGGTTTACTACCGCTTCCGGGAGGACTACGACAAACTGGTGGCAGATGCCAAGCGCCGCACCGAAGCCAAGGCAGAAATGCTACAAATGGGCCAGTACTGGCTGCCTGTGTTCTCCGAGTTCGGCCTGCGCAGGCGCCTTTGCGCAGAGGTGCAGGAGTACGCCATCAAGCGGTTTTCCAGCCTGGACAATTTCGATGTCTTGCGCTCCACCTTTGTGGGCACTTCCAATGTGTACCTGGCCAAAAAATACGGCGTGAAGCCCGTGGGCACCATGGCCCACGAGTGGATCATGTGCATGGGGCAGGGCAACCACCTTTACAATCCCGCCTACTCCAACAAGGTTGCGTTGGAAGCCTGGGTGAAGGAATACGGCGTGGACAACGGCATTGCCCTCACCGACACCATCACCACCGACTGCTTCCTGCGGGACTTTGACAAGACCCTGGCCACCCTGTTCAGCGGCGTGCGGCATGACTCCGGCGACCCCTTTGTCTGGGGGGACAAGATGATTGACCATTACACCCGCCTGGGCATTGACCAGAGAACCAAGACCCTGCTGTTTTCCGACTCCCTGAATTTCGAGAAGGCCGATAAGATTGCCCACTACTTTGAAGGTAAGGCCAGGGTGGCCTTCGGCATCGGCACCTATATCTCCAACGACACCTATGTGGAGCCGCTGAACATCGTCATGAAAGTGACCAGGTGCAACGGCCAGCACGTGGCCAAGATTTCCGACACCCCCGGCAAGGGCATGTGCAAGAGTCAGGAGTATGTGGACTACTTGCAGCGGGCCATTGATTACAGGCTGGCCAATGATGATTGAAGAAAAGGAGTGTTTCTTATGAACAAAATAAATTATCCTTCTTTTGAAGCAAAAATAGATGCGCAGAAAATTGCAGACTTTATCAAGAGCTGGTTTGACCAGAACGGACCCACTGCCAAGGCCGTAGTGGGCCTCTCCGGAGGCAAGGATTCCACGGTGGCCGCTGCCCTTTGCGTCAAGGCGCTGGGCCGTGACAGGGTGGTGGGTGTGCTGATGCCCAATGAGGTGCAGCCGGACATAGACGATGCCAAAGCCGCCGCTGCCCACCTTGGCATCAAGTACCGGGTGGTGAATATCGGCCGGCCCTTCCAGGCCATGCTGGAAGCCTTGCAGGCTGAGGATAGTGCAGACTTCACCATCACGGCCCCCCTGCGCCAGAACCTTGCGCCCCGCCTGCGCATGGCTACCCTTTACGCCGTAGCCCAGGGCCTGCCGGAAGGAGGCCGTGTCATCAACACCTGCAACCGCTCCGAGGACTATGTGGGCTACAGCACCAAATACGGCGACAGCGCCGGTGACGTGGCCCCGCTGGCCGCCTATACAGTAGACGAGGTCATTGCCATCGGTGAAGTCATGGGCCTGCCCCAGGAGCTGGTGCACAAGGCACCCTCCGACGGCCTCTGCGGCAAGACGGACGAGGACAACCTGGGCTTCACCTACGCCGTTCTGGACAAGTACATCAAGACAGGCGTGTGCGAAGATGAAGCGGTGCGGGCAAACATTGAGCGCCGCCACAAGCTGAATCTCCACAAGGTCAGCCTTATGCCCATGGTGGAGCGGTGATTTTGCCATAGATGCTTCGGCACGGCGTGATGCTCTATCAGTCCTTCTCTGGGGATGCCGGTGTAGGCGTGGCAAAGTTCACCGCTGTGGATTCAAAGCTCACCAATATGTCCGCTGGCCCCATGTTTTACATCACTAATACCACCGCCACAGCCAGCCTGAAAAACACCCAACTGGTGCAGGCAGGCGGCTCCAAAACACTGGTGCAGGTCACCAGTGACCGCTGGGGCACCACGGACAAGAACGGCGGCGACTTCACTTTGGACGCAGAAGATCAGCTTCTGGAAGGGGATGTGCTGGCAAACAGGATCAGCCAGGTGACACTGAACCTTGGAGAGGGAGCTGTGCTGAAAGGAGCCGTGAACCCAGACAACCAGGCAGAAAAGATGACCGTGAACCTTGCCCAAGGAGCAAAGTGGGAACTTACGGGGGATGCGTATGTCACTTCCCTCACAGATGAAGACATAAACTTCAGCAACATTGAATCCCACGGTCACAACATCTACTACGACAAGTCAGAAAGCAGCCTCGGGGGCAAGACCATCAAGCTTCCCGGCGGTGGCAAGCTGATGGCGCATTGAAATATTTTATACATATGGTATATGCATAAAGTCCAGCCATAAATCAGAAATAACTCTGATTTATGGCTAGCTTTTTTATACCTTTTATCTGGCCTCATTGCTCTAGACTGCACATGGTATTGAAGATTAACTTTTCCAGTATCGAATACATTTTTGTTACTTTCTGCACCATACCTTAAGGCAGGATTCCTCCAGTTGCCACCGGCATCATACGTTTTGATTTATCTGGATTTGTGAAAGAGTGTGGAAGAAACTGCGTTAACCTGTAAAATATGGTATAATTATCTTAATTTATACAGACTGAAAGTCACATACGAGCAAAAAAAGGTGATAAAAATGGCAAAGATAACGGTAGTGGGCCTTGGCCCTGGCAGTCTTTTGGACATGACGCCCCGGGCCTTGCAGGCAATCGAGCAGGCAGAAGTGGTGGCGGGATATAATACTTATATCAAGCTCATTGAAGAACTTTTGGAAGACGGCTCCAAAGAGGTCATTGGCACTGGCATGATGCAGGAGATTGACCGTTGCCGCATGGCGGTGGAAATAGCTGCTTCCGGCAAGGAAACTGTGGTTGTCTCCAGCGGTGATGCCGGGGTTTACGGCATGGCCGGCCTGGTGCTGGAACTGATTCTGAAGCTGCCGGAGGAAAAGCGTCCTGAGTGGGGCGGCGTGGTGGCAGGTGTGTCGGCTGTTAACGCAGCTGCTTCCATCCTGGGGGCACCGCTGATGCACGATTTTGCGGTCATCAGCCTTTCCAATCTCCTGACGCCCTGGGAGACTATCAGGAAGCGCATCGAGATGGCGGCGGAGGGTGATTTCGTCACTGCGCTCTATAACCCCAAGAGTAAGAAGCGGGTGCAGAATATCGAGGAAGTGCGGGAAATCATGCTGAAGCACCGCAACCCCGACACCCCCGTGGGCATTGTCACCGCAGCCAGCCGGGAGAAGCAGTCCAAGGTCATCTCTACTTTGCAGGACTTTACCAAGGAAGAAATCAACATGTTCTCCCTGGTCATAATCGGCAATTCCCAGACTTACGTGCAGGAGGGCTGGATGGTGACACCCCGTGGCTATGAGAAAAAGGAGACGCTCTAAATGATTTTCGTCATGGCAGGAACCCAGGACGGCAGAGAACTGGTGAAAATGCTGCTGGCAGCCGGCTATCAGGTGACGGCTTCGGTGGTGAGTTCTTACGGCAAACAGCTGCTGGAAGAAAACAAAGGTCACAGTCTGGTGGTAAATGACGAACCCATGGACGGTGAGGCACTGGAGAAATATTTCTTGGCACATCACATAGAAGCCTGTGTAGATGCCAGCCACCCTTACGCCGTCAATGCCTCCCAAAATGCCATGGCAGCCTGTCACGGTGTGAAAATCCCTTATCTGCGCTATGAACGCAATCTTACCCGGCTGGATTACGAAAAGACTGTGATAGTGCATAGCTATGAGGAAGCGGCGGCAGAAGCGGCTAAGCTGGGCAAGGTGATTTTCCTCACCACCGGCAGCCGTAATCTCAGCAAGTTCACCTCAGCAGAGTGTCTACGGGATTGCCGCTTGATAGCCAGGGTGCTGCCTACAGCAGAGGTAATTGGCCTTTGTGAGGATTTGGGGCTGGCGCCTGACCAGATTGTGGCCCTGCAGGGGCCTTTTTCTGCCGCCCTGAACAGGGAGCTGTTTCTGAGATATGAGGCGGAGGTTATCATCACCAAGAACAGCGGCACATTGGGTGGCACGGATACCAAGGTACAGGCAGCAGCGGAACTGGGCCTGCCCCTCATTGTCATTGACAGGCCTCCTATGGCTTATGACTGCCTGTGCAGTACTTTTGACGAATTAAAAGATAACTTGCATGACCTGCTGAAGGAGGATGCCTAAGATATGAATTTCATCACCAAGCCTATGGAAATCGAACATCGCAGCATGGAGATCATTGCTCCTCATCTGGCGGGGTTGAACCTCAGCGAAGCAGAAACCAAAGTCTACTCCCGGCTGATCCATGCAGCAGGAGATGTGGACTATGCTCCCCTGATACATATTCACCCTGAAGCCATCAGTAAGGCGCAGGAAGCCTTGCAGGCAGGCTGCGACATCTACACAGATGTGGAAATGGTGCGCACGGGCATCAACAAGCGCAAGCTGGCAGCTTTCGGGGGCAGGGTCCATTGCCTGATTGCCGATGAGGACATCGCAGAACTGGCAAAAAAAGAGGGCATTACCCGCTCCATGGCTGCCATGCGCCATTTTGGCAAGGCACTGGACAAGAACATTGTAGCCATTGGCAATGCCCCTACGGCACTCTTTGAAGTTCTGCGCCTGATGGAGGAAGAGGGAGTGCGCCCTGCCTGCATTGTGGGCATTCCCGTGGGCTTCGTGGGGGCGGCTGACTCCAAGGAGGCTCTGCGCCAGCAGGAGATGGTGCCTTATATCACTGTAGAGGGCACCAAAGGCGGCAGCCCCATTGCGGCAGCTGCCATCAATGCCATGATGTACCTGATCGATGATACCCGTCCCTGAAGGAGGCTGCCCATGGAAAGGCATATTCCCCGTCTGGTCATCGCCGCCACCCAATCCGGGGCGGGCAAGACCACCATTGTCACGGGACTGCTGGCGGCCCTGCGGGAAAGGGGCGTGGCTGTCCAGTCCTTCAAGGTAGGGCCGGATTATATTGACCCCGGTTATCATCAACTGGCTTCCGGACGTCCCGGCATGAATCTGGATACCTGGCTGACTCCGAAGGAAAAACTCGCTGCTTCCCTGGCAAGGGAAATGGAAGGGGCGGAAATCGCCCTTATCGAGGGGGTTATGGGCCTCTATGACGGAGGACGGCAGGGCATCAGTTCCACGGCAGAGATTGCGAAAATCTTGCAAGCGCCCGTGGTTCTGGTAATCGATGCCAAGTCCATGGGGGCCTCTGCCGCAGCCATTGCCCTGGGATTTCGGGATTATGACAGAGAAGTGAAAATTGCCGGAGTGATTCTCAACCGGGTTGGCTCCGATACCCATGAGGCCATGCTGCGTGAAGCCATGGCCGGCATTGGCATGTCCGTTTTCGGCGTGCTGCGGCGTCAGGAGGGACTGGGCATGCCAGAAAGACACCTGGGCCTGGTGCCGGTGGAAGAGCGGAGCGGTGCAGATGAACCTGCCAGGAAAGCCGTGGAGGCCATGGGCAGGGCTGTGGGAAAACAGGTAGATGTGGACGCTCTACTGAAACTGGCTGAGATGGCAGAGCCTTTGCAAGCTGAAACTGCAGAAGGGAAGGGGAACAGCGCCAGACCTGTCTGCCGCATAGGCGTGGCCAGGGACGAGGCCTTCTCCTTCTATTATCCCGCCAGCTTGCAGGTGTTGAAGGATCTGGGCGCAGAACTGGTGACCTTCAGTCCCCTGGCAGATAAGTCCCTGCCTCAGGTTGACGGTCTGCTCATAGGCGGCGGCTTCCCTGAGATGTTTGCCAGGCAACTGGAGAATAATTATTCCCTGCGCCGGGAAATAAGGGAAAAGGCCTTGTCAGGCCTGCCCATCTACGCTGAGTGCGGAGGATATATGTACCTGATGGAAAGCCTGCAGGATTTTGAGGGACAGGTATATGATATGGCAGGCATCTTTCCTGGCAGGGCGGTGATGACCCGCAAATTGCAGACTGTGGGCTATATCGAGGCCCGCCTGGCAAGTGATACGGTGCTGGGCAGGAAGGGAAGCCTTATCCACGGACACGAGTTTCACTTCTCAGTGGAAGAGGATAAGGGAGAAGCAGCAGAGCGGCCCTTTGAGTTCACCCGCCTGCGGAACGGCCAGCGCTATGGGGCAGGACGGCTGCGCAATAACACCCTGGGCAGCTATCTGCACCTGCATTTCGCAGGCTGCCCGGAGCAGGCAAGAGCATTTGTGGAGGCATGTGCGGCATGGAAAGAGAGACACTGAAAGCAAAGACCAAGCTGATACTGGTGACCGGCGGTGCCCGCTCCGGCAAGTCTGCTTTTGCGGAAGAATATGCCCAGGCAGCTGCCCCCGAGGGCAAGGTAGCCTATATCGCCACTGCGCAGATATGGGACGAGGAAATGAAATTCCGGGTCAAAAGGCACAGAGCAAGGCGTCCTGCAAACTGGCAGACCTTTGAAGCCCCCACGGAACAGGAGGTGCTTTCTGCTCTTAAAGAAGCAGGTGACAGTTGCGAGGTAATTCTCTTTGACTGCCTGACTCTCTACCTCAGCAATTTTCTATGCAGCTGCACAGAGAGCGAGCTGCATGAGGAAGACAGGCTCTACAAGCAGGCAGAGGAAATGGGAGCAAGGCTTTGGGAAACTGTCTCTCAGATGAAGCATGCCAGGGCTGTTGTCATGGTTACCAATGAGGTGGGGGCGGGTATTGTGCCGGAAAATCATCTGGCCCGGCTATATCGTGACCTGTCAGGCCTCCTGAATCAGCAGCTGGCATCAAAGGCAGAAGCCGTATATCTGACAGTCTGCGGCCAGGCCGTCAATCTCAAGAAGCTGAACTGCACAGCAGAGAAAGCCGCAGAACAGGATTTGGGACTCCCTGGCTATTTGTGAGCAGCTGGGAAAATGATAAGATAAGTGGGGCTATTGCACAAGTGGAAGGAGAAATAACTTGGAGAACGTAAAGAAAAAAATTGCAACTCTTTCGCTGGGAGCGGCCTTGGCAATTTCTCCGGCCATCTTCCCGGGCATGTTATCAGAATATGCAGGTTTTTGCATGACTTGCGAGGCTGCCAGTCATGTGGATGCCTCTCTTCGGCCTGTTCAACTGGCAGTGAATTCCCACCTTACGGTAGACAGTGATGCTGAAGGAGACCTTTTGCGCAGCTCACGCACCACTGTGAATCTGGTTGGCAGCGGCCAGAGCACAGAGGCCTTGCAACAGGCACTTTGGCAGTATAGCAAAGAGGCAGTGGAAAGACGTCAGCATCTGCGCGAAGGGATGCTGGTCACAGCAGCCGCTGACCGGGCCGAAAGAAAGGCGTACGGTTCATACTCATTTGTGCCACACGAGGCACTCTCAGATGTTTTTGTGCGCCGCGCCGATACCCTGGCAGTGAGCCTGCTGGAATATGGAGAAAGCTATGAAGGCGGTGCCCACGGCTCCTATGGTGTATGGGGACGCAGCTTTGACACCCAAACGGGCAAAGAACTCACCCTTGGGGATGTGTTTGTGGACAAGAAAAAGCTGATGGCTGCTATAGAAAATCGCTTGCAGCAGGATTACCCCAAGGCTTCTTTCATGGAAAGCGGCGGCACCGAGCTCGTGAGGGAAATGACAGAAAAGATGGTGGGAGATGGCACCATCTCTTGGACCCTTGACCCTTGCGGGGTGACCTTTTATTTCAACCCTTATCTCATTGGCAGCTACATGGAAGGTATTTTTGCAGCCACTATTCTCTTTGATGAGCAGCCTGAGCTTTTCAAGGACAAGTACCGCCATGCACCTGCCTCCTACTGTATGGAAATTTTGCCATATCAAAAGATGCGCACGGCTTTTGCCAAAGGCAGGACTGGCACTATCTGCGTGAGCCAGTCAGACAGCGGCATTCTCATTAAGCTGGATGACAAGGAGCTCAATGATTACGGTGAAGCAAGCGGCTTGCGTCCTGTGGTGGTGAGCCTTGCTGACGGGCGCAGGTATCTTTATGTGGATGCCCTGGAGGCAGGCGATATATGGGAGACCACAAGCGTATACGATATATCCGGCAAAGTTCCCGTCCTTGTCCCCCAAGCCCGGCACATGACACGCAGGGCAGACATTCCGGAAAACTATGCCTCCCTTACAAAGGATAGTGACCCGGACAAGGTTTTCTATATCATGGCTGATCCCATGCATTTCCAGATGAGCGACCTGTCGGCAGGAGGCGGCGGCCTCCTGCGCGAATGCCGTGTAGGAAAGAGTGGTGCTCCGGAAGTAATAGTGGAAACGCAGCCATGAGGCATAAACCCTTCTATACAGTTACGAATCAGCAAGTATTGGCACGGGGAAGACCCCGTGCCAATTTCCTTGTTTTATGGTACAATCATCATAGTTTATGCGAGAGCATGGGGAGCGGGAAGTTGCTCCCTTAGAAAGTATGAGTATTTGATTTCAGCAAATCCGCACTACTATTGGAGGTCTTTTCCATGTCTAAGAGCATCATGCTGATGGGAACCAGTTCTCACGTGGGCAAGAGCATCATCACTACGGCTCTTTGCCGTATCTTTCGCCGCCAGGGCAGAAAGGTGGTGCCCTTCAAGGCGCAGAATATGGCTCTGAATTCCTATGTGACCCGTGAAGGGCTGGAGATGGGCCGGGCTCAGGTGGCCCAGGCAGAGGCGGCCGGGCTGGAGCCTATGGTGGACATGAATCCCGTGCTTTTGAAGCCTACAGGACATTCCTGCTCCCAGGTCATCATCAACGGCAAGCCTGTGGGCAATATGAGCGCCCGTGAATATCATACAGGCTATTCTCTGAAGGCTTTTTCTGCCGTCAAGGAGGCGCTTTTGCGTCTGCAGGAGAATTATGAGGTGCTGGTCATCGAGGGGGCGGGCAGTCCTGCTGAGGTGAACCTCAAGGCCAATGATATAGTGAATATGCGGGTGGCAAAGCATCTGAATGCCCCGGTGCTGCTGATTGCAGACATTGACCGTGGCGGCGCCCTGGCTTCCCTGGTAGGCACTCTGGAACTTCTGGAGGAGGACGAAAGAGCTCTGGTCAAGGGGCTTATCATCAATAAGTTCAGGGGAGATATAACCCTTCTGCAGCCAGCTATTGATTTTCTGGAGGAAAAGACTGGCAAGCCTGTGCTGGGAGTGGTGCCCCATATTGACGAAATGGGCATCGACGATGAGGACTCAGTCTCTTTGGAAGAAAAGCAGTCCGCCCCCGCCAAGGATAAGGACAAGTTGCGGCTGGCAGTGATACAGACGCCGAAGATTTCCAACTTCACGGATTTTTCCAGCCTGGCGGCAGAACCAGATGTAGAGCTTTACTATGTGCAGGAAGCCTCCGGTCTGGGCGAGCCAGATCTGATTCTCCTGCCTGGTTCCAAGAACACCACAGAGGACTTGCTATACCTGCGGGAGAGCGGCCTGGAGCGGGCTGTCAAGGAGAAGGTGCAGCAGGGCACACCCCTCTGGGGCATCTGCGGCGGCTATCAGATGCTGGGGGAGAAGATACGAGACCCAAGGCATATGGAATCTGACCATGACGAAGTGGAGGGGATGGGCCTGCTGCCCATGGTGACCACTTTCACCGCAGAGAAGCTGCTGACCCAGGTGAAGGCTTCCTGCAAGGATTTGCGCTTTGCTGATGTCCGGGAAGCCATGACAGCTGACAATATGCCCGGCTATGAGATACACATGGGGCAGACCGAATTCACCTCCCAGGTGAAGCACCCCTTTGTCATCAATTGTTCCAATGGACAGGACACTGCAGGAAGCGATGGGGCCTTGAGCACTGATGGCAAGGTACTGGGCACGTATATCCACGGCATCTTTGACCATGACGGCTTCCGGCGCCAGCTCCTGAACGTGCTGCGCCAGCAGAAGGGCTGGGAGGCTTTGCCAGAGCAGCGCAACCAGCACCGGGACAAGGAAGCTGCTTATGACAGGCTGGCAGATGTTGTAGCTCAGAGCCTGGATATGGAAAAACTGGCAGAAATCATGGCAGGAGGTGAGGACAGCTCATGCTGACGGCTATCTCCGCCTTCCTCATAGATGCCATTATCGGGGATCCCAACAGCAAATGGCATCCAGTAGTCCTGATGGGCAAGCTGATATCCTTTTTGGAAAGGGCCTTTTACCGCCCTGAGGACAGCGACGGCAAGAAATTTGCCATGGGGGCCATGCTGGTGATCATAGTGCTGCTGATTTCTTATGATGCAGCAGCTGCCCTGATGCATTTTTCCTACTATCTGCCCGGCTGGGGCAGTGCCATGGTGGGGGCCCTGATTCTATCCTTCATGATTTCCCCCAAGAGTCTGGCCAAAGCCGGCAAAGGCATTTGCGCCCTGCTTTTGTTGGGCAATCTTGAGGAAGCCCGCCAGAAGGTGGGCTGGATAGTGGGCCGGGATACGGATAAATTAAGTGAAGCCGAGATTGCCAGGGCTACGGTGGAGACTATTGCGGAAAACACCGTGGACGGAATCATTGCTCCCCTGTTTTTCTTCGCAATTGGCGGCGTGCCCTTGGCGGTGCTCTACCGGGCTGCCAATACCATGGATTCCATGATTGGGTACAAGAATGAGAAGTACCTTTACTTTGGCCGGGCGGCTGCCAGGCTGGATGATGCCCTGAATCTGATTCCTGCCCGTCTGACAGGCCTGCTCTTTATCGTAAGTGCCTGGCTCTTGGGCTTTGATGCCCGCCATGCCCTGAACATTATGAAGCGGGATGCGGACAAGCACCCCAGCCCCAACGGCGGCTATGCGGAAGCTACGGTGGCAGGAGCTCTGCATATCCGGCTGGGAGGAGTCAATTCCTACTTTGGCAGGGAGAGTTTCCGCGCCTATATGGGGGATCCCATCCAGGTGACGGGGCCAAAGCACATCATGGAATGCATTCGCATGATGTATACAGCTACGGTGCTTTACCTCATCGGTTTCTATATCGTATTCCAGTGTTTGGGTCACAGCCTGTATTGAGGGAGGGAACTAATTGCGCTTATTTTTTGTTGCCTTGCAATTTCTCACCAGAATCCATATTGTGAAACAAGACAGCTGGACGGCGGAGGATTTTGGTCATTCCACCAGATTTTTCCCTTTGGTGGGGCTGGTGCAGGGCGTCATCTACCTGCTCTTTGCCTGGCTGCTGCTGCCTGTTTTGGGACAGTCTGCTGTCTTTGCTTCCCTGATGCTCATTCTGACCATCATCATCACCGGGGGGCTTCACTATGATGGCTTCATGGATACCATGGACGGCCTGCTTTCCGCCCGCAGCCGGGAGCGCATGCTGGAAATAATGAAGGACAGCCGGGTGGGCTCCTACGGCGCTCTGGCAGCTATCTGCCTCATCCTGCTGCAGTGGTCCCTGCTGAGGGAGATAGACGAATCTCTTATCTTTCTGGCTGTCTATACCATGCCCCTGATAGGCCGCATGGGCATGGTGCTGGTAATCGCCGCCTTCCCTTATGCCCGTCCCCAGGGGCTGGGCAAGGCATTTGCCGATATAGCGGACATGGGTACCTTGCTGGTAGCAGGTGTCACCACCCTGGCAGCCCTCATTCCTTTGGGCCAGGCGGCAATGGCAGCTCTGGCAGCAGGCCTGGCGGCAGCTTATCTCTTCGGCCACTATGCAAGCTCCAAGCTGGGAGGGGTAACAGGAGACGTCTATGGTGCGGCAGAATTGCTGACGGAAGCGACAGTGCTGGCCAGTATTTTGGCAATTGGCAAATTTGCATAGTAAAAGACCCGGCTTCCTAAAAGAAGCCGGGTTGAATTTCTTATGGTCGGGATGACAGGATTTGAACCTGCGGCCCCTTCGTCCCGAACGAAGTGCGCTACCAAACTGCGCTACATCCCGTTAGCTAGTGTAAGTATTATATCACAAGCAAAGAGATTTTGCAAAGTGCAAGAAAATATTAGCGGGAAAAAGGAATTTTCGTGCCTCTTAACGAAATACACATCATAATACAAATGCAAGCGTGAGGAGGTTTTATCATGGGCAAGATAAATAAGATATTAGTGCCGGTGGACGGTTCCGTAAACGGCTGCAAGGCGGTTGATGAGGCCATCTTCTTTGCGGAAAAATGCAAGGCGGATCTTGATTTCGTATATGTGGCCAGCAATATCAACAAGGATATTCCCAGCCATATCGTCTTTGACCGCATTTGGGAGAAGATTCCTGCTGACCTGCGTGCGGCCAAGCATGTGGAAACCGGCAGCATCCACAAGGCTATCTTGAGAGTGGCAGAACAGGAGAAGAGTGACATGATCATCATGGGCAGCCGCGGTTTGGGGCTTTTCAAAGGGGCCCTCATTGGCAGCGTCAGCCAGAAGGTAGTGGAAGAGTCCACTATACCTGTAATGGTCATCAAGTAAACCTATAAATTTTGTGAATTTGTAGGTTTACAAGCTCTTTGGCACATGATATACTTAAGAAGTTGATTATGTACTTGAGTGTATTTTTAATCGTGAGTGCTTTGACTGACAGGTTTGACGTCATTTGAATTTAAGCGTTTTGGAAAGAGTGGGCTTAGGCTCACTCTTTCATGTTTATGTAAAGAACTTTCTTCAGGCAGCTCACAGATGGAGGTGGAAAGATGGCCCGCAAAGAAAATATCGAACAGCAGGTGGAAGAAATCGTCCTGGAACTGCTGGAGGGACAGAGCGAAATCGAGATGGTGGACGTGGAGTACGTGAAGGAACGTGACTGGTACCTGCGCGTCTTCATCGACAAGGAAGGCGGCATCGAGATAGATGACTGCCAGGCCCTCAGCGAGAAGCTGGAAGAGCGGCTGGATGCAGAAGACTTCATCACAGACAGCTACATATTGGAAGTGAGCTCCCCGGGCATTGACCGGGTACTCAGGAAGCAGCGTGATTTCCAGCGTGAGCAGGGCAAGAAGGTGGACGTAACCCTTTATGCTCCCCTGGAGGGCTCCAAGGAGAAGGATCTCACAGGAGTGCTCACCGGCTTTGATGAAGAGAGCATCACTCTGGACGAGGAACTGAAGCTGCCTTTGGAAAAGACAGCCCAGATTCGTCTGCATATAGATTTTTGACAGGTAATATAGGGCATAGCCCTTTGATTTAGGAGGAAAGTTATTTTGGCAAGAAGAGCTACTAAAGCTAAGGCGAAGGACAGCGGGCAGGAATTTCTCACTACCCTTCGTGAGTTGGGCGCAGAGCGCGGCATTGATGAGAATGTGCTTTTTGAGGCTATTGAGGCAGCCCTGATTTCTGCTTACAAGCGGAATTTCGCCTCTGCCCAGAACGTGCGCGTGACCCTCTCCCGTGAGACGGGCCACTACCATGTGTACGCCATCAAGACTGTAGTGGACGAGACTGAGGACGAAATCACGGAGATTTCCCTGGCTCAGGCCCGCACCATCCGCCCCGAGTACGAGGTGGGTGACGTTATCGAAATCGAGGTCACCCCTGCCAACTTCGGCCGCATTGCTGCCCAGACTGCCAAGCAGGTGGTGGTGCAGCGCATCCGCGAGGCTGAGCGCGGCATCATTTACGACGAGTTCCAGAGCCGTGAGAGCGACATCATGAGCGGCCTGGTGCAGCGTGTGGAGAATGGCAATGTGTTCATTGACCTGGGCAAGACTGAGGCTGTGCTCACTCCTGCCGAGCAGATTCCCGGCGAGAGCTACGAGCATGGTGACCGCATCAAGGCTTTCGTGGTGGAAGTCAAGAAGACCAACAAGGGGCCCCAGATCGTGGTTTCCCGCACTCATCCCGGCCTTTTGAAGCGCCTCTTTGAACTGGAGGTTCCCGAGATTCAGGATGGCATCGTGGAAATCAAGTCCGTGGCCCGGGAGCCTGGCCATCGCTCTAAGATTGCTGTGTACTCCAGCGATGAGGCAGTGGATCCCGTAGGTTCCTGCGTAGGCTATCGCGGCATGCGCGTACAGGCTGTGGTGGACGAGCTGGGTGATGAGAAAATCGACATCGTGAAATGGAACGAAGATCCCGCCAAGCTCATTGCCAACGCTCTGAGCCCTGCCAAGGTGGTTTCCGTGGCAGTGAACGAAGAGGAGAAGGTTTCCCGGGTGATCGTGCCCGATTATCAGCTTTCTCTCGCCATTGGCAAGGAAGGGCAGAATGCCCGCCTGGCTGCCAAGCTCACCGGCTGGAAAATCGACATCAAGAGCGAGAGCCAGGCCGTGGGTGAAGTACTGGACGAGAATATGAGCGAGGTCCAGGTGGAAGGCGAGGAGTCCTTTACCGCAGAGGTTGAATAAGCCATGAAGACCAAGAAACTTCCTGAAAGATTCTGTTTGGGCTGCCAGCAGAGCCTGCCCAAGAAGGCCCTGGTGCGCATCGTCAGAAGCCCTGAGGGCGAATTCGCCGTGGATGTCACCGGCAAGATGCCTGGGCGCGGGGCTTATATCTGCCCCAAGGCTGACTGCCTGGCCAAGGCCCAGAAGTCCCGGGGGCTGGAGCGTTCCTTCAAGGGCAAGGTGCCCCAGGAGGTATACGAAAAACTGGCAGAGCAGGTTGCCTCTCTTGAGGCTGATGCTGCGGAGGCACAGTCCTGATATGGCAGCTACCAGAGAACAGAGAATCGTGAATCTTCTTAGCATGGCCCAGCGGGCCCGCAGGATTGTTTCCGGCGCCTTTGCCGTGGAACAGTCCCTGAAGGCTCACAAGGCAGTCCTCCTGATTCTGGCGGAGGATACGGCAGAAGAATCCAGGAAAAAGTTTTTAGAGTTAGCCGATAAATACAAGGTTCCCTATATTGAGGTCCTGGACCGCGATATGCTGGGCTCATGCCTGGGCAAGGAGTATCGCGCCATGGCGGCCTTGACAGACGCCGGTTTCGCGGCGCAGCTCAAAAAGCTGATGGAGGAACCATGAGAAAATAAACGGGGGTGGATCAATGTCAAAACGCAGAGTTTTTGAATTGGCCAAGGAATTCAATACAGATAGCAAGGTCGTGCTTGATATCCTCAAGCGCCATAACTATAAAGTCAACAACAACTTCAGCGGCGTAGGCGAGGCCGAGTACGAGGTGGTGAAGCAGGAACTGCAGAAGTCCGGCAAAGCCGCAGCTCAGGCACCGAAGAAGCCTGAAAAGGACTATAGCAGCCAGGATGGGCGTGTGAAGACGGAAAAGCATGACCAGCCCAAGGAGAAAGCCGCAGCAGAGAAGGCCCAGAAGCCTGCACAGGAAAAGGAAGAGCGCCAGATGCATCGAGAGCAGCAGCCCGTTCATAGTGAACGCAAAAAAGAAGAGCCGAAGAAGGAAAACCACTCTGAGCACCGTGACCATAACGACCGCAATGACCGCAATGAGAGAAGCGAGCGCAGTGGAGACCGTCAGGGCGGTGGCCGTGACCACAAGAATGATGGCAAGGGCGGCAACAGCAATGGCCGTGATGGGCGCAAAGGCAGCGGGCGCAGCGAGAAGAACGAGCGCGGCGGCCGCAAGGGCGACAAGAATGACCGCAATGGCAATAACGGTTTCAACAACAATGACCGCCGGGGTGGTCGCAAGAACAAGGGCAACAAGCGCGGCGGAGCTCCCCAGCCTGCACCGAAGGCACAGATTGCCCGTCCTACCCATATCAAGGTAGGGGAGAGCATTGCTGTCAAGGATCTGGCTTCCAAGATGAGCTACACGGCAGCCGAGGTCATCAAGAAGCTCTTCATGATGGGCGTCATGGCTACCATCAACCAGGAAATCGACTACGATACGGCAGCTTTGGTGGCAGCCGAGTTCGGCGTGGCCTGCGAAGAGCTGCCTCCTGAGGTAGATCCGACCCTCATTCCCGAGATTGAGGACGATCCCAAGTCTCTGAAGCTCCGTCCTCCTGTGGTGACGGTCATGGGCCATGTTGACCACGGCAAGACCTCCCTGCTGGATGCCATCCGCAATACTTCTGTGTCCACCCATGAGGCTGGCGGCATCACCCAGCACATCGGTGCTTATCAGGTCATGTGCCAGGGCAAGAAGATTGTCTTCCTGGATACCCCGGGTCATGAGGCCTTCACGGCTATGCGTGCCCGTGGTGCCCAGATCACGGATATCGCTATCCTGGTGGTGGCGGCAGACGACGGCGTCATGCCCCAGACTGTAGAGGCTATCAACCATGCCAAGTCTGCTGATGTGCCCGTCATTGTGGCCATCAACAAGATCGACAAGCCCGGTGCCAACCCGGACCGCGTGAAGCAGGAGCTCATGGAGCACGGCCTGGTGCCTGAGGAATATGGCGGAGACACCATCATGGTGCCTGTTTCTGCCAAGAAGCGCATGGGTCTTGACAACCTGCTGGAAATGGTCCTGCTGGTGGCTGAGGTCAAGGAGCTCAAGGCCAACCCGAACCGCGATGCCCGCGGTGTCATTGTCGAGGCCAAGCTGGACAAGGGCCGCGGTCCTGTGGCTACCGTGCTGGTGCAGAACGGTACCCTGCGCATCGGTGATTCCATCGTTTGCGGCACCACCTACGGTAAGGTCCGCGCCATGGTCAACGACCGTGGCGACAACGTGAAGAAGGCCGGCCCCTCTGTGCCGGTGGAGATCCTGGGCCTCAACGATGTTCCCTCTGCTGGTGATATCCTCGCCGTGCTGGAGGAGAAGCAGGCACGTTCCATTGCTGAGGCACGTGTGGAGCGCCAGCGCACCAAGCTTATCAAGGCCAAGAAGGTCTCCCTTGACGACCTCTTCCAGCAGATCCAGGAAGGCGAGATCAAGGATCTGAACATCGTGGTCAAGGCTGATGTGCAGGGCTCCGTGGAGGCTCTCAACAGCTCTCTGCTGTCCCTCAACAAGAACGACGAAGTGCGCGTGGCTATCGTCCATTCCGGCGTTGGCGCCGTCAACGAAAGCGATGTCATGCTGGCATCTGCTTCCAACGCACTCATCATCGCCTTCAACGTGCGTCCCGATGCCAATGCCCGCAAGATGGCGGACAATGAGAACATCGATATCCGCACTTACCGCGTCATTTACGACGCCCTGAACGATGTGAAGGACGCCATGAGCGGCATGCTGAAGCCCAAGTATAAGGAGGTCATCCAGGGCCGCGTGGAAATCCGCAAGGTCATGAAGTTCTCCAAGGCACTGGTGGCAGGTTCCTACGTGCTGGACGGCAAGATCTTCAACAACTCCAAGATCCGCATCATCCGCGACAACATCGAGATCTTTGACGGCGAGATTGATTCCCTGCGCCGCTTCAAGGACGAGGTGAAGGAAGTGGCCGCAGGCTACGAGTGCGGTATCTCCATCGTGGACTTCCGCGACTTCCAGGAAGGCGACATCATCGAAGCCTACACCATGGAGGAGATTGCTACTTCCATTACCGAGGCCAACAAGGCCGCTGCCAAGCGCCGTGAGGAGCAGGCGAAAGCCGCTGAAGCTGCCAAGGCAGAAAACGAAAATAAATAAGCTGTAAATATTTGACAGGAAACGCAGGCTGGCGTATAGCCAGGCCCTGTCGTTTCCTGTTTCTTTATGAGGAGGTGTTTCCATGAGCCAGCTGCGAGTGGAAAAAGTACAGGAACTGATGAAACAGGAGATTAGCTCCATTATCCTGCGGGAGCTCAAAGACCCCCGCATTGGCTTTGTGACGGTGACTTCCGTGGAGTGCACGGGAGATTTGAGGGAGGCAAAGGTCTACGTGAGCCTCATGGGCAGCGAGCAGCAGGTCAAGGACTGCTGGCAGGGCCTCCAGTCTTCCCTGGGCTTCATCCGCCGGGAAATCGGCAAGCGCATACGATTGCGCTTCACCCCGGAAATCAGCTTTGTGGTGGACAAGTCCCTGGACTACAGTGCCCATATCCAGGAACTGCTGCTGAAGATCCAGGCAGAGGAAGGGCCCAAAGACGAGGAAGCAAAGGGTGAGGAAGCATGAGGCTGACTCTGGAAGAAACGTTGGCCATCCTGCAGGAAAGCGGGAAGGTAATCATCACTTCCCATGTGAATCCCGATGGTGATGCATTGGGTTCCTGTCTGGCCCTGGCCCATTATCTGAAAGACCGGGGGAAAGACGTTTCCGTTCTCATTGACGATGAAGTGCCCAAGGGCTTCCTGGTGCTGCCGGGAGCAGAAAAAATCGCTGCTCCCGGGGAAGATGAACGCTATCAGGCAGACCTTCTGGTAGTGCTTGATGCTTCCCTTGACCGCATTGGCAAGGTGGGGGAGGCTGTTTCCGCCCCCGTTGTCAACATCGACCATCACCCTACCAATGATGGCAAGGCAGAAAGGCTTTACCTTGACGGGGAAAGGGCCGCTACAGCAGAAATCATATACCAGCTGTTGGAGCTGGCAGGGGGAGAATTTGACAAGGACATAGCCATGGCTCTTTACACCGGCCTGGCTACAGACACAGGTTTTTTCCGGTTCTCCAATACCAATCCCCTCACCATGAGGGCGGCAGCCCGCATGCTGGAAGCAGGGGCGGAGCCCCATGTGATTTCCGAGTCGCTGGAGCAGCGCCCTTACTCCCATGTTAAAGGACTGGCAGATGCCCTGCAGCACATCGAAGTCTGGCATGGTGGCAGGGCTGCCGGGGCTTTTTTGAGCTATGAGACCATGGAGGGCATCGAAGCCACGGACGGTCTGATTGAGATGCTTCGCGTGATTGAGGGCGTGGAAATAGCCGTGGTCATGAAGTACAAGGAAGAGAGCAAGGCCCGGGTAAGCATGCGCTCCAAGGGGGTAGATGTCAGTGCCGTGGCCCTGCAGTTCGGTGGCGGCGGCCATGTCAAGGCGGCAGGCTGTGGCATAGAGAAGCCCTTTGATGAGGCCAAAGCCATGCTGCAGGAAGCCATTGATGCTGCTTTAGCGTCTACAGACCCGACACCCAGTGAAGCTGAAGCAACCGGGGAGGAAAAGTGATGGCAGTTTCGGGTTTTATCAATCTGCTCAAGCCTCCCGGCATGAGTTCCCACGATGTGGTGGGATTTGTGCGAAAGGTCTTGAAAGAGAAGCGGGTGGGACATGCAGGAACCCTGGACCCTGCGGCAGCAGGGGTACTGCCCATAGCCGTTGGGCAGGCAGCCCGGCTCATCGAGTATCTGGAAATCACGGACAAGGCCTATCGGGCAGAAATCCGCCTGGGCATCTCCACGGACAGCGGTGACGATACGGGGGAAGTGCTGGAAGAGCAGGATTTTGTTATGCCAGAAGCTGCTGCCATAGAAGCAGCTCTGGCGAAATTCCGCGGCCCCATCAAGCAGGTCCCTCCCGCCCATTCTGCCATCAAGATTGATGGCCAAAAAGCCTGCGACCTTATCCGGCAGGGGAAAGAGGTGGATATTCCAGCCCGGGACATAGTTATCCACAGGCTGGAGCTGCTGTCTCTCTGGAAAGGCGGCTTCCGCATTGATGTGGAGTGCTCCAAGGGCACCTATATCCGCAGCCTGTGCATGGATATTGGCAGCGCCTTGGGGATTCCCGCCCTGATGTCCTTCCTGGTGCGCCAGCGGGTGGGGAGCTTTCAGCTAGAAGAGGCCCTGACTTTGGAAGAGCTGGAAGCCAAAGGCGAAGAGGCAGTACTTGACCCTGAGCCTTTCCTCCATCATTTGCCCCGCTATGACCTGCGACAGGACAGGATGAAAGCTTTCCTGAACGGTCTTTCCACCACAGACAGGTTCTATCAGGGGGAGGCAGGTCCCCTGCGGGTCTACGCCGGGGACATTTTCCTGGGCATTGGGGGATACAATGGAAAAGACCAGAGCATCAGGCCCCATAAGGTCGTGCATACGGCGAGAAATTAAGCAGGGAGAGGGAACAATCCCATGGAAATCTACAATAAACTGGCAGACTTGAAAAGCAAATATCCCAAACTGGTGGTGGCCCTGGGCATGTTCGACGGGGTGCACACCGGTCATCAGAGCATTATCCAGCGGGCTGTGGAACTGGCACAGAAAATAGGGGGCAAGTCCCTGGTCTTTACCTTCAGCAATCACCCGCTGTCGGTGCTGGCGCCAGACAGGATGCCTCCCCAGATTGGCAATAATTTCCTGCGGCAGGCCAGGCTGGAGGCCCTGGGGGTGGATGTGCTGATGAATATTCCCTTTACCAGGGCTTTCTCCCAGGTGAGCCCCGAGGATTTCCTGCTGCTTCTGCAGGCCCACTTTGCCCCCCGCTATGTGGTGACGGGAGCCAACTATACCTTTGGCGAGCGGGGCAGGGGAACCCAAAGGCTGCTCTTGCGGGCAGGAAAGGACTATGGCTTTGAGGCAGAAATCTGCCCCACAGTGCTGCAGGATGGCAAACCTGTCAGCAGCACCCGCATCCGGGAGTTTATCCAGTCAGGAGACCTGGCTTCGGCCAATACCTTCCTGGGCTATCCCTTGACCATGATTGAGCGGGTGCAGCATGGTGACAAGCGCGGCCGTTTGCTGGGCTTTCCCACAGCCAATCTGGCCATAGGAGCAAATCGCGCTGTCTTGCCCAAGGGTGTCTATGCGGCTCTGGCCATGTATGAGGGCAAGTCCTATGCAGCGCTGGCCAATATAGGCAACAATCCCACCTTTGAAGGGGAGAGGGCTGTGCGCATAGAGGTCAATCTTCAGGATTTCAACAGGAATATCTACGATCAGATGCTAACGGTGCAATTCCTGCAGCTTCTGCGGCCCGAGAAGAAATTCTCCTCTGTGGAGCAGCTGATAAAGCAGATGCACAGAGACCGGGAAGCGGCAAAGAGTGTCTGGCTGAAGCATAAGAGCAATTGAAGAGAGCATACAAATAAGGCACCTCAGCAAAGGTGCCTTATTTGTGTGCGGGAAGTCAGAGACATCAAAGTTTCAGGAACTCGGTTTGCATACACACTTCCTCTGGCAGCTTGTCAGTCATAGTGAGTATCTTTCTGGTGAAGAGATCCAGGGTGCGTTTCCTCTCGCCGTGCAGGACAGTCCAACGCTCAATAAGGGGCTTGTACTGGGGATTGATGTTCAGGTTGTCCCTGTACTGTTTGGAGAGCGTGCAGTACTTGAAGAGGATTTCTCTGGCTACCTTGTTGAGCCTGGGCAGGCCTTCGGATTCGTTTTTGATATAGAGTTCGTACTCGGCGGAGAAGACATTGCGATAGTTGTTGCCGTTGCGTTTGAGGGCGGCTTTTACTTTTTCCTTCATGTCAGCAGAAAGGCTGGAGTTCTTTTTGTAGAACTGCAGATAGTTGCAGTACTCTGCTGTCAGGGATGGTTCGGAGATGTCGCTGTAGTGGACACCTTGGATGCGCTTGCACATTTCCCAACGGAACTGGGCGCACATCTTCACCATGGTGTCATCCAAATCTTCAGAATGAAGGATGGAAACAACCATATGGGAAGGGGTAGTTCTCTTTCTGCCCTCTATTTCCTGCCACATGACGCCCCTGCTGCCGAAGTTGGGCATGAGGACAATGTAAGGCAGGACTTCCAAGTCGTATTCGAAGCGGTTGATTTTCAGTTCCGGGTAGGTAGCGAAGGTGGGGCGGTAGAAGCAGCTGTAGTCAATGGAGCGCACCCGGTCAAGGGCCTTGGTGACTCTTTCAGTGGAGGCCAGGCAGTTTTCCAGTGGACGGGTTACGGCTTCGGCATAGAAGGCAGGGATAAAGGAGAAAATGCTGCCGTAGGCCATTTTGTTGGCACTGGTCATCATGTTGTTCAGTTCGAAGCTGGCCATAGCCTTGCGGTCGTTCAGCAGTTCATCTGCCTGTGCCTGCTTCATGGTACACTGGCGAACTTCTTCCTTCAGATGGTCGGGCCAGTCATTTTCGAACTCGTCCTTGGAGGGAGGAACCTCGCCACAGTAAATCTTTTTGAGCCAGTCATAGGCAGGCAGCACGCGGCCGTTGGGGTCATCTTCCCAAAGCAGGGAATATTTATACAGCAGGGCGGTGTTGTCTGCCCCGGCCAGTTCTTCGTCCACAAAGCCAAAGAGGAAGAACATCTTCACTTCGGCAGGCAGGTCGCTGGTTTCCAGGCTCTTGAAAAAGGCGGCTTCGTAAATCTTGTAGAAGGCCTGGGTGATGCCAATTCTCAGGCGCCGCATCTCGTCTGACTTCTCCGTCTTGTCCGGACATTTCATGAATTTCTTGATGTCCCTGGTGAAGGCGTCGCCGGTTTCCCTGTCGATGCCGGCATAAGCCAAAATAGTATTCAGGGCATTCTTTATCTGGGGCAGGTTGCCGCTGCCTGCTTCCATAGCTTCCCGCCGCTTGGCTTCGTCCACTTTGGCTTTCTGGCTGTGATATTCCGTGAGAAAATCATGGGTAGCTTCTGTGGCCTGGTGAATGAAATCGTCCATCTGGTCTATCTGAGGTTGTATGGCCTGGGCAAGGCTTGAGGCCAGCATGATAGTGCCGATGCAGAAATTTATGTCAGCGGAGTAACATTCCTTGCGCAAAAGCTCGTCTTTTTCCAGGCAGGTACGGCAAAGGGAAGCCTGCCAGCTTGTGAGGATTTCCGGTCTTTCGGGAGGTTCCAGGGAGGTGACAGCCTCATATTGGTTGGGCATCAGCATGAGCTTGGAGCAAACATCCCGGTAGTCTGTGTAGTTGGCCTTCATGTCGAGACACAGGTTCCGGCCTTTTTCATAGAGGGTTTCCAGGGTATCCAGCAGCTTGTTCAGCTTTTTGATGCTGGCTGAAACCATGACGGGAGCGATAGTGGGGGTGGCTTTGATGGCGGCGGCCAAATCTTCCTCTCCATTGTATTCATACTCAAAGAGGGTGCTGTCCTCTGCTGCCACATAATCATAATCATAGACACTGCCGCTTTCATGGAAAGCGCCCAAAATGGTGCCGTTGCCCACAGTAAGGGCAAGTTCATCGCTATGGCGGATGGTAAAGCTGCCCCTGAGTATGATGGCCACGCTTTCAACAGTGTCACCCTTGTGATGCAGTATCTGCCCCTTGGAAATATCTCTCTTGCCCATAATGCATAGGCCCTCCTTTTGTTTGACTGCATGCTGTTTTGCTGTATATGTTTTATTATGAGTCTGAATAAAATATATATTCTATAACTTCTGCATCAAGGCAAAAATTCCTTCATTTTGGAAAAAAGACAAGGGGGATATATATTGTGATTTTTCCTTTACAGGCCACGCAAATAGTCATATACTAGAATAAATGGTCGCTGAGACCGAGGCAGATAACTTTATATGATGATTTGGAGGATTTTTAAAAAATGGCTTTAGACACTGGAAACTTATGCATCCTGACCGGCAACGCAAACCCGGACCTGGCCAAGAAGATTGCTGACCATATTGGCGTGAATCTTTGCGATGCATATGTCGGTCATTTCAACAATGGTGAGACCCAGGTAATGATCAGCGAGAGCATCCGTGGCAAGGATATCTTCATCATCCAGCCTACGTCCTATCCCGTCAATGACAACCTCATGGAGCTTCTCATCATGGCAGATGCCTGCAAGCGCGCCTCTGCTCATAGCGTGACGGCTGTGGTGCCTTACTACGCTTACGCTCGTCAGGACCGCAAGACCCGTGGCCGTGAGCCCATCTCTGCCAAGCTGGTGGCCAACCTCATGACCACTGCCGGCGTGACCCGTGTCGTGACCGTTGATCTCCATGCAGGTCAGATTCAGGGCTTCTTTGATATCCCCGTGGATCATCTGGCTGCGGCTCCCGTCATCGCCAACTATTTCCGTTCCCAGAAGCTGGACGATGTAGTGGTGGTTTCCCCTGATCTGGGTGGTGTAACCCGTGCCCGCATCCTGGCCGACCATCTTCAGGCTCCCATCGCCATCATCGAGAAGCGCCGTCCGAAGCCGGGTTGCGCTGAGGTCATGAACCTCATCGGCGATGTGGCTGGCAAGACTGCAGTTATCATTGACGACATCGTGGATACTGCAGGTTCCCTCTGCGAGGGTGCCAAGGCCCTTGAGAAGCGCGGTGCCAAGCGCATCTTTGCTTCCTGCTCCCACGCTATCCTCAGCGACCCTGCTGTGCAGCGCATCAACGAGTCTCCCATTGAGAAGCTGGTTATCACGGATACCATTCCTCTGCCGCCGGAGAAGCAGTCTGACAAGATTGTCACCCTCTCCATGGCTGCTTCCATCGGTGATGTCATCATGCGCATCCAGAGCCACCGCAGCGTGAGCCAGCTGTTCCGCTGAGAAAACAATGTTTTTTCAACCTCGGCCTCAGGGCCGGGGTTTTTTGTGTCCGGCTGTTTTCTGCCCCTAGCAAAAGTACGTCGATAGTGTTACAATAATATATTGTCATTTGATAAAAATATTGAGGTGTTCACCATGGAAATTAGTATGGATGTATTAGTCAAACGGTTCAAGGATTATGTTAGCTTCGACAGCCAGTCAAGCGAGGAAAATGACCAGGTCTGCCCCAGCACGCCGGGACAGATGGTGCTGGCCAAGCATCTGGCTGAGGAGCTCAAGGCTCTTGGCCTTGAGGAGGTCACCCTTGACAACCATGGCTATATCATGGCTACTCTGCCGGCCAGTGGCTGTGAGGGCGCTCCCGTGGTGGGTTTTATCGCTCATATGGATACCAGCCCTGATGCCTCCGGGGCAGATATCAAGCCCCAGGTGGTGGAAAATTACGATGGGGGAGATATTGTCCTCAATAAAGAACAGGATATCAGGCTTTCACCCAAGGATTTCCCCAGCCTGCTGAAATACAAGGGACAGCCCATCATGACTACTGATGGCACCACCCTGTTGGGGGCTGATGACAAGGCGGGAGTGACGGCTATTGTCAGTGCCGTTGAATATCTGTTGCAGCACCCGGAAATCAAGCACGGCAAGATCCGCCTGTGCTTTACCCCCGATGAGGAGACGGGCCGCAGTGCTGACCGTTTTGACGTCAAGGCCTTTGGGGCAGACTTTGCTTACACTGTTGATGGTGATGAGCTGGGCAGCCTGGAGTATGAGAATTTCAATGCCGCCAACGCTGCTATTACCTTCAAGGGTCGCAGCGTCCACACGGGAGATGCCAAGGGCAAGATGATCAATGCCAATACCGTGGCCTGCGAATGGCAGCAGATGCTGCCTGCCGGAGAACGTCCCGAATATACCGAGGGCTATGAGGGATTCTATCATGTCCACAAGGTCAGTGGCGATGTGGAGAAGGTCACCATGATGATGCTGATCCGCGACCATGACAAGGCGAAGTTTGCCCGACGCAAGTTATATCTTGAGGAATTAGCCGCCCTGCTGAACAAGAAATATGGCGAGGGCACGGTGACGGTGGACTGCAAGGATATGTACCTCAACATGCGTGAGAAGATGGAAGAAGCCATGTATGTGGTGGAATTGGCGGAAAAAGCTATGGAGAGTGCGGGGGTGAAGCCGGTGGTGAAGCCCATACGCGGCGGCACGGATGGCGCAAGGCTTTCCTTTATGGGCCTGCCCTGCCCGAACCTCTTCACTGGCGGCACCAACTTCCACGGCAGGTTTGAATACCTGCCCCTGCTGTCCCTGCAGAAGGCAGCAGAAACTGTGCTGGCCATCATGACGGAGGCTGGCAAGCTAAGGAAACACTGATTAATTCAGCCGCCCATCTTGACGCATCTTGTTTGTCGTCCCTGCGTTGACAAATCCTCGACATAGCACCGCTATGCCTCCGGTTTGTCGCCTTGGGAAGAACAAACAATCTACGCCAATCTGAACGACTTCATTTAATCAGTGTTTCCCTAAAGAAAGATTGACAAGGAGTAATGTATGGCAACATTGGAAATAAGAAAAGCTGGAGATCCGGTACTGAAGCAGCACTGCGAACCCGTGGAGAAGATTGACAAGAATCTGAAGCAGATCCTTGATGCCATGGCAGATGCCATGTACCAGAATGACGGGGTGGGGCTGGCAGCGCCTCAGATAGGGCTGCCTCTCAGAATGGTAGTCATTGACTGCCAGGATGACCACGGCCTCATTGAGCTGATCAATCCTGTCATCACCTACCAGGAAGGCTCCATGACCGGTTCGGAGGGCTGCCTTTCCGTGCCTGGCATCTACGGCGAAGTGGAGCGCTATGCCAAGGTGAAGGTGGAGTTTTTGAACCGCCGGGGCAAGAAGCAGCATATCACTGCTACGGGACTTTTGGCGCGCTGCATCCAGCATGAGCTGGACCATCTGGAAGGACAGCTCTTTATCGATATTGCCACCAGTATTCGCAAAGGGGAATGACAATGGAGAAACTCCGGGTAGTTTTTATGGGCACGCCGGAATTTGCCGTGCCCTGCCTTGCAGCTCTCCAGGCAGACGAGCACTGCGAGGTAATCGGTGTTTACACTCAGCCGGACAAGCCCAGAGGCAGGGGGCAGAAGCTCCTGCCTTCACCAGTCAAGGCCTGGGCAGAGGAACATGGCCTGCCTGTCTATCAGCCTGTCAAGATCAAGACAGCAGAAGCGACCGCAGAGCTTAAAGGCTTGAGCCCCGACCTGGTGGTGGTGGTGGCCTTTGGCCAGATCCTTTCCCAGGAAATACTGGATATTCCCCCGCATGGCTGCATCAATGTCCACGGCTCCCTGCTGCCCCGCTATCGTGGCGCCGCTCCCATGCAGTGGTGTGTCATCAACGGCGAGAAGAAGACTGGCATCACCACCATGATGATGGATGCCGGTCTTGATACCGGGGACATGCTGCTGAAGGAGGAGCTTCCCATCGGTCCGGACATGACGTTGGAAGAAGTTCATGACAGTCTGATGGAGATGGGGGCACAGGTCCTCATGAAGACCATCGGGGAACTGCGTGCCGGCACGCTGAAGCGGGTGCCCCAGGAGGGTGAGTCCAATTATGCTCCCATGCTGACCAAGGAAACGGGGCATATCGACTGGCAGAAAAGCGCCCAGTCAATCCACAATCTGGTGCGGGGACTGAACTCCTGGCCCGGGGCCTATACCGGCCATGAGGGGCAGAAGTTCAAGATCTGGCGCACTGTACTGACAGGGGAGGCTGCTCCCGCTGGCACAGCTGCAGGCGCAATTCTCGCAGCAGACAGTAGCCAGGGACTGAAGGTTGCAGCAGGTGACGGGCAGGTGCTGGCCATCACTGAGCTGCAGGCTCCTGGCAAGAAGATAATGCAGGCGCAGGATTACCTGCGCGGCAACAGCCTGGCAGCAGGAAGCTGCTTCGCCTGAGGCTTGGAAGATTCTTCGGAGGAATTATGGCAAATCAGATCCTTGAAGAAAACAAAACAGCTCCTTTCCTGCAGACCAGGGCCAAGAAACGCCTTTTTGTAGGCTTTCTGCTGTTGGCCATACTATTTTGTACAGGTTTGTTGGCTATTTGCTGGTACATAGCCTCGCCGGGGCTGTCCCAGATTTGGGAACCTTTGCCTGCTTTGGTGGGAGGTCTTTTTGCCCTGGTCATGCTGCTGGGACTCTGGGGAGTAGCTACCATTGTCTTTGCGGTGCTGGGGCTTCCTTATCTGCCTCTTTTCAAGAGGCAGACTTACAGCCTGATCAACCTGCTCTTTCCCCTGGCTGTACGGATTGGCAGCTTGTTCGGCATCAGCAAGAGGCAGCTGGAGGGGTCCTTCATCACTGTCAGCAACCTCATGTTTGACCGCATGAATATCAAGGTCCCTGCAGAGCGTTTGCTGGTGATAACCCCGCATTGCCTGCAGCTTGCTACCTGCCCTCACAAGATAACCCGCGACCCCCATAATTGCAAACGCTGCGGCGGCTGCGATATTGGCTCTCTGGTGACTCTTTCCGAGGAAATGGGGTTCCATTTCTTTGTGGCTACGGGGGGGACCCTGGCCCGTCAGGTGGTGAAGGAAAAACGTCCCAAGGCGGTGCTGGCCATTGCCTGCGAGCGCGACCTCATGAGCGGCATACAGGATGTCTATCCCCTGCCGGCAGTAGGGGTGCTTAATATCCGTCCCAACGGGCCCTGCTATAATACCCATGTGGATATTGAAGAAGTGCGGCGGGAACTGGAGAAGCTGATAGAAAAATAAATACAGGCATAAAACTTCGTGCGAAACGGTGTTTCGCATCCCTAAAGGGACTAACTTCGTGTCGCTACGCCCTTACACGAAATCTAAGTTCATAGTAAAATAATCGGACAGGAGCGAGCTTCCTGTCCGATTATTTTTGCTTGTCATTTGCCCATGTAGCTGAAGTAAATGTCCCGCATCTCATCTCTGGTCTTGCTGGCGGGCCAAAGCTCGCCCAAAGCTCCCTTGCGCATGCCGGAGGCAAGATGGTCGTAGAGATCGGGGATATCCGGCTCCAATCGCTGTATGAGCTCCTTTACCTCCTGCCGGATGGTGTGGCCATCGTGGGGGCAGGGGGAGGGGACGGGGGTGAAGCCATGATACTGTATGGCTTCCTTTATTTCTTCTTCCCTGAAGTACACCAGTGGACGTATGACGGTGAGCTCTGTGCGGTCCAGGTATGTGCAGGGGGTGAAGGTGTGGAGCTGGCCTGAGTAGAGCAGGCTCATGAGGAAGGTTTCCACCGCGTCATCATGGTGATGGGCGTAGGCGATCTTGTTCAGCCCGTGTTCCACGGCATAGCGGTTCATGGCCCCACGGCGGAAGAAGGCGCAGGTGAAGCAGGGCTGCTTGTCGGCCTGGGCCTTGATGGCTCCTGCAATATCCACGTCTACTGTATCGTAAGGAATCTCCAGGCTTTCGCAATAAGCCCTGATGCGTTCCGTATCAAAGTCCGAGGTGAACATAGGGTTGATGGTCAGGGCTGAGAGGCTGAAATTCTTTTTCAATCTCTGTCGCATGATAGCCAGGGCATAGACCAGAAAGATGCTGTCCTTGCCGCCGGAAACTCCTATGAGGATTTTGTCGCCTTCCTGGATCATGTCAAATTCTACAATGGCCCGCATAAGCTTGCTGAAATACAATTGGGGCAGGTTAATTTTCATTTTGGCTGTACCTTTCTACACTTTTAATTAGAGGGCTGCCGGGTCCTGGGCCAGAATGGGGGCCAGCTTCTCTTCATCGGGAGTGATGTAGAGCGTGCTTTGCTCCGTGAAGATGACAAAGCCGGGCTTGGCGCCGGAAGGCTTCTTCACCCGTCGCACTTCCACGTAGTCCACAGGCACGGTGGAGGAGCCTCTGGCCTTGCTGAAATGCACCGCCAGGCCTGCGGCCAGGAGCAGGTTTTCCTCCGAGGGCTCCTCGCCGCCGCAGCGCAGTATGACATGGGAACCGGGGATATCTTTGGTATGGAGCCAAAGGTCATTGTGGTTGGCTGTCTTGAAGGTCAGCTTGTCATTCTGGTAGTTGTTCTTGCCCACCAGGATGATGGTGCCGTCGGGCGCCGTGAAGCGGAAGGGCTGGGCGGGCTTGTCGTTGTTTTTCTTCTTCAGCTTTTCACGAAGATAGCCGCCAGACACCAGCTCGTTGTGAATCTCGCTGATTTCAGCGAGACTGGAGGAGGCCAGCAGGGAGGCTTCGATGCTTTCAAGATATTCGATATTCATCTCACAGTCCTGCCGCTGTCCCAGAAGCATTTCCTTGCCGCGCTTCAGTTTGTCGTATTTCTTGTAGCAGGCCTGCATATTTTCCACCAAGGTAAAACGCTGGTCCAAGGGAATGGTGATAGTTTCGCCTGTTTCGCTGTAGATGTCATTGACCGTGATCTCTGCATCTACCCTGTCCTGGAACTGGTACTGGTAGGTCTGCAGATTGTCGCCGCGCCTTCTGTAGAGTTCGGCATTCTCAGCTTCCTCGATTTCTGCATCCAGCTTCACCAGCTTGTTCTCCGCCTTGTGGAGCTCGTTTTTCACCAGCTTCTGGAATCTGTCCTTATCCGGCAGCACATAACTGCCATAAAGCAGGTCGGCTTTTTCCAATAATTCGCTGAGGGTGTCAAAGCTCACGGCCTTTGCTTCCGGCAAATAGTGCAGGGGGAAAGCGGCCATGGCCAGGATTTTCTTGTTCTCGTCCATGAGGATGGCGGCATGGTGCTTTTCTGCCCTGGCAAGCTCCAGCAGTTCAGCTATGCCCTGCCCCACAGCCTGATAGTCCACTTCTTCAAGTGCTGAGAGCCGGATGCTGGGGGCAAGACCTGCCGAGAAGCAGACCTCCTTGGCAGACACGGGACCAAAGCCCATGCAGACAGCCAGCAGGGCCTTATCCAGGCGGCTGTCTGCAGGCTGGGATTTCACAGCGGCCATGATTTCCTCAAGGGGGAGGGCAAAGGGGTCAAGCTTGTCCTGTCCCGGGGGCAGTTCATAAGCATCACCGGGGAGTACAGTGCGCACCCGGCTGCTGTTGTTGCCTATTTTTCGCAGGGCATCTATGATGATGCCGTCCTGTATGAGAATGATGTTGCTGTATTTGCCCATCAGCTCCAAAACCAGCGTTTTGGTGACAATCCTGCCGCCCCCTGCCAAAAAGTCGATGTCTATCAGGAACAGGCGGTCGAGGCCGTGCTGCCTGATGGAAACAATGCGGCCTGTTTCCAGGTGCTTCCTGAGCAGCATGCAGAACACCGGCGGCTCAGGTGGATTCTCCAAAGGTTTTTCCAGAATATGGGCCGAGGGATTCTGGGGTGCGATGGAAATATGCAGCAGGTGGTTTTGTCCCGGCTGACGAATGGAAAGGGTGATGGATTGTTTGTTGGGCTGGGTGATTTTATCAATCCGCCCGCCTGCCAGCATGGTATCAAGCTCGCTGGCCAGGGGGCGCATGGAAAAGCCGTCAAGACTCATGTTCTTCCTCGTTCTTTCTATGTATGTCGGCAAAAATATCTTTAATGTAACGTCAATTATAACATTTTACGGTCAAAACGGTCAATTTTATCCCGGGCAGGGTTGCGGATAGAAGCTAAAACAAGTACAATAAATTAAATAAACATCTTGCGAAAAGGAGGAAATCTCCCTATGAAGTTGAATTTCACCAAATGGCAGGGCTGTGGCAATGACTTTGTGTTGATAGACTGCCTGGAAAGCCCTTTGGAGCGTGACTATGCTTCCCTGGGAAAAGAGCTCTGTGACCGCCATTACGGTATCGGCGCAGACGGCATTTTGGTGGTGGAGCCTTCTGAGACAGCTGATTTCCGTATGCGCATCATCAATGCGGACGGCAGCGAGGCAGAGATGTGTGGCAATGGCATCAGATGCTTTGCCCGTTATCTCTACGATTTTGGCCGGACAGAAAAGACGGAGTTCACGGTGGAGACTGGAGCGGGTGTGCTGGTACCCAGCCTGCGCCTTGAGAACGGCAAAGTCACCGGGGTAAGGGTTGATATGGGTGAGCCAGTCCTTGCAGGTGATGATATTCCCGTCAAGGGCTTTGGCAGGGACAAGGTCGTAAACGAAAAACTGACCGTACAGGGGCAGGATTACAAGATGACCTGTGTCTCCATGGGCAATCCCCACTGCGTGATTTTCGTGGAGGATGCGGAGAACTTTCCCATTGAGGAGCTGGGCTCCCTTTTTGAACACCATGAGGCTTTCCCCCGCAAGACCAATACGGAGTTTGTCACTGTCCGGGACAGGAGCCATCTGCGCATGAGAGTATGGGAACGTGGTGCATCGGTGACTCTGGCCTGCGGTACGGGGTCCTGTGCAACTCTGGTGGCAGGCGTGCTGACAGGACGCACTGAACGGGCCGCGGAAATAGAGCTTGACGGTGGCTGCCTGATGGTGGAATGGGCAGATAACAATCACGTATTCATGACGGGGCCGGCAGAGCTGGTCTTTGCAGGCAGTCTGGAGGCATGAAGCGCCGTCGGTTGAAGGAGGTCAGGGTATGGACATAAAACTGATCAATATAGGCTTCGGCAACATTGTGGCAGCGGGCCGCATCATAGCTGTGGTCAGCCCTGATTCGGCTCCCATCAAGCGCATCATACAGGAAGCCCGGGACAGCGAAAGACTGATTGATGCCAGCTATGGCAGAAGGACACGCTCGGTGGTTATCATGGACAGCGACCATGTGGTGCTGTCAGCTGTGCAGCCGGAAACTATTGCCCACCGCATGGCAGGCGATGCCAGCGATGAGGGGCAAGAGTGAAATTATCTAAGCAGAGGTAGAAGAATATTATGAAACAGGGATTATTGATTGTGGTATCAGGCCCCTCCGGCACGGGGAAGGGCACGGTCTGCGGGAAGCTCCTGGCTGAGACTCCCCAGCTGGCCTATTCCATTTCCGCCACCACCAGACAGCCCCGGGAGGGGGAGGTAGACGGGCAGAACTACTACTTCCTCACCAGGGAGCAGTTTGAGTCAGAGATTGCGGCAGGAGGCTTCCTTGAGTACGCTGATGTTTACGGTAACTACTACGGTACGCCCCTGAAAAAGCTGGAGGAAAGGCTTCAGGCGGGACAGGATATCCTGCTGGAAATAGACACTCAGGGAGCTTTGAATGTCATGAAGAGGTGTCCTGAGGGTATTTTCATCTTCCTGCTTCCTCCGTCCATGGCAGAGCTGGAGCGGAGAATCAAGGGACGCGGTTCTGAGACGCCGGAATCACTGGAACGCCGCCTGGGAGCAGCCCGGGAGGAAATTTCCGTGGGCAAGCAGTATACTTATGTGGTGGTAAATACCACAGTTAAAACAGCGGTGAAGCGCATACAGGCCATCATTGATGCAGAGCACAGCAAGGCAGAGCGCAATGAAGACCTGTTTGAGATTTGATTTTTTGATACGAGGTGCAAGTTTTATGAAAGCAAACAAAGAAGTGGTAATGAGCATGGTCAATCCGTCTACGGACGCTCTGATGAAGCGGGTCAAGAGCCGCTATGGCCTGGTGGTGCTCGGAGCCAAGCGCGCCCGCCAGCTGCTTGACGGTGAGGAACTCAAGGCCACCCAGGCCCGTTCCACCAAGAACGTGACTAATGCTCTGGAGGAAATCGTAGAGGGCAAGATCGGCTATAGCATTGACAAGACAGTGCTCTAAGATCATGGATACAAAGCTTTTGCAGGGCAAGAAAATCGTGGTGGGAGTCACCGGAGGCATCGCTGCCTACAAAGCAGTGGAAGTGGTAAGCCGTCTGAGAAAGGCCGGGGCTGAGGTTCATGTGATGATGACCCGTGAGGCCACGGAGTTTGTTACCGAACTCACCTTCCGGGAAATCAGCGGTCATCCCGTGGCTCAGGATATGTGGGCAAAAGTGCAGGAGTACAAGGTGGAGCACATTGCGCTGGCCACCCTGGCGGATTTGATGCTCATTGTTCCTGCCACTGCCAATGTATTGGCCAAGACAGCGACTGGCATTGCCGATGACCTGCTTACCTCAACTATTCTGGCAACCAAAGCCCCTTTGTTTTTTGCACCTGCCATGAATACGGGCATGTATGAGAATCCTGCCACTAAGGCTAATATTTCTGTGCTGAAGGACAGGGGAATACATATCATTGAGCCTGCTTCCGGCTATCTGGCCTGCGGTGTGGAGGGCAAGGGTCGTCTGCCCGAGCCTGCAGAAATCGTGCAGGAGGTGCTGGACTATTTCTCTGAGACCCAATCCTTGCAGGGAAAGAAAATTCTCGTCACTGCCGGGGGCACGGAAGAGGCTCTGGATCCTGTGCGCTTCCTGGGCAATCGTTCCACGGGGCGCATGGGCTATGCCATAGCAGAGGCAGCCGTCAGACGAGGGGCAGAGGTGGTATTGGTATCCGGCCCAACAAGCATTCCTGTACCTGCCGGTGTACGCGCCATCAAGGTGCGTTCTGCCAGGGAAATGGAGCAGGCTGTGCTGTCAGAGTACGACAGTGTTGATGCCGTGATCAAATCTGCAGCTGTGGCGGACTATCGTCCCAAGGAAATTTCTTCCCAGAAAATTAAGAAGAGCGATGGGGAGCTAACCCTCACTTTGGTGCGTAATCCTGATATCCTCTATGAGCTGGGACAGCGCAAGAAAAATCAGGTCTTGGTGGGGTTTGCTGCTGAGACCAACGATTTGGAGACTTATGCCAGGAAGAAGCTTGAGAAGAAGAATCTTGACTTCATCGTGGCCAATGATGTTTCTGCCAAAGATGCAGGTTTTGGCACGGACACCAACAGGGTGCAGATTTTCTACCGTGACGGCAGGGAAGAAAGCCAGCCTTTGATGTCCAAAGCGAAACTGGCGGGACTGATTCTTGACAGGTTGAGGGGATATTGGGACGAAATGTCTGAGGGGATAGAATTATTCCCGAAATGATAGTTTCCTTTCCTGCTTGACAACTGTCTGAAAATAGTTTATGATTTTATCCATAAGTTATTGAACTGAATATTTCCTCATCAAGAGCGACGGAGGGAAAGGCCCGATGAAGTCGCGGCAACCATTGGAGTTTTCCAAAACGGTGCCAATTCCTTTAGGCATGACCTAGAAGATGAGAGTACGCATAAAAGGGCTCTCATGTAAGGGAGCCCTTTTCTTATTGCCCTTTCGTAAAAGTCGGGGATTTATTCAGTGCTCATTTGCAAAGGAGGCAAAATTATGAGCAAGAAACGCATGCTGTTCACTTCCGAGTCAGTTACCGAAGGACATCCCGACAAAATGGCTGACCAGATTTCCGATGCCATCCTTGATGCCATCATTGCTCAGGACCCTCAGGGCCGCGTAGCCTGTGAGACACTGGTGACCACGGGTCAGGTGCACGTGGTGGGCGAGATTTCCACCAGCTGTTATGTGGATATTCCCAAGATTATCCGCAATACCGTGCAGGATATCGGCTACACCCGTGCCAAGTACGGTTTTGATTATGCAACCTGCGGCATCCTGGTTTCTCTGGATGAGCAGTCCCCTGATATCGCTCAGGGTGTGAACACGGCCTTGGAGGCCCGCGAGGGTGAGATGTCCGTGGAGGAGGCAACCGGTGCCGGTGACCAGGGCATGATGTTTGGTTATGCCACCAACGAGACCCCTGAGTTCATGCCTCTGCCTATCGCACTGGCTCACCGTCTGGCCCGTCGCCTCACCGAGGTACGCAAGAACGGCACTCTGCCGTACCTCCGTCCGGACGGTAAGACCCAGGTGACGGTGGCCTACGAAGATGGCAAGCCAGTAGCCGTGGAGACCATTGTCATTTCCACTCAGCACGATGAAGAGGTTACGCTGGAACAGATCAGGAAGGACCTTATCGAGCAGGTTATCAAGCCTGTGGTGCCTGCAGAACTCCTGAAGGATGATACCCGTATCTTCGTGAATCCCACTGGCAAATTCGTCATCGGCGGCCCTCAGGGAGACTCCGGCCTCACAGGCCGCAAGATTATCGTGGACACCTACGGCGGCTGGGCACGCCATGGCGGCGGAGCTTTCTCCGGCAAGGATCCCACGAAGGTGGACCGCAGTGCTGCCTACGCTGCCCGCTATGTGGCCAAGAACATCGTGGCTGCTGGGCTGGCTGACAAGTGCGAGATCCAGCTGGCTTACGCCATCGGCGTGGCTCGTCCCGTGTCCGTCATGGTGGACACCTTCGGCACCAACAAGGTGGCAGAGGAGAAGATTGAGGAACTGGTAGGGAAGCACTTCGACCTGCGTCCTGCAGGCATCATCAAGATGCTGGACCTTCGCCGTCCCATCTATCGTCAGACTGCTGCGTATGGCCACTTTGGGCGCACCGATGTGGAACTTCCTTGGGAGCAGACTGATAAGGCAGAACTCCTGAAAAAAGAAGCAGGACTTTGATGATGGCTGCCCGTAGTTCAGGGCAGGCCACAAGCAAAAGATGAAGCTATGGACAGGCTGTAAAGGATGGTACAGATTCTTTTATAGCCTGTTTTTGTTTGCCATCATTTTTTTGTATGAATTGGACAGATTTAAGGATAGATGGTATACTAATTAACTAGCGATTAACAGGCTTAAATGCTCTGCATAGCACATAAATCCTTATATGGGGGTAGATTTGTTTGAAGTACATGAGTGGCAATGAACTGCGTGAGGCTTATCTGCAGTTCTTTTCTGAGAAAAAAGGCCATCTGCGCCTGCCCAGTTTTTCCCTGATTCCGCAGGATGATCCCACCCTGCTCCTGATTGGTGCCGGTATGGCGCCTCTGAAGCCCTTCTTCACGGGCAAGATGAAGCCACCCCGCACCCGGGTGACCACCTGCCAGCGCTGCGTGCGTACCGGCGATATCGAGAACGTGGGCCGCACGGCGCGTCATCAGACTTATTTTGAGATGCTGGGCAACTTCTCCTTTGGTGATTACTTCAAGGGTGAGGCTATTCCCTGGGCCTGGGAGTTCCTGACGGAAGTGGTGGAACTGCCCAAGGAGAAGCTCTGGGTGACTGTCTACCCCGATGACGATGAGGCCATCGAAATCTGGAAGTCCCAGCCGGGCTTCCCCCAGGATCACATCGTGAAGATGGAGGACAACTTCTGGGAAATCGGCCCCGGTCCCTGCGGCCCGGACTCCGAGATCTACATCGACCTGGGCGAGGAGCGCGGCTGCGGCGAGCCTACCTGTGCTGTAGGCTGCGACTGCGACCGTTACCTTGAAATCTGGAACCTGGTGTTCACCCAGTACGACCGCACCGAGGACGGGGAGTACAAGCCCCTGGCCCATAAGAACATCGATACGGGCTGCGGTCTGGAGCGTCTGGCTTCCGTGGTGCAGAACAAGAAGACCAACTTCGAGACTGACCTGTTGTTCCCCATCATTGAGTACGCCTCCAAGGTTTCCGGCGTGAAGTACGGCGAAGATGAGGCCAAGGACGTTTCCCTGAAAGTCATTGCCGACCATGCCCGCTCCATGGCTATCATGATCATGGATGGCATCCTGCCTTCCAATGAAGGTCGTGGCTATGTGCTGCGCCGCATCCTGCGCCGCGCCATCCGTCATGGCCGCATGCTGGGTATCAAGGACAAGTTCCTGGAAGGTGCTGTGCAGGCCGTGGTGGACATTTACGGTGTGGCCAGCGACTTTGGCGAACTGGTGGCCAAGCAGGACTACATCAAGAAGGTCATCAGCCTGGAGGAGGACCGCTTTGCAGCCACTCTGGCGCAGGGCATGGCGCTTCTCACTGAGGAGATCGAGAAGGTCAAGGCTGATAAGAAGGAGGAGCTGGCCGGCGAGGTCGGTTTCCGTCTTTATGATACCTACGGCTTCCCCTGGGAGCTTACGGAGGAGATTCTCCATGAGCAGGGCTTGAAGCTGGATAAGGATGGCTTTGACAAGGCCATGGAGGAGCAGCGCACCCGTGCCCGCAATGCCCGGGCCGAGAACCAGCGTGTGGCTGTGCCCGACCTTTCCAAGCTGGATACAAGCAAGCTCTTGGTGGATGAAACTGCCACTGAAGGCAAGGTGGTGGCCATCTGGAAGGACGGCGTGCTGGTGGACGAGCTCCAGGACGGCGAAGAGGCAGGCATCATCCTGGACAAGACTCCCTTCTACGCTGAAGGCGGCGGACAGGTGGGCGACGAAGGCCTGCTGATTTCCGAGTTTGGCCGTGTCCGGGCTGAGAATGCCAAGAAGCTGCCAGACGGCACTGTCTACCATGAGGCCTATGTAGAGGAAGGCCAGCTGAAGGTGGGCGAGACGGTGAAGATCCAGGTGGATCAGGCCAAGAAGCTTTCCTCTGCCCGCAACCATACTGCTACCCATCTGCTGCAGGCAGCTTTGAAGAAGGTAGTGGGCGACCAGGTCAATCAGGCAGGTTCTTCCGTAACTCCTGACCGCCTGCGCTTCGACTTCACCAACTTCGAGCCTGTCAGTGCCCAGCAGCTCTCCGATGTGGAGGAACTGGTGAATAGCGAGATCCTCAAGGGCCAGGATGTGGAGATTTCCCACATGAGCCTTGACGAGGCCAAGGAAGCCGGCGCCATGGCCCTCTTTGGCGAGAAGTACGGCGATGTGGTGCGCGTGGTGAAGGTGCCTGAGTTCTCCATGGAACTCTGCGGCGGTTCCCATGTGAAGAATGTGGGCCAGATCGGCATGTTCAAGATCATCAGCGAGACGGGTGTGGCTTCCGGCGTGCGCCGTATCGAGGCCATCACCGGCAAGGCTGCCCTTGACTATGCCAACGGCAAGATGGCAACCCTCACCGAGGTAGCTGCCAAGCTGAAGACCAGCGAGACCGAGCTTTCTGCTCAGGTGGACAAGCTGCTTGCTGAGCAGAAGCAGATGCAGGCAGAGCTTGACAAGGTGGCTGAGATGCGCGAGAAGGCTGCAGCCCAGAAGCTCTTTGCCGGCCTCAGGGAGATCGGCCAGGTCAACTTCATGTCCGGTGTGGCCAAAGCTGCCAATATGGACGAGCTGCGCAATGTGGCTGACCTTGCCTGCACCAAGGTGGAGCGTGCCGTGGTGGTGCTGGCCTGCGTGAATGATGACAAGGTCAACCTGGTGGTCAAGGCTTCCAAGGAAGCTGTGGCGCAGGGCGTCCATGCCGGCAAGATCATCAAGGAAGCTGCCAAGGTCATCGGCGGCGGCGGCGGCGGCCGTCCCGACATGGCCCAGGCTGGCGGCAAGGATCCGGAATCCCTGCCCAAGGCCTTTGTGAAAGCAGCTGAAATAGTAAGAGCTCAGTTGGGTGTCAACGAATAACATCAGGCAAGTCCTCCCCTCGGGGAGGGCTTTTTGCCCATGGGGGAAGCATCAGTGGCAGAAGAAAAATTGATTGAAAAAAACTCATCAGAAGAAGACATTACAGAAAAAGTTCAATACCTGTTGAAATACGGCGTTCTGGGACTTATCCTGGTGGCGTTGCTATGTGCCGGAGTCATGTACTATCTGCACAGTGGCAGGTCTGCCATGACTGTCTATGATGCCAAGGTTGAAAGCCAGCTGGTGGGGGTAAAGTCTAAGGCGGCGGGCAAGGTGACGGAAATACTGGTGGAAGATGGAGCCCATGTGGAAGCCGGACAGGTCATTGCCAGAGTGGCGGTGAACGTCACTGAGGAAGATATCAGGCAGCTGGAGCAGACAGTAGAGCTGTCAGAGAAAAACCTGGAGCAGCTGAAGCAGGGGCAGACCGTTACTGTACCCACCTATGACAGCGGCGGCGGCTACAATCCCGCTGCCCAGCAGAACCTGGCCAGCGCCGCTGCCCGCATGCAGCGTATGAACGAGCTCTTTGAGATGGGAGCTATCAGTGCTATGAAGCGCGATGAGGCGGCAGCTGAATACGCTGCGGCTCAGGCAGCAGCCTCACAGAGCGCAGCACCGACTCCCAGCTATCGCACTATGACCCAGCCTACGGACCCTAAGATCATTGAGCAGGCAGAACTGCAGCTCAAGCAGGCTCAGGCGGCTCTCAATAATGCAAAGCAGGATTCACAGGCCACGGAGATTGTGGCGCCGGTGGCAGGGACACTTTACTACACGGATATCAAAGAAGACAGCGAGGTAAAAGCAGGCCAGACTATTGTCCGAATTGGTGATGCTGGCAGTATCTGGCTGGAGGCCAGGCTTACTCCGGAGCAATTGGAAAGGGTCCGCCTGGGCCAGTTTGCCAGTTATGAGGTAGAAGGCCACGAACTTTCCGGCACTGTGCAGGAAATACAGGAGACTGGGGAGGAAAAAGAGGAGGCTGCCCAGAATACGGAACCCAAAGAGGCTGATGGCAGCGAAGATGACAGACGGGTAGTGAAAATTTCCATACCCTCAGACCTGTCCTTCAACCTCAGGCCGGGCACCAAGGCTGCTGTGAAGTTTGCTTTGGATTCATAAATTGTAGGTGTAAAACAGGAGGCTGGCGAAGATGTTCAGATTTGCACACAATAACCTTAACGTGCTGGATTTGGAGCGCAGCATGAAGTTCTATGAGGAAGCCCTTGGGCTGAAGGAAGTCCGTCGTCTGGAAGGAGATGGCTTTATCCTGGTTTATCTGGGAGACGAGCACAAGAGCCACCACCTGCTGGAGCTTACCTGGCTGAAAGACCGTACTGAGCCTTACAATCTGGGTGAAAATGAGTTCCATCTGGCCTTCACGACGGATGATTATGAAGCTGCTCATGCCAGGCACAAGGAAATGGGCTGCATTTGCTATGAAAATGAGGCCATGGGGATTTACTTCATTTCAGATCCTGATGGGTATTGGCTGGAAGTTTTGCCGGAATAATTTCAGGTGGGAATAATATGGGGCAGGTACGAAAAATGTACCTGCCCTTTGTAATTATGGGGAGTTTTGTGCTAGAATATCACTTATATGTATAGATTCAGGGAAGCTGCCCTTGGTCAAGAAAGCGCAGCTTTTGACATAGCCATTTATGAAAGTAGAGGAAAGCAAGTGGTTGAATTATTAGCGCCGGCAGGCAGCCGTGAAGCACTGGTGGCAGCCGTGGAAAGCGGTGCCAATGCCGTCTATCTGGCAGGCAATATGTTTGGAGCCAGGGCTTATGCCAGTAATTTTGATGAAGAGGGGCTGAAAGATGCTGTCCGTTTTGCTCATCTGCGTGGAGTGCTCATCAATGTGACCGTCAATACCATTGTAGGGGACGAGGAATTGCCTGCTCTGCGGGATTATCTGAGATTCCTGTATGAGGCAGGAGCAGACGCGGTGCTGGTGCAGGATTTGGGCGTGGCAAAAATCGCACGGGAGACGGTGCCTGAACTGCCCCTGCATGCCAGCACCCAGATGACAGTGCACAGCCTGGAAGGTGTATTGGCCTTGCAGGAGCTGGGGTTTACCCGGGTTGTGTTGTCCAGGGAGCTTTCCTTGAAGGAAATCCGCTATATATGCAGTCACTCACAGGTGGAAATAGAAGTATTCATGCACGGGGCTCTCTGCGTGTGCTATTCCGGCCAGTGCCTCATGAGCAGCATGATTGGCGGGCGCAGCGGCAATCGTGGCCGCTGTGCCCAGCCCTGCCGCCTGCCTTATGATCTGGTTGATGAGAACGGCAATGATGTTTTGGGCGACAAGGCAGGCAAGTATCTGCTGTCTCCCAGGGACATGAATACCATTGAAGTTCTCCCGGAACTGATTGAGGCCGGAGTGGCTTCCTTGAAGATAGAAGGCCGCATGAAGCGTCCCGAGTATGTGGCCACGGTGGTCAGCACCTATCGTGAAGCCATTGACCGTCACTATGCAGGTGAAGGCTATCTGGTGACCCAGCAGGAAAGGGATAACCTGGCGCAGATTTTCAACCGTGATTTCACTACCGCTTATCTGCTGGACCGTCCCGGCAAGGATATGATGAGCGACCGCCGTCCCAATAATCGTGGGCTCATGGTGGGGCGTGTGGAAAGCTATGACCGCCAGTCCGGCCAGGTGACAGTCAAGCTTGCCGGGCCTTTGGCCGTCGGTGACCAGGTGGATTTCTGGGTGAAGGTGGGAGGCAGGGTCACAGCCGACATCAAGGAACTTTGGTCAGATAGTGGCCAGGTTATTGCCAGGGGTGAAGCCGGGGATGTGGTGAGATTTGCCCTGTCAAAAGCAGTGCACGCTCATGACCGTCTCTTCAAGGTATATGATGCCGCCCTCATGGAGAAGGCCAAGGAAAGCTATAAAAGCGGCGCCCCCATACGCCGCATAGGCATCAAGGCAGAAGTCTTTGCCGCTGAGGGCAAGCCGCTTTCCATTGTCTTTACGGATGGAGAGGGCCATACGGCTTCTGCCGTCACAGAGTTCCTGGCAGAGCCTGCCTTGAAGCGGCCTTTGACCGAAGAAATTATCCGCAAGCAGGTTGACCGCCTGGGAACTTCTGTCTTTGCCTTGCAGGAACTTGTATGCCACATAGAGGGCGCTGTCATGGTGCCCATGAGCGAGATCAACGAAGCCCGCCGCAAAGCTGCAGAGGCGCTGGAGCAGCAGCGCCTGGCAGAGCTGCCTCCTTACAATTACCCGCCCCTGGACGGCAAGGAAAGCTGGCCTGCCTGTGAACAACGTGGCAATCTTCGCCAGTCCCGTCTGATGGTCAGCGTGGATTCTTTGGCACAGATGGAAGCGGCTATTGAAGGGGGGGCGGATGGCATCCTTTTTGGTGGAGAAAGCTACCACCACAGCCATCTGAGTGATGAGGTCTACAGAAAAGCCTGGGATTTGGCAAGAAAAGCGGGGGTTCGCTTTGACATCAACACTCCCAGGATACTCAAGATGAATGCCCAAAAATCTGTGGAAAACCTCCTCAACAGCTGCAAGGAATTCCCCCCTGATGCTGTCCATGTGCATAATATAGGTACCCTGTCCTTGGTGAGGAAGATGACAGATTTCCCCATCCATGCTGATTACTCTCTTATTTCCTATAACAAGATAGCCCTTTCCGCCTTGCAGGGGCTGGGCGTGGTGGAAGCTACCCTGTCACCGGAGCTTAATGAGGGGCAGATGAAGAAGCTGGCCAAAGAAAGCGCCATACCGCTGGCTGCTATTGTGCATGGCAGGCTGGAACTGATGGTTTCCGAGTACTGCGTGACAGGCAGCTTCCTGGGCGGTGCAGGCAAAAAGCCTTGCAGCCAGCCTTGCACCAAGGGAAGGTACTTCCTGAAGGACCGCAAGGAAGCCCTGTTCCCGCTGGTGATGGATCAGTACTGCCACATGCATGTACTGAACAGCAAGACTTTGTCCATGCTGCCCCATGCCATGAAATTCCTGCCTGCAGGCCTTGTCACCCTGCGCATTGAGGGCAAGTACCTGGCGCCGCAGGAGCTGAAGAATATCACCCGGGCTTACAAGAAGGTCATGGGCATGCCCGAAGACCTGGATGAAGCACAGCAGGCTTATATTGAGCAGCAGGAGGGAAAGGATATAACCAGAGGACATTATTTCCGTGGTGTCCTGTAATATCTAATGATGAGCTCTCGTCTTTGACGGGAGCTTTTTTGTGCATTGCAGGAAAATCCATAAACATGGAGAAATAAACCAAGACAAAGAAATATACTATACAGGGATTGGTCTGGCTTTTTCAGGAAAGGATGTAAAAACCATGAATGTGAAGCTGAACATGAAAAAGGTTGTTTCCCTGCTTTTGGGATGTGCCTTGGCTGGAACCATGCTGGCAGGGTGCGGTCCTACTGATGATCCCCATAAGAGCTCCGGAGGCAAGCCTTTAAAGCTGGGCATGCTGACGAACATGAACATCAGTGAGCAGCAGCAGGCGGAGCTGATGAAGGAAGTAGGGCAAAGAGGTGGTTTCCCTGATAATATGGTGTATGACATAACTTACTATGACAATCTTAACTCCATGCAGATGGGGCTAGAATCCAGGAGCATTGATGAGATGAGCACCTATCAGTGTGTGTCGGACTATCTCCTGGCCAGGAATGACAAGTTTGCCCAGACTGATTTCAAGAAGGTGAAACTGGAAGATGGCTTCTGCTGTGCAGTGAGGGAAGAGGATAAAGAACTGCTGGAGGAAATGAACAAGGCTATCAGCACCATGAAGGATGACGGCACATTGGACAAGCTGGTCCAGGAATATATCAAGGATGTGAAGGCAGGCGAGGAACCACACGCTGTGGAACTGGAAAAGGCAGAGGGACGCCGCATTCTCAAGGTAGCAGTCACTGGCGACCTTCCTCCCATTGACCTGGTATTGGCAGATGGCAAGCCTGCAGGCTTTAATACGGCAGTGCTCTCAGAGGTGAGCAAGCGGTTGCAGAGAAATATAGAAATCGTACAGGTGGACAGCGGCGCAAGGGCAGCTGCTCTTTCTGGCAAGACTGTGGATGTAATCTTTTGGGCTGTGATTCCTGAGGATAAGTTCAATGTTCGTCCTAAGGATTTTGATCTTCCCAAAGGGGCAGCAACCACTGTGCCTTACTATAAGGATGAGATTGTCCACCTGGCAGTGAAGAAGTAAGAAGTTGTTATCAAAAGCACCGAACATTTTTGAGGATTTATATCGAGAATGTTCGGTGTTTTGTTTGTTGCAGCAATCATATGTAGGCAAACCGTCTATGCTTGGGAGGATGGAAGATGGAGAAGCTTTATCAGATTTTTATTGCCAATGATGCCTGGATAACTATTGGCAAGGGCATTGGGGTGACGGTGGAGATTTCTCTGGTATCCCTGCTGGCAGGAACGCTCTTGGGAGCACTGATCTGCTTTTTCCGCATGGGGAAAAAACGCCTCCTGCGTCTATTGGCCATGGGCTACATTGCTTTGGTGCGGGGATGTCCGGTACTGATGCTTTTGATGTTGCTCTTTTATGGAGTCTTGGCTCAGAGTGGCTTGTCTCCCGTGGTGGTGGCTATCCTGGCTTTTTCTTTTCATACAGCGGCTCATGTGGCAGAGCTTTTGCGCTCCGCCATCCAGGCTACAGATCACGGGCAGGTAGAGGCAGCGCGCACGCTGGGGTTTTCCAGAGTGCAGGCCTTTCGCCTGGTGACACTGCCGCAGATGGTGCAGATTGCCCGGCCTGTCTACCAGTCTACCATTGTGAACCTGATTCAGTGGACCAGCGTAGTAGGCTATGTGACTATCACAGATCTTACCCGTGTCATATACAATACGGCCTCCCGCACCATGCAGCCCATGATTACCATGCTGGGCGGCATGGCCATCTATATCGTCATGTCTTATTGCGTATATGGGGTATTTGCCTGGCTGGAATGGCGTGAGAGAAGAGCGGTGGAGGAATAAATGGGGATACTTGAAGTACAGGGGCTTTCCAAAGCCTTTGGGGATTTGCAGGTGCTGAGCAAGGTGGATTTAAGTGTCAGGGAAGGTGAGCGCATCGCCATTATCGGTGGCTCTGGCTGTGGCAAGAGTGTCTTCCTGCGTTGCCTGAATCTGCTGGAGGTGCCTGATGCAGGCAGCATCACTATTGACGGGCAGGAAATCACAGCCCCAGGGGCGGATGTGGACACCATCCGTCGTCAGATGGGCATGGTTTTCCAGAAATTCCACCTGTTTTCCCATTACAATGTGCTGGACAATCTCTGCCTGGCTCCCACCATGCTTTTGGGCATGGAGCGCAAGGAGGCGGAGGAGAAGGCCATGGGGCTGCTCAATCAGGTGGGCCTTGCCGCTAAGGCCAGGGTCTTACCGGGGGTCCTTTCCGGCGGGCAGCAGCAGCGTATCGCCATATGCCGTTCCCTCATGATGGATCCCAAAGTTCTGCTGCTGGATGAGCCGACCAGCGCTTTGGACCCTACGATGGTGGCCGAGGTGCTGGCGGTTATCCGCATGCTGGCCAAGCAGGGGCTGACTATGCTCATCGTCACCCATGAGATGAAGTTTGCCCAGGAAGTGTCAGACCGCATCCTGTTCTTTGCGGACCGGGGCATCTATGAACAGGGGACACCAAAGGAAATTTTTGAGCAACCCAGGAGAGATAAGACGATTGCCTTTATCCGCAAGCATACGTTCTTCAGCTATGAGATTACCAGGCGGTCAGAGTTCGACTTGATGCAGCTGCAGGGCGGTATCTGGAATTTCGCAGAGAAATATGGCATAGGCGCGTCTATGGCCTATCAGTTGCAACTTTCTGGTGAGGAACTTATATATGAGTTTTGGCGAGGGAGCTTCAATGACGGGGAAGTGGTGGAACTCAGGTTGGACATTACCTATGCCCAAGCCATGGACCGCATCGTGGTGGAGGTCGTCAGCGGTGGCGCAGCCTACGATCCCTTCATAGCGGAGAGCGAAGATGATTCGGAGGAAATGGAGCACATGGGGATTACCCTGCTGAAAAAGAGAGCAGCCGGTTTTTCCTATGCCTATGAAGAAGGAAAAAATCGGGTACGGGTGGAATTCATAGAAAATAGGTAAGCGATCTTTGTTTGTCTAAAAGTTGTAAAGTGCTGTAGGCAGTGTGAACAAGTGATTATTAGTCGTACGGTACAACAGATAAGGGAAGAGATGGCAAATGAAAATTGACACGCTTTGCTTGGCTCAAAGGCAGACCGCAGAAGAATACCTGCAGCACGCTTATGAAATCCCGGAGGAGGTTCCCTTCTTGCCCATGCCTGATGAAGCTTTCGTTTCTAAGTGGCAGGAGGCAGCGGGTCGGACCGTGCTGGATTTCTTGATAGACGGACTAAGTCTTCCCGCCTTAGATTTCAGCTGGGAGGATGAAGAAGGGCTGGGTATTTCCTTTGCCCAGACTCTGGGAGGGCGGCTGCCTGTCATCTCCACCAGCAGTCATGAGGACTTCCGCGCTATGGACGCCCTCATGAGCGGACGGGAGGAAAAACGGGAACTGCCTCTGACGGTGAACGCCTTCACAATAGAGGCTAAGGCAGAGAATATCTTCCATCACCGTCTCTTGTTGCTGAACCGCGCTCCCTACAGCAATATTCCCGCTACCAGGCTGGGGCTGGGGGCGGGGGACTGGCTGGAGCGCTCCTATCGCTTGCGACGGGCGCACGAATGTGCCCATTATGAGACTTTGCGCCTTTTGGGTGGCATGAAGAATCATGCTTTGGATGAGATATTGGCCGATTCCTTTGGCCAGCTGGCCGCCTTTGGTGATTTCAGTGCTGACAGGCAGCGGCTTTTCTTCGGCCTGACCAGAGGAGAGACCAGCTGCACAGGCAGGCTCTCTTTCTATACCCAGAAGGTTGCCATGGAGGAAAGGGACAAGGTATACGCAGCGGTGGACAAGGTATTGGATATGATGGAAGCTGAAATAAAAGCGCTACTCTTAAGAAAAGCGAAAAAGGTGGAAATCCTGGCAGAACTGGCAGGCAGAAGCATAGCAGACAGGCTGGCGCAAGGATTCCCAGGAAAATGATTTATAGGCACGGATTAAAGTACCGTGCCTATTTTTATGTTTTATGGTACAATGAAGCCTATGCAAATCGACCATCTTGATAAATTATTGGGGTAAAGAGGAAAATGGAACAAGAAGCCTTCAAAACATTAGCATATGACAAGATAAAGGCCATGCTTATCGGTTGCGCCAGTTCTAATCTGGGCAAGAAGCTGGCGAAGAGCCTGCTGCCAAGTTCGGACTTTGATGAAGTATCCGGCTGGCTGGCAGAGACCGATGAAGCTGTGGAGATATTTGAGACTACGGCCCCGCCCCTGGGGGGCATCAGGGATATTACTTCCAGTCTCCGCAAGGTGGAGCTGGGCGCTACTTTAGACCTGGGCGAACTGGTAGAGGTGCGCAGCACCATGTATGCCATGCGCAATGTGAAATATTTCTTCCGGGATCTTTCTCTTGAAGTGCCTGTCCTGAAGGAACTGGCCCGGGGCATGGAAATCCTGGGGGAACTGGAACGCCATCTGGAAAATACCATTGATGAGCACGGCAATATCCGCGAGGATGCCAGCGTGGAACTCAGGCGCATCAACAGGGAACTGAGGGCTACTCAGGCTCACATAAAGGACAGGATGTCAGGTATCCTGCATTCTGCAGAGTATCAGAAGTATTTCCAGGATGCCATCGTCACTGTCCGTGATGAGCGCTATGTTATTCCTGTGAAGCAGGAATATCGTTCCCACTTCCCAGGTATCGTCCATGATCAGTCTGCCAGTGGCGCTACTCTCTTCATCGAGCCTATGGCTGTGGTGGAGATGAATAATGATGTGAAGCAGTTGACTCTGGCCAGGCAGCAGGAAATGAACCGCCTGATGAAGCAGCTTTCTCAGGAAATCCTGCGTCATCATGAGGATTTGGAGAACAACTGCGAGATTTTGGCGGAAATTGATTTTACCTTTGCCAAGGCCAAGCTGGCCAGGGAGATGGAAGCAAGCCGCCCCAAGCTCAATGATGAGGGGCGCACTGTCCTGAAGCAGGCCCGTCATCCGCTGATTGACAGGGAAAAAGTGGTGCCCATAGATATTGTGCTGGGGACGGACTATAGCATGCTGCTGGTCACGGGACCAAATACCGGCGGCAAGACCGTCAGCATGAAGACATTGGGGCTTTTGGTGCTGATGGCCCAGTCAGGCCTGTATCTTCCCACGGCCCCTGACTCCGAGCTGGCCATATATCAGAATGTCTATGCTGATATCGGTGACGAGCAGAGCATAGAGCAGAGCCTGTCTACCTTCTCCGCCCATATGACCCATATTGTGAAGATCTTGGGGCAGGTGGAGAAAGAGGATCTGTTGCTGCTGGATGAGCTGGGGGCGGGTACGGACCCGGAGGAGGGGGCTGCCCTGGCCATGTCCATTCTGGAGCGGCTGCTGGAAATCGGCACCACCACCGTGGCTACTACGCATTATTCAGAGCTAAAGACCTTTGCCTATAGCCGTACTGGCATTGAGAATGCCTGTGTGGAGTTTGACGTGAAGACCCTGCGGCCGACATACAGGCTGCTTCTGGGCACTCCCGGTGCTAGCAACGCCTTTGCTATCAGTCGTCGCCTGGGGCTTTCCGAAGCCTTGATTCTCAGGGCCAAGCAGCTGGTGGAGGCTGACCATGCCCAGTTCGAGAAAGTCGTCAATGAGCTGGAACAGGAAAAGATGATGTATGAGCAGCGCAATGCCGACATCATGGAAAGGCAGCAGCGGGTTACTGCCCTGCAGCTGAAGGTGGAACGCACCAAGGAGGAAATCTCCAGGCAGAAGGGCGAGATCATACGCAAGGCACGTGAGCAGAGCGCGGCCATGATACGCCGTACACGCCGGGAATCCGAGGAAATCATCAAGGAACTGAAGGAACAGTTCCAGGATATGGGCATCAAGAAACGACAGCAGGCTATCCAGGAGGCTCGTGCCAGACTTACGGAAGCATCGGCCAAGGCAAACCCTGGCATCATGGCCCAAAAGGGCGTGGGAAAGCCTGTAGACATCAAGACGATCCGGACAGGAGACACCGTCTATGTAAAGAGTCTGGACCAGAAGGGGACTGTGCTGGAAGTCAGCGGCAGCGAGCTTGAGGTGCAGCTGGGCAGTCTGCGTACCAAAGTCAAGGCTTCAAAGTGTACCTTTGTGGCTCATGGCAGCCAGGAGGAAAAGGCATCTGCTCCGATTGTCAGGAACAAGAATCGCCAGAGTGCCGGCTTTCTCCAGAAGACTGCCAATATCGGCAGGGAGATAGATATCCGTGGCATGATGGTTGACGAGGCGGAACTTATCATAGGCAAATTCCTTGATGATGCTGTCATGGCTGGCCTGAGCCAGGTGCTGATCATACATGGCAAAGGCACTGGTGCCTTGCGCAAAGGGGTCCAGGCTTATCTCAAGGGCCACAGAAACGTGCTCTCCTATGCCTTTGCGGATATCACTGAGGGCGGTACAGGGGCAACAGTTGTCAATTTGAAATGAATAAAGGTAGCTTTTCTCTTATGCAGTGGTGTATAATAAAAGGCATATTGTTTAAGGAGGCTGCTTATGGACAAAAGTTCAAATACAAAACAGCAGAAGCGCAGGCCTGCCAAGAAAAAAGGCAGCTCTGCCGGGCGTATCTTCCTGGGCTTCATAGTCGTGGTCTTGGTTATGGTAACCGGAATAGGCTGTGGTTTCCTTACCGCCAGCATGAATACCAAGCCGGATTTGGCCAGTGATATCCAGCCGCCGGCGTCATCCCAGATTTACGACATCAATGGCAACGAGATTGCCAATGTACATGCTACGGAAAACCGCATGCCTGTAAAGATTTCCCAGGTGCCCAAGGATCTGCAGAATGCCTTTGTAGCAGTGGAGGATAACCGTTTTTACGAACACATGGGCGTGGATCCCCGCGGCATCATGCGGGCACTCTGGTCTAACTTGCGGGGACAGAGCATTTCAGAGGGCGGCTCCACCATTACCCAGCAGTTGGCTAAAAATGCTTATCTTACCCAGGACCGTACGCTGAAACGCAAGGTTCAGGAAGTTTTCCTGGCTTTGCAGCTTGAGCGTCAGTACACCAAGCAGGAGATTCTGGAGCTTTATCTGAATCAGATTTATTTTGGCCAGGGTGCCTATGGTGTTCAGGCCGCTGCCAAGACCTATTTTGGCAAGAATGTTGAGGATTTGGATCTGAACGAATGTGCCATGCTGGCAGGCATTCCCAAAAGCCCCAATTACTATTCTCCTACCAGCAATCTCCAGGCCGCTGAAGAGCGTAAATCCGTGGTGCTGGATCAGATGGAAAAGTATGGCTACATCAACGCATCCCAGGCTTCAAAAACCAAAAAAGAGGAAATGAAACTGGTGAAGGCGACGAAGAATACCGACACCAATGAAGCATCGTATTTCATTGACTATGTCACTCAGAAACTCATTGACAAGTATGGTGCAGATGCAGTCTATAAAGATGGTTTGAAGATTTATACTACCATTGACATGGACATGCAGAGGGCGGCGGAAGAAGCCATGAAAAATCTGCCCCTTTATAACAAGGATGGAAATGGCATAGAGCAGCCTCAGGGGGCTCTGGTGGCTATAGATCCCCACAATGGCCATGTGAAGGCTATGGTTGGGGGCCGCGGTACGGATCAGTTCAATCGCGCTACTATGGCAGAAAGGCAGCCCGGTTCTGCTTTCAAGCCTTTTGTCTTTGCAGCGGCCTTGGAAAATAACTTCACGCCCAATACGGTCATTAACGACAGTCCTGTAAAAGTGGGGGATTGGGAACCGCAGAACTATGACCGCACTTTCAATGGCAAGGTTTCCCTGCGGGAAGTAGCCCGCAATTCACTTAATGTGCCCACGGTAAAGATTGCCCAGAAGCTGGGGATTGACAAACCTATCTATTATGCACAGGAAATGGGCATTACCACTTTTGTGCTTGAAGGTGCACAAAATGACCGCAATCTGGCTACGGCATTGGGGGGGCTTACCAAAGGTGTCACGCCTTTGGAACTCACCAGTGCTTATGGAACTTTTGCCAACAAGGGCATTCATGTAGAGCCGGTGGTTATTGTCAAAGTGCTTGACAGGAATGGCAAAGTCATCGAACAGGCTGAGGAACGGCAGCGCAGTGTCATCAGTGAAAACAGCGCGGCAGAACTTACCAGCATGCTCCAGACGGTCATTCAGAAAGGCACAGGCACCCATGCCAATATTGGCCGTCCTGCTGCAGGAAAGACAGGCACAACCAATGACTATCATGATGCTTGGTTTGTAGGTTATACTCCTGATTTGGTAGCTGGCGTCTGGGTGGGAAATGATAATAACACTTCCCTCCACAACATGACTGGCGGACAGACACCTGCAGAAATCTGGAAGGCTTTTATGTCCAAAGCCCTTGCCACTACGCCAGCAAAAAACTTTGATGGCAGCGCCGCTGGGAAAGATGATTCTGTGGGAGAGCTTGAAGATGACGAAAAGATAACCGTCAAGCAGAAGCCGTCAGAATTAAAGAAGGATAATAATCCTAAAGAAAAAGTTGAAGAAGCTCCAGTGAAGGGCGGTCAGAATGTTCCCGCTCAGGATAAGCAGGAACCGAAGCCTCAGCCCCAAAAAACTGAACCCGTTTCAGACGCCCCTGAGCGTGGCGGTGGAGTAGGCAAAGGCCGTTAAAATTTTTGTTTCCCTTGCAGGAATAATGAATTACTGCTGGAGTTAATCATAAGATAAAGGAGCGAGTTGGTTGTCTAACGTATTTGACATTTTGAAAGAACGCGGCTTTGTAGCCCAGTGCACCAATGAGGAGGAACTGAGGAAACTGTTTGATGAGGAGCAGGTTTCCTTTTATATAGGTTTTGATCCCACTGCTGACAGCCTGCATGCGGGTCATTTCATAGCGCTCATGGCCATGGCTCACATGCAGCGGGCAGGTCATCGTCCCATCTGCCTGGTGGGCGGTGGCACCGGCACCGTGGGTGATCCTTCCGGCCGTACGGATATGCGCCAGATGTTGACGGATGAAATCATTGAGCACAACTGTGAATGCTTCAAAAAGCAGATTGCCCGCTTCATCGATTTCTCTGATGGCAAGGCTCTGATGGTGAACAACGGCGACTGGCTCAGGAAGCTCAATTATATCGAGCTCCTGCGCGAAGTTGGCGCAGACTTCACTGTAAACCGCATGCTGTCTGCCGAGTGCTATAAGCAGCGCTGGGAGAAAGGCCTGACCTTCCTGGAATTCAACTACATGATCATGCAGGCCTATGACTTCCTGGAACTGAACCGCCGCTATGGCTGCAAGCTGGAAATGGGTGGCGATGACCAGTGGTCCAACATCATCGCTGGTGTTGAGCTCTGCCGTCGCAAGCTCAGTACCCCTGTTTATGGTCTCACCAACAAGCTGCTGACCAAGAGTGATGGCAAGAAGATGGGCAAGACTGCCGGCGGGGCTCTCTGGCTTGATGCGGAGAAGACTTCTCCCTATGAATTCTATCAGTACTGGCGCAACGTGGATGATGCAGATGTGGAGAAATGCCTGTCTCTGCTCACCTTCCTGCCTATGGATGAGGTGCGCCGCTTAGGTGCCATGAAGGATCAGCAGGCTAATGAAGCCAAGGCTGTATTGGCCTATGAAGTCACAAAGATTGTTCATGGCGAAGAAGAGGCCAGGAAAGCCAAGCAGTCTGCCGAAGCCCTTTTCGGTGGTGCAGGAAATGTGGCCGATATGCCTACTGTGGCAGCCGAAGCAGGAGACAAGCTGCTTGATGCCCTGGTGGCAGGTGGAGTCTTCGCTTCCAAAGGGGAAGGCAAGCGCTTGATACAGCAGAATGGCTTGAGCCTCAACGACAGCAAGGTTACGGATATTGACTACGTGCTGCAGGCTGGGGACTTCAATGATGGTGCTGCTATTGTAAAGAAGGGCAAGAAGAAGTATTACAAGCTGACTAAATGACGGCTTTTTATGGTGAAGGGTGCTGTGCGCAACGAAACGTGCAGCACCCTTTGTTTGTGGGAGGAAAGTGTCTCAGCTTTTTTTCTGGAAAAAAATAAATTAAGGTTGTATAATATAATTCGGAAATTTTAAGGACGCACTGAAAGGCTGGTGAGGAGCATGGATGATCACCCTAGTTCGGCAGACCCGAAGCGATGGAACATACATACGAATAAGGGGAGGTCTGCCCTTCCTACACTGGCCGTGGTCTTTTAGCTTTGCGCTGGTGCAGTTTGGGGCGGGTTCTTTCCTATGAGAAAGGAGACAGCCCATGCTGCAAATCTACAAGTCCGCTGAAAGCGGCCCCTTGCAGGAACTGAGCCTGAAGACTCTGGAGAAGGGAGCCTGGATCAATATCATTGACCCTACTCCCTATGAGCTGAAGGTGGTCAGCAACCTGACGGAGGTTGAGCCGGACTTCCTGCGTTCCGCACTGGATGATGAGGAGCGCTCCCATACGGACGTGGAGGACAATTCCATCATGGTCCTGACCAACGTGCCTGTATGCCGTGGCGAGGAAAGCTATGATGCCCTGCCTTTGGCCATCATTGTCACCACGGAGTATATCATTACCGTATGCCTGGAAGAGACGCCCGTGATGGCGGAGTTCAACGAGCGTACCGCCAAGCTCTTCCGCACCTATAAGAAGACAAGATTCCTTTTTCAGATACTTTATAAGTCAGCCACCCTTTACCTGCGCTATCTGCGGCAGATAAGCAAGCTTTCCGATGATATAGAGGTGCAGCTGCGCCACAACATGAGCAACAGGGAAATCCTGCGGCTCCTTGAGCTCCAGAAGGGCCTGACTTACTTCAATGCGGCCCTGCGTTCCAATGGCGCTGTCATGGACAAGCTCCTGCGCCTGCGCTCCAATCCCGCCATGAAGCCCATTCTGAAGATGTATGAAGAAGATGAGGACCTGCTGGAGGATGTCATCATCGAGAACAAGCAGGCCCGGGAAATGGTGGAGATGTACAGCAAGATCTTGGCCCGGCTGGCAGATACCTTCACTTCCATTATCTCCAACAACCAGAACCGGGTGATGAAATTCCTGGCTGCCATGACCATCATACTGGCTATCCCGACGGTGGTGTCCAGCTTCTTCGGCATGAATGTGCCGGTGCCCTTTGCGGAAGATGGCAAGGGGTTCATGTATGTCATGGTGATTGCCTTTGGCATATCCATATCCTCTGCCGTCATACTTTGGAGGCGGAATATGTTTTGATTCCGAATATGAAAATCCTCGCATTGGGCGGGGATTTTTCTTTTGGGTATAAAGGCTTTTCTTCGTCTTTGGGTGACAATAACCTGAAGCTATGATAAAATGGAACGGACTGAATGAACAACACTTATATAGATGATAGACATGAGATGTATGGGGGATTTCTCTATGGAGTTTCGGCAACTGGAGTATTTTTGCACCATCAGTGAGCTGGAAAATTTCACGCGCACGGCTGAGGTGCTGCATGTTTCCCAGCCCTCTGTCACCAAGGCCATCAAGGCTTTGGAGGCGGAACTGGGGGTGACGCTCATTGATCGCAGCCAGAAGCGGGCCACTCTTACGGAGGAGGGGAAAGTGTTCCTGCTCCATGCTCAGCGCATCATGCAGGATGCGGAGAGTGCCAGGCGGGATATGCAGAGGTTCCGGCGGGATAAGCATGAGACTCTGCGCTTTGGCATTCCACCTATGGTGGAGGCCTATCTCTTCCCGGATTTCTTCACCAAGTTCCGGCGGGCCTTTCCCGATGTGACTCTTGATGTGCAGGAGTTTGCCGATTCTGATGAGGTGAAGAACAGGGCAGATCTGGAGGAACTGGACTTCGGCATCGTGCTGGGAGGCACAGAGGACAATGACCATGCGCTGCCCATCATGGAGGATGCCATGAGCGTCTGCCTGCACCCGGAGCACCCGCTGGCAGGCAAAAGGATAATCACCTTTGAGGATCTGGCAGGAGAAAAGTTCATCATGCAGCAGCCCCGCACTTACCAGTACCGTGAAGTGTGTGCCCGCTGCAATGAGGCGGGGTTCGTGCCGGATGTGCTGCTCTGCACTTCCCAGCTCAAGACCATCAAGCAGCTGGTGGCTAATCAGGAGGGGATTTCCATCCTGCCGGATTTCGTCACCAGCATGGAGAGCATCTTTGTCAGGCGTCCTCTTTCTCCGGAACTGGAGGTCATGGTATACCTGTATTGGGGACAGCAGCGTTCCCTGTCAAAGGTGGACAACCGTCTCACTGATTTCATGCGGGAGTACGCTGCTACAGATGAATTCAAGCAAAGGTTTTTGGGAACCCACAAGCCTGAAGGGAGCAAGGCATAGTTGCAGCTTAAAAGATTGGAGGCATACGGCTTCAAGTCCTTTGCCGATAAGATAACCATAGATTTTGACTCGGGCATCACCGCCATCGTAGGGCCTAACGGCAGCGGCAAGAGCAATATCACCGATGCTATCCGCTGGGTGCTGGGTGAACAGAATGTCCGCAATCTGCGCGGGGCCAGGGCTGAGGATATCATCTTCACGGGCTCTGCCGCCAGGAAGCCCCTGGGGCTGGCAGAGGTGTCCCTGTTCTTTGCCAATGACGGCACCCTGCCTGTGGATTTCCGGGAAGTGGTGGTGACCCGCAGGCTTTACCGCAGCGGGGAAAGCGAGTTCTACATCAACCGTTCCCGCTGCCGCCTGAAGGATATCTACAACCTCTTCGCGGACACGGGCATCGGCCATGACGGCATGAGCATCATCGGCCAGAACCGCATCGATGATATCCTGAATAGCAAGCCCGAGGAGCGACGCCTGTTCTTCGAGGAAACGGCAGGTATCACCAAGTATCGTTCCCGCAAGCGGGAAACCCTGCGCCGCCTGACGGATACGGAAGGGAATCTGGTGCGTGTCCAGGACATCATCCGGGAGATAGAGAACCAGCTGGAACCTCTGGCCCAGCAGGCAGAGCGCACCCGCATCTACAACGGCCTCTCAGAGGAGCAGAAGAAATGCCGACTCACCCAGCTGGCTGTTGATTACCAGCGGGAAAGCCGGCGCCATAGTGAAAATGAGCAGAACCTCCAGAAAAAACGTGAGGAAGCACTCATTGCCGAGGCTGAGGTCAACAAGGCAGAGGCCCGCCGCCAGAAACTGGGCCAAAAGCTCATCGACTTGGAAAAGACCATGCAGGAACAGGCTGGCAAGAGCGAAAGGCTTCGCCAGAACATCGAAGCTGCCAGTCGTGAGGTGGCGGCCCTGGAGGAACGGCAGGAACAGAGCAAGGCTGTCAAGGAGAGAATCCTGGCCCGCCGTCAGGAGCTCAATAGCCTGCTGGCTAGTAAGGTGGCAGAACTGGCAGGGCTGGCTGCAGAGGAAAAGCAGAAACAGGCAGACTGGCAGCTGGCAGGTGAACTGCTGCAAAAGGAACGGGAGCGGGCTGCGGCCTACAAGGGCACCATTGCTTCTCGTCAGCAGGAAGTAAACGCTGCCCGAGAGGCAGTGCTCACAGCCCAGAGAAAGCTCACTTCTGTCCAGCAGGAATGCGCCATGCTGGAACGCATGCAGCAAGCCTATGAGGGCTTTGGCAAGGCGCCCAAGGCGATACTGAAAGCACGTGAGCCCTGGCGCAAGGGCGTGGCAGGCGCCGTGGCCGAGCTGATGGAGGTGCCTGCTGAATATGTCACTGCCATCGAGGTTGCTTTGGGTTCTGCCCAGCAGAATCTGGTCACCAGGGACACGGATACCGCCAAGGCGGCTATTGCTTTCTTGAAACAGCAGCATCTGGGCCGGGCTACCTTCCTGCCCCTTTACACCATTGTCCAGCGCACGGTGCCTGACTTGCAGGTGGCAGGGGAGCCGGGGGTGCTGGATTGGGCCAGCCGCCTGGTGAAGGTGCCTGCTGAATACAGCAAGGTGGCAGATTTCCTGCTGGCCAGGACCCTGGTGGTGGATGATCTCGACCATGCGCTGGCTCTGGCCAGGAAGCATAATCAGAAGCTGCGGCTGGTGACCCTCACCGGCGAGCTCATAAATCCTGGCGGTTCTCTCTCTGGTGGCGGCAAAGGCCATCAGGAGGCAGGCTTCCTCAACCGCAGTGCCGAGATTGAGACGCTGCAGGGAAAAATCAGCCAGGGCAAAGCCCGGGCTGAGGAGGCTGAGGCAAAGCTTGCTTCAGCCCAGAAACTTTTGGAGGAAGCCAGGCAGGACGCCGAGGAGCTGGCCAGCCTTATCCATGAGAGGGAAATCAAGCAGGCGGTGCTGAAGCAGGAAGCCCTGCGAGCCGGGGAAAGGCTGGAGAACTCCCGTCAGGAAAAGGCCCGGGGAGAGAAGGCCCTCAAGGACAATGAGCAGGAGGAAAAGGAACTGGCCGAAGGAGCCGCTGCCAGCCTGCAGCGCCTGAAGGAAATAGAAGCTCAGCAGCGTGAATGGCAGGATTCCTACGATGAGAGCCAGGAGCGCCATGCGGGACTTTACAAGCAGCGCATGGATGCACTCACAGAAAGCCAGGAACTGGAGCAGGCCGCCCGCAAGGCGGGCCGGGTCAGGCAGCAGCTACAGGAAGAAGTCCACAAGCTGGAGATTGTCAGCACCAAGCTGGAAATGGCTCTGGAGGAGTGGAAAGAAAATCTCTTCAGTGAATATGGCCTTACCCCTGACAGGGCGGCTGAAGAAGCATTGGACATGGAGCCTGCTCTCCTCAAGGCGCGGCTCCATGAATTGGGGGAGAAAATCAAGGCTTTAGGACCCGTAAACCCCAATGCCCTGCAGGAGCATGAGGAGCTATCCAAGCGTCATGGCTTCATGGAAAAGCAGGCCAAGGACCTGGTGGAGGCCAAGGAAAATCTGGAGAAGATACTGGCTGAGATGGATGAGGCCATGTCCAAGCAGTTCAAGGAAGCCTTTGCCCAGATACAGCTTTACTTCAGCGAGATTTTCGTGCGTCTCTTCGGGGGCGGCGAAGCGGAGCTGCGTCTTACGGACACAGAGGATGTATTGAATTCAGGTGTGGAGATACTGGTGACCCTGCCCCAGAAGAAGCGGCAGAACATGTCTGCCCTGTCAGGTGGGGAGAGGGCCCTGACAGTCATCGCCCTGCTGTTCTCCTTCCTCAGATACAAGCCTTCTCCCTTCTCGGTGCTGGATGAGATAGACGCGCCCCTGGATGAGGCCAATGTCATACGCTTTGGCGCCTTCCTGCGGGAGTTTGCAGAGGAAACCCAGTTCATCGTGGTGACTCACCGCAAAGGCACCATGGAGGCGGTGGATACCATGTACGGGGTGACCATAGAGGATGCGGGCGTTTCCCGTATCCTGTCGGTGAAATTGGATGATCTAGCAGATAAAGGAGCATAAGATGGGATTTTTTGACAAGCTGAAAAAGGGACTGAACAAGACCCGTGAGAATCTGACCAACAAGATAGAGAAACTGGTGCTGGGCTACGCCGACATCGATGATGACCTGCTGGACGAACTGGAGGAAACCCTCATCATGGCTGATGTGGGGGTGAAGACCACTGACAAGCTCATGACTGCCGTGCGCAAGGGCATCAAGAAGAAGGAAATCAACGGCCCTGAGGATCTGAAGCCCTTCCTGCAGAAGGAAATTGCCGCTATCCTCACTGCTGGGGAGGAGAATGATACCACCCGCACGGCCAAGGAGGGCCCCACGGTGCTGCTGACCATCGGCGTCAACGGCGCAGGCAAGACCACCACCATCGGCAAGCTCAGTGCCTATTACAAGGGTCAGGGCAAGAGCGTCATGCTGGCAGCGGCAGATACCTTCCGTGCGGCTGCCATCGACCAGCTGGAGGTATGGGGGGAGCGTACCGGCGCACGGGTCATCAAACATGAGGAGGGTTCCGACCCCGCTGCTGTGGCCTACGATGCTGTGCAGGCAGCCAAGGCCCGTGGCATTGATGTGCTGATCATCGATACCGCCGGACGCCTGCAGACCAAGTCCAATCTTATGCAGGAGCTGGAGAAGATCAATCGCGTCATAGGCCGTGAGATTCCCGGCGCTCCCCACGAGACTTTGCTGGTGCTGGATGCCACCACGGGCCAGAACGCCATCAGCCAGGCACAGCTTTTCACCAAGGCTGCGCCGATTTCCGGCGTAGTGCTCACCAAGCTGGACGGCACGGCCAAGGGCGGCGTGGTCATCGGCATCAAGTCCGAGCTTTCCATGCCTGTGAAATGGATTGGCGTGGGCGAGGGGGTCGAAGACTTGCGCCCCTTCGTGGCCGAGGATTTTGCCAAGGCTTTGTTTGAAAGTTAAATAGATGCAAAAAGGACGTTCCTTGTTTCGATTCGCAGGGAACGTCCTTTTGTTTTATCTGCTATTGTTTTTCAAAGAAATATGTTATTGGCATATTCTATCCGTTCATCTCTTTCAGCCGGTAAAGGGCGGCTGCTGCCTGCCCCAGGGCCAGTCCGCCGTCGTTGGGGGGCACCAGGCTGTGCTTCAGCACTTGGAACTCCTCTTTTCTGAGGGCTTGCAGCACGAGGCGCATCAGCAGGTGGTTTTGGAAGACACCGCCAGAAAGGGCAACGGTGGTGAGGCCTGTTTTCTCCCGGGCCAGTTTGCAGGCTTCCGTGATCTGGGCGGCCAGGCCTGCGTGGAATTTGAAGGCCAGCTGCTCTATATCTGCTTCTTCCTGCAAGCGCTCGTCCAGCATAAGCGCAAAGAGCTTTTCTGTGGGCAGTTCAAAGGGGGCATCAGCGAAGGTCTCGGGCGCAAGTGCGGCTTTATCCATTTCCAGCAGGGCAATGTCTGAGCGCAGGCCTGCACAGAAGCGGTTCTCATAGGCTTCGGCCGCAAATTCCAGGTACATGGAAGCCTCTCCTTCAAAGGTAGAACTGCTGCGGATGCCCAGCAGGGAGCTGACGCCATCGAAAAGCCTGCCGGCGCTGGTGGACTTGATGGCATTGAGTTTCTTGTCTGCCATGAGGAACTGGGAGGCAAGTTCCTTTGCGGGGCAGAGCTGCAGTTTTTCATTGAGCTGCCGCACTTTGTCCTGTTCTTTGGTGAGGCCGTAAAGCATGGCAATGGCTATGCGCCAGCCTTCCCGGGAGGCCTTGTCGCCTCCCGTCTGCAGGAAGGGGCGGATATGGCCCAGCCGTTCAAAGCCATGGTAATCTGCTTTCAGTATCTCGCCGCCCCAGACAGTGCCGTCCGTGCCGTAGCCCGTGCCGTCAAAGGAGACGCCAAGCACCGGCTCCTGCCAGTCATTTTCTGCCATGCAGGAGAGGATATGGGCATAGTGGTGCTGGACAGGCAGCAGGGGCAGGCCAAGTTCCCTGGCCACGGCAGTGGTGTTGTAGCGGGGATGGAGATCGCAGGCAACGATTTTGGGCTCGGTTTCCAATAGCTCGCCCATGCGCCTGACTGACTCCCGCAGAGCTGCCACTGTGCGCAGGTCGCCCATATCGCCGATATAGGGGGAGGGATAAAGCAGGCTGCCCTTGCCCAGGCAGAAGGTGTTCTTCAGTTCGCCGCCAATGCCCAGCACCGCGCCTTCAGGGGAAAAGTCTCCGCTAATCATAAAGGGCAGGGGAGCATAGCCGCGGCTGCGGCGTATCATGTAGGGCTGCCCTTCCAGCCAGTCCATTACTGAATCGTCTGCCCGCAATCTTATCTTGCGGTTGTGGGAAAGCATCAGGTCGCAGATTGGGGAAAGGGCTTTTGCAGCGTCCTCGTCTGTGCGGCAGATGGGAGCGCCGGAAGGGTTGCCGCTGGTCATCACCAGGCTGTCGGGGAATTCCTCTCCGTCAGGATAGTCAAAGAGCAGCATGTGCAGGGGGGTGTAGGGCAGCATAATTCCTACCTTGGGATTGCCCGGGGCGACTTCCTGGGCCAGCTGGCTGTCAACCCTGCGCTTCAGGAGCAGGATGGGCTTCTGGTGTCCTGTGAGGACTTCCTCCTGCCCCGGCTCTATGACACAATCCTTTTCTATGGCGGCTATATCCTTCATCATCAGGGCAAAGGGCTTCACAGGACGGTGCTTGAGCTTCCTGAGCCTGGCCACGGTTTCCCTGTTTTTGGCATCGCAGGAGAGGTGGAAGCCACCAATGCCCTTGATGGCCACAATGCCGCCCTGCCGCAGGCACTGCCTGGCTCTTTGCAGAGCTTCGGTTCCCCGCACCTGTGGCTCGCTTATGAGGTAAAGTTCCGGACCGCAGTCATTGCAGCACACAGGCTGGGCATCGTAGCGGCGGGTGGCAGGGCTATGGTATTCCTCTGCGCATTTGGCGCACATGGGGAATTCTCCCATGCTGGTGCGTTCCCTGTCATAGGGCATGGAGTCAAGGATAGTGAGCCGGGGGCCGCAGGCGGTGCAATTGATGAAGGGGTGCAGGTAGCGGCGGTCTCCAGGATCAAAGAGCTCAGCCCGGCACTTGTCGCAGGTGGCGATATCCGGGGAGACAAAGATTTCCCCGGCTTCTTTGGCGCTTTCGATGATTTCAAAGTCATGGAATTCTTTCCCGGCGCATTCTTCTGTTTCGACCTTCAGGATGGCGGAGCGTTCCGGGGGGCGTTCTTCCAGGGTTCTGAAGAAATCAGCCAGGTTTTCCCTTGTGCCTTGGGCATAGATTTCCACATAGGGACCCTTGTTGCATACGTTGCCGCAAATATGGAATTCATCGGCCAGACGGCTGACAAAGGGGCGGAAGCCCACTCCCTGGACAATGCCGTAGATTTTGCTATGAAAAAGTGCCATGATCATTCACTCCTAAATTCTGCCTTTCCCTTGATTATACTAGGTTTTGCAGTCAACGGCTACCAAAAGGCGCGGATAAGTTGTATAATAGCAGGGTATCGGTTTTTATGTAAATTTTAGTTTGAGTATGCATAAAGGGAGCACAGGCATCATGGTGGCTCCTTTATCAGCACTAAGCAAAGGAGCCTGTCATGACCCAGTTTGATAAACGCAATATTTCCATGATGATGGATTTCTACGAGATGACCATGTCCTATGGCTATTTCAATGACCACGACACGGATACCAAGGTGGTTTTTGATGTGTTCTACCGTCAGAACCCCGATGGGGGCGGTTTTGCCATTTTTGCCGGACTGGAGCAGGTCATTGAGTATGTGGAGAATATGCGTTTTTCGGAGGATGACATTGAGTATTTCCGCCAGCAGAATATGTTCTCTGAGGAATTCCTGGCCTTTTTGAGGGATTTCCGTTTCCATGGGGATATCTATGCCATGCCCGAGGGTACGGTGATGTACCCCAATGAGCCAATCCTGACGGTGGTGGGTTCCCTGATTGATGCCCAGCTGGTGGAGACGGCCATCCTCGCCCAGATCAACCACCAGTCACTGATTGCCACCAAGGCCCGCCGCATCGTAAAGGCTGCAGGTGAGGGGCGGGCTGTGTCCGATTTCGGCGCCCGCCGCGCCCACAATATGGATGCAGCCACCTACGGGGCCAGGGCTGCCTACATCGGCGGTGTGGTGGGCACTGCCACTGTGTCTGCTGGCCAGATGTTTGACATTCCCGTCAGCGGCACCATGGCTCACAGCTGGGTCATGTTCTACGGTGATGAGTACGAGGCCTTCCGGCACTATGCCGAGAATTATCCCGATGCCACGGTGCTGTTGGTGGATACCTATGATGTCATCCACTCCGGCATTCCCAATGCCATTCGCGTGGCCAGGGAAGTTTTGGAGCCTATGGGCAAGCGCCTCAAGGGCATCCGCATAGATTCCGGCGACCTGGCTTACCTTTCCAAGCGGGTGCGCAAGATGCTGGATGAGGCAGGCCTTGAGGACTGCATGATTGTGGTGTCCAACAGCCTGGACGAGTTCACCATCGCTTCCTTGCTGTCCCAGGGGGCCTGCATTGACAGCTTCGGCGTGGGTGAGCGCCTGATCACCGCCAAGTCCGAGCCGGTCTTTGGTGCGGTCTACAAGCTGGCTGCTGTGGGCGAGAACGGCAATTTCTCCCCCCGCATCAAGGTGTCTGAGAATGTGGAGAAAATCACCAACCCCGGCCTCAAGGACCTCTACCGCGTTTACGACAAGGACGGTCATGCGGTGGCGGATATGCTGGCAGTCTGCGGGGAGAAGGTTGACATGGAGCAGCCCTTCCGCTATGTGGATCCCCAGAAGCCTTGGAAAAACCGCAATTTCGAGGGCTGCACTGTGAAGAACCTGCGCCGCCTGTACGTGCAGGATGGCAAGCGCACCCAGGAACTGCCCACTTTAGGAGAGATTCGCGACTATGTGAAGTCCCAGCTGAAAGAAGAAATCTGGGAGGAAGAGCAGCGCTTTGAGAATCCCCACCGCCACTATTTGGATATGACGCCGGACTACTACGAGATGAAGATGGAACTGCTGTCCGAAACCAGGAAGCAGCACGGCTGAGGTGAGGGCAATGAACACAGGCAAGACAAAGAATCTTGGGGTCATGGGGTGGCCCATCGCCCACTCCCTTTCCCCTGCCATGCAGCAGGCGGCCATTGAGCAGGCTGGCATCGACTACAGCTATGTGGCCCTGCCCGTGGAGCCTGAGAAACTGCCTCAGGCAGTGGAGGGGCTGAAAGCCCTGAACTTTTCCGGCTGGAACGTGACCATTCCCCACAAGCGGGCCATCATGCCTTTGCTGGATGAGATAGATGAGGATGCTGTCATCATTGGGGCAGTGAATACCGTGGTGAACAGGGAAGGCCAGCTCAAAGGCTATAACACTGATATGCTGGGTTTCCTGAGTCCCTTGCAGGAAAAGGGCGTGAAGCTGGCAGGCGCCAGGGCACTTATCCTGGGGGCGGGGGGCGCTGCCAGGGCAGTGCTTTGGGGCCTCCTGAGAAGCGGTGTGGCTGCTGTGACTTTGGCTGTGCGCACACCGGAGAAGGGGGAGTCTCTGGCAGAGGAATTCAGGAGCCGCACTGAGGCAGATATTTCTGTCTGTGCCTTTGGCAGTGAAGACTTCCGCAAGGCTGAAGCTGAAGCGGATATCCTGGTGAACACAACCCCTTTGGGCATGACACCAAAAGTCGAAGAAGCTCCTCCTGTGGACTGGGATTCAGTAAAGGCTTCTGCCTTTGTCTACGATATAATCTATACTCCCGCCGAGACTCGTTTCCTGCGGGAGGCCAGGGAGCATGGCTGTGCCATTCAGAACGGCGAAGCCATGCTGGCAGGGCAGGGGGCGGCAGCCCTGGCCCTTTGGACGGACATTGAGCCGGATGCAGCCTGCATGTGCCATGCACTGAGAGCGGAACTTTCCAAGAGATAAACAGTGGCAGCAAGTGCATCTGCCATTGCAAAAAGCGCCTGAATATGCTAAACTTGATACCATCGTGACGATGATGGAGAAGAGTAAGTCGGATTGGCATCTTCAGGGAGTCCTGCCTAGACTGGGAGCGGGATGGTGCGGCTGGCTGAAAGTTCGCTCCGGAGCCCTTCGGTGAGAGCCGGACGTAGGCCTGCGTTAAAGGCATCGAGTGATAAATCAGGGTGGTACCGCGAAGTTTGCAGCTTCGCCCCTCGTTTTGCGTTTGCTTTGAGGGGCGGAGCTTTTTCTATTGCTTGAAAAGTTGTCCCTAAGGAACTGGCAATAAATGAACAGTTCCTAAGCCGTATCTGTAGGAGGTTAGATGATGGAAGAAAGAATCAAGGCACTCAGGGCTCAGGCCTCGGAGGCCATCAAGAAGGCTGCAGGCAGCCTGGAGGAACTGGACGATATCCGTGTGCAGTTCCTGGGCAAGAAAGGTGAGCTCACCAGTATTCTGCGGGGCATGGGCGCCGTGGCCAAGGAAGAGCGCCCCCGCCTGGGCAAGATTGTGAACGAGGCCAGGAGCGAGCTGGAGAAGCTCATCGCTGAGAAGAATGAGGAGCTCAAGGCCCGTGCCATGGAGAACCGTCTCGCCAGCGAGAAGATTGATGTGACCCTGCCGGGCCGTACCCAGCCTTTGGGACATCTGCATCCCCTGACCCTGACCCTTGAGCGTATCAAGGACATCTTCGTCCACATGGGCTTTTCCGTGGAAGAGGGACCGGAGATTGAGCGGGACTACTTCAACTTCGAGGCCCTGAACCTGCCCAAGGATCACCCTGCCCGGGATATGCAGGATTCCTTCTATATCACTGAAGAAATCCTCATGCGCTCCCAAACTTCTCCGGTGCAGGCCCGCACCATGCAGCGCTACAGTCAGGCTGGTGAGGCCAACAAGCCTATCCGCATGATTGCTCCCGGCCGGGTATATCGCCGTGATGAGTACGATGCCACCCATTCTCCCATGTTCACTCAGGTAGAGGGCCTGGTCATTGATGAGGGCATCAGCCTGGCAGACCTGAAGGGCACCCTGGAGACCTTCCTGCGCCAGATTTTCGGCGAGAAGGTGGGTGTGCGCTTCCGTCCCAGTTTCTTCCCTTTCACGGAGCCTTCTGCTGAGGTGGATATTTCCTGCGTCATGTGCCACGGCAAGGGCTGCCGGGTGTGCAAGGGCACGGGCTGGCTGGAAATCCTGGGGGCAGGCATGGTGCATCCCAATGTGCTGGCCATGAGCGGCTATGACCCCAAGAAGGTCAGCGGCTTTGCCTTTGGCATGGGCGTGGAGCGCATTGCCATGCTCTCTTATGGCGTGGATGATTTGCGCCTGTTCTACGACAACGATATGCGCTTCCTGCGCCAGTTCTGATTGGGAGGTTTAGATAAATGCAGGTATCCATGAAATGGCTTCAGGACTATATTGACCTGAAAGATAAAGTCACCGCCGAGGAACTGGCGGATAAATACACCATGGCCGGCGTGCCCGTGGAGAATGTCATCCGGGCCGACGAGGGCCTGGAGAAAGTGGTGACGGCCCGGGTGGAGAAAATCGTGCCCCATCCGGACTCCGACCACCTCTGGGTATGCACCCTGGATGTGGGCAAGGAGGAAAGGGTGCAGATTGTCACCGGCGCCCAGAATGTGAAGGAAGGGCATATTGTGCCTGCTGCTATGGTGGGAGCGCTGCTGCCCACCGGCCAGAAGATTTCCAAGGGCAAGCTGCGCGGCGTGCCCTCCAACGGCATGATGTGCTCTGCCGGGGAGCTGAAGCTGGACATTGAGGGCCTGCCCGAGGAGCAGCTGAACGGCATCTACATCCTGCCTGCTGATACTCCTGTAGGGGTTCCTGTGGCAGATGTATTGGGCATGGATGATGTGGTGCTGGAGTTCGAGCTCACCGCCAACCGCGGCGACTGCTTCAGCGTCTGGGGCCTGGTGCGTGAGGCCTCCGTGCTGACGGGGCTCCCGGCCAAGTATCCTGAAATCAAGGTCAACGAAGATGACGAGGCCAGCGCTGCCGAGATGGTGAAAATCGGCATCGAGGCCCATGACCTTTGCGACCGTTTCTCCGCCCGAGTGGTGAAGAACGTGAAGATTGGGCCGTCTCCGGCCTGGATGCAGGCTCGTCTGGAAGGAGCAGGCATCCGCGCCATCAACAACGTGGTGGATGTCACCAACTTCGTCATGGTGGAGCTGGGCCAGCCCATGCACGCCTATGACTACGATGAGGTGAAGGGCCACAGCCTCACTGCCCGCCGTGCCGTGGCCGGGGAGAACCTCCACACCCTGGACGATTCCGAGCGCACCGCCAAAGGTGAGGAACTGGTCATTGCCGATGCAGAGCATCCCGCAGGACTGGCTGGCATCATGGGCGGCCTGGAGAGCGAGGTCACGGAGAAGACCACCACGGTCATTTTCGAGGCAGCTTCTTTCAACGGCCCCAGCATCCGCCGCACCTCCCGTGCCTGCGGACTGCACTCCGAGGCTTCCGGCCGCTTCGAGCGCGGTGTGGATGTGACCAAGACCTGCCGTGCCCTGGACCGCGCTTGCCAGCTGCTGCAGGAGATGGGGGCCTGCACTGTCACCAAGGGCATTGTGGATGTCTATCCCGAGCCCAAGGAACAGGTGACTGTTGAGTACACTTGCGATGCCATCAACAAGCGCCTGGGCACCGACCTGCCCGCTGAGAAGATGACGGAAATCCTTGAGAGCCTGGGCTTTGAGGTCAGGGCCAAGGGGGAGGGCTTCGAGGCACTGGTGCCTACCTGGCGCAATGACGTGAGCCTGATGGAAGACCTTTCCGAGGAAGTGGCCCGCATTGTGGGCTTTGACAGCATTGAGAGCACTGCCCCCCGTGGTGATATGATGCAGGGCACCCAGAGCGCACGTCAGACCTTCATCGACAGCATCAAGCGCGTGCTGGTTTCCCTGGGCATGACGGAGGAGCTGTCCTTCAGCTTCACCAGCCCTGAGGCTCTGGACAAGCTTTGCGTGCCGGAGGACAGCGAGCTTCGTAATGCTGTGCCTATCATGAATCCTTTGACGGATGAATATCCGCTGGTGCGCACCACGCTGCTCACCAGCATCATGGAGAATGCCGTGCGCAACTTCTCCCGCAAGAATCTGGACCTGCGCCTCTTTGATGTAGCGCCTGTGTTTGCCCCCAAGGCCCTGCCTGTGACGGAGCTGCCCAACGAGGTAGTGAAGCTGGTGGGCCTGATTTCCGGCCGCCGCTACGAGGCTCTCTGGAACCAGCCTAATGATATGGTGGACTTCTATGATATGAAGGGCATTGTGGAACAGCTGCTTGCTGCTCTTTCCATCAGCAAGTACACGGTGGAAGCCGGAGAGCACTACACCATGCACCCGGGCAAGACAGCAGTCTTCAAGAAGGGCCGCGAAGTCATTGCCACCGTGGGCGAGCTCCATCCCCAGGCGGCTGAGAACTATGGCGTGAAGCAGCCCGTCTACCTCTTCGAGATGGACGTGGAGACTCTCATGAAGTACACGGCCAAGTCCTTCAAGTATGAGTCCCTGCCCAAGTATCCTGCCATCAGCCGTGATCTTGCCATGCTGGTGGATGCAGATGTGCAGGCTGCTGATATCGAGAAGGTTATCTCCAAGAATGGCGGCAAGTTCTTCCAGGGCGTGACCCTCTTTGATGTCTACACTGGCAAGCAGGTGGCAGAGGGCAAGAAGAGCATGGCCTTTAATCTCATGTTCCAGTCCAAGGACAAGACTCTGACGGATGAAGAGGCAGACAGCGCCTTCAAGAATATCCTGCAGGCTGTGGAACGCGAGTTCCAGGCTGAGCTTCGCGCCTGAGTGAGGTGACTGCTATGGCAAATGAGAAAGATATGAAAAAAGGTCCCCAGCGTGTGGTGCTGGAAATCTTCGGCGACAGTTTTGCCCTGAAGACCGATGATCCGGAACATATGGAGACCTTGGGGAAATTGGTAGACCAGCAGATGAAGAAGGTGGCTCATCAGGTGCACAGTTTCGACAGCACCAAGATTGCCATCCTGACAGCTTTGCAGCTGGCAGATGACTACTGCCAGCTCAAGAAGGATTATGACGAGCTGGTAGAGCTGATTAACGAAAAATAATGAAGTCCTGAAATCAAAACACTCCCCGTCAACTGGAGAACAAAAATATTTTTGGCTGGCAGATTCGTCTGCCAGTCTTTTTGTATAACAAGAGTCCATGGTTAGTCATAACATCGTTGTTTAAATTTTCAACCGGGATTTGCTTTGAAGTGGCATAGCATTTTTATTCATGGTAAAATAAGAGCCGAAATAGTGATGCAAAGGATTGAGATTAGCTGAATTGAAGATGAAATGAGGGTTGACGGTGAAATACGCATGCATAGATATTGGCGGAACATCAATCAAGTATGCAATGTTGACAGAACATGGCCAAATATTGATGCAGGACCAGATTCCAACAAATGTAGAAAAGGATGGCAGCGGCGATATTCCGAGGAAAATAGCGGCTATTGTGTGCGACCTGCAAGATGAATGTGGCAAAGCAGAGGGGGTAGCCGTATGTTCGCCTGGTCTGATTGATGCAGAGCGGGGAGAGGTCATATTCGCAGGCGCCAACTTTCCTGGTTACAGCGGCATGAAACTGCGGGAAGAAATCGTGGCTTTGACCAATTTGCCCTGCACAGTGGAAAATGATGTGAATGCGGCAGGCTTGGGGGAAAGCTGGCTGGGAGCAGGCAAAGGGGCAAGAAGTGCATTTTGTGTCTTTGTTGGTACAGGCATAGGCGGTGCGCTGGTGCTGGATGGCAAGCTGGTTCATGGTGCTTCGGCTGCGGCAGGTGAAATCGGATTTCTGCCTCTGGCTGCAGGTTCCCTGGAAGAAATGGCCAGTGTGACGGCTTTGCTTAAAAAGACAGGAGCAGCTACAGGGGAGGAAGTTTTCAAACAAGCAAGAAATGGTGATGAAAAAGCGCTGGCTGCCTTGGAAGACATGGCCCGGAAGATTGCTTGCGGCCTGGCAGGGATTTGCTGCATTGTGAATCCGGAAGTATTGATAATGGGGGGAGCAGTGATGTCCCAGCAAGAGTTTTTTGAGCCGCGCCTTGATAAGTATTTGCGCGAAATGCTCCCACCAGCTTTGCTCACCAATACACGTATTGCCTTTGCCCAGTTGGGTACGGCGGCAGGCTTTACCGGCGCTTTGAGGCACTTCCTGCAAAAGCACAAGTAAGCATATCTTTTTATAGAGGCGCGGTCTTATTTCGTCTGCCCCTGAAAATATGAAATCAAGGTTTAAGGTTTAAGGATCTCATGACTGAACCGGCAGGCTTGAGCATAGCAGGCAGGTTGGCACGGAAATAAGGCCCCGTGCCAATTTTTTTGGTTTATTTTCTTATTTTATGGTAGAATGATTGTTATATGATTTAGCACGGTATCAAGTTTATATGACTATTTGGAGGACCCTATGCTTAAAGTCTATAATACACTTACAAGACAGAAAGAAGAATTCAAGCCCTTGAAGGAAGGGGAGGTCAGCATTTATTGCTGCGGTGTTACCCCGTATAATGACCCGCATATAGGCAACGCCCGCCCCTTCGTGACCTGGGATGTGATAAGGCGTTACTTTGCCCTGCATGGCATGAAGGTCAACTATATCCAGAACTTCACTGATGTGGATGACAAGATTATCAACACTGCCAACAAGGAAGGTGTGACCTGGAAGGATATTTCTGACAGATATATCAAGTCCTACTTTGAGTCCATGGATGCCTTGAATGTGCGCCATGCTGATGTCTATCCCCGGGTCAGCGAAACCATGGCAGACATCGTGGCCATGGTGCAGAAGCTGGTGGACACGGGCTATGCCTATGCCCTGGACAATGGTGATGTGTTCTACAGTGTGGAGAAGTTCGCCGGTTATGGCAAGCTCAGCGGCAGGAAGCTGGAGGATATGCAGGCAGGTGCCCGCATTGAGGTGGACACCCGCAAGCATCACCCCATGGACTTTGCCCTCTGGAAGGCTGCCAAGCCCGGCGAGCCTGCCTGGGACAGCCCCTGGGGCAAGGGACGTCCTGGCTGGCACATTGAGTGCTCCACCATGTCCCTGAAGTATCTGGGGGAGAAATTCGACTTCCACGGCGGCGGCAGCGACCTGATTTTCCCCCACCACGAGAACGAGATTGCTCAGTCCCAGGCCTGCCTGAATGATGAGCACAGCTTTGCCCAGTATTGGCTCCACAATGGCTTCATCACCATTCACGATGAGAAGATGTCCAAGTCCAAGGGCAACTTCTTCACGGTGAAGGATATCCTGAAGAAGTATCCCGGTGAGGTAGTGCGTTTCTTCATTCTCCAGACTCATTACAGAAGCCCGCTGGACTTCAGCGAGGAAAGGCTGCAGGAGGCCCAGACCAGCCTGGGCAGGCTCCAGAACACCCGTGAGTATATGGAGGAGCTGCGGGGCAGGGAAGGCAAGGGCGGAAGCGCCGCAGAACTTGCTGAGAAGGCACAGTCCCTCTGGCAGGTCTTTGACGAGGCCATGGAGGACGATTTCAACACGGCCCTGGCCATCAGCCAGATGTTTGCCCTGTCCAAGGAGATCAACATCTACTACCAGGCAGTGAATGCAGGAACCGAATTTGACGCGGAGAATTTTGGCAAGGCTGTCAGATTTTATGAGGATATGGCCTCTGTCATCGGCATTTTCGAGCAGCAGGAAGCTGCAGCAGATGACGGCCTGACTGACAAGCTCATGGATATCATAATCGGCCTGCGCCAGGATGCCCGTAAGGAAAAGAACTGGGCCATGGCAGACAGGATCCGTGACGAGCTGAAAGAGGCTGGCGTGGTCCTGGAAGATACCAAGAACGGGGTGCGGTGGAAGAAAGCATGAAGTTCGATCATTTCAAGCTGCTGGTGGATATGATGTTCCAGCCAGATGGGGCAGGGGGCGTCAGCCAGAAATATGATTCTGTGGACGTGAAGCAGCTCAGTCCCCTGGTGCTGGCTTATGTGGGGGATGCTTATTTCCACCTGTTCGTCCGCACCCGCCTGCTGTCCTATGAGCAGGGCAAGGTGCAGGCGCTCCACTCCTTCAGCGCCCAGATAGTCTCAGCTGTCTGGCAGTGCAGGGCCTATCAGGGCCTTGAGGAAATGCTGACGGAGGAAGAAAAGGGCATCTATCGCCGGGGACGCAATGCCAAGAGCCATGCTCCCCGCAGTGCCAGCGTGGCAGAGTATCACGCCAGCACGGGCTTTGAGGCCCTTCTGGGCAGCCTTTATCTCACGGAGCAGCACGAAAGGCTTCATGAGATAGCTGAGGCAGCCTTCAAGATTATCTCCCAGGCCATGATGAAGGAGATACAGGAAAAGAAAGGAAACGCTGATTAATAAGTGCTTCCGACAGATTGACAGGAGATTTTTTGATAGATGATTAAAGTAAAATTACTGGAGTATACCCCGGAGCCGGAGCGGGTGGTGGCTATGGCCGCCCGCCTTTGCTACTCTGCCGCCGGGGCTGAGGAACTCAGCGAGAGGCTCTCTGAGGAGCAGGTGCAGAAGATGGTTAAGAAGATGGTGGCTCTGGGCCATGCCTCCACCATCGAGCATGTATCCTTCACCTTTGGCATCGAGGGCGTCAGCCGGGTGCTGACCCATCAGCTGGTACGCCACCGCATTGCTTCCTATGACCAGCAGTCCCAGCGCTATGTGGCTGCCCACGGTTTCCAGTACATTACCCCGCCTACCATTGAGGCGAACCCTGCTGCCAAGGAGCGCTTTGACAAGCTTCTTTCCGAGATTCGCAGCGCATATGATGATCTGGTGGAAATGGGCATTCCCAAGGAAGATGCCCGCTATGTGCTGGCCAATGCCGCCGAGACCAAGATCCTGGTGACCATGAACGCCCGTACTCTGCTGCATTTCTTCAACCTGCGCTGTTGCAACCGGGCCCAGTGGGAAATTCGTGACATGGCCTACAAGATGCTGGCTGAGGTGAAGAAGGTGGCGCCCACCCTCTTCCACAATGCAGGTGCTTCCTGCGTGAATACAGGCCGCTGCCCTGAGGGGGAACTGGCCTGCGGCAAATTTGCCGAGATGATGAAACTGCGTGAGGACTGAGGCAGATGAAAGAGCAGGAAAAAAAGAGAGGCGGCAGCCGCAAGGCCGTCCGTGGTGAGGAGAAAAAATCCTTCTCCGGCCAGAAGGAAAAGGCACGCAGGGAGCGTCCGGTGCAGAAGCAAGTGAGGTCCCGGATGGAGCCGCAGGAACTTCCCGATGACGTATTGGTGGGCCGCAATGCCGTGACGGAAGCCCTTAAAGCAGGACGCGGCATCAACAAGATCCTGCTGGCTGAGGGGGATAAGGAAGCCTTTGCTTCAGAAATCATGAACCTGGCCAAGGAGCGGAAGATCATCTGCCAGTTCGTGGAACGCAGCAAGATAGAAGCCATAGCGGCAGGCCATCGCCATCAGGGGGTGCTGGCCTATGTGGCTCCTGTGGAATATGCTGAGCTGGAGGATATTTTAAAGGCGGCAGAGGAAAAAGGGGAGGCTCCCTTCCTGCTGCTTTTGGACGAACTGGAGGACCCCCACAATCTGGGCGCGCTGCTGCGCACGGCAGATGCCACCGGTGTCCATGGGGTGCTGATACCCAAGCATCGCAGCGTGCCCCTGAATGCCACCGTGGCCAAGACTTCGGCAGGGGCCATCGAGTACGTGCCTGTGGCCCGCATAGGCAATATCTCCCAGACCCTGAAAGCCCTGAAGGAAAAGGGCTTCTGGGTGGCAGGGGCGGATATGGACGGTGCCCAGGCTTACAACGAAGCTGACCTCACCGGCGCACTGGTGCTGGTGGTGGGCAGCGAAGGCCGTGGCATGAGCCGACTTACCAAGGAAGCCTGCGACTTCATTGTAAGCATGCCCATGGTGGGCCGCATCAACTCCCTCAATGCCTCTGTGGCAGGTTCCATTCTCATGTATGAGTCCATGCGGCAGAGACTGGCCAGGAAGTCAGGACTTTAAAATGATGAAAATCCAGCATCTATGCTGGATTTTTTGTTGCATTTTATGTATAATGTTTTTATTTGATTGTACTGTTGCGGAGAGCTCCAGGGATTAATACAACGGGAAAAGAGGTTTTGATCATGCCAAAAAATATTGACATGGATTATTTGAAGAAGAAACTGCAGGAGCGTCAGCATAAGATGACCCCGCAGCGGCAGATTGTACTGCAGATTTTCCTGGACCATCCCGGAGAGCATCTTAGCGCCGAGGATGTCCATGGGATGCTGCGTGATAAAAGGGCTGAAATTGGTCTTGCTACTGTTTATAGGAGCCTGGAATTGCTTTCCAGCCTGAGCATCCTCCAAAAAATGGAGTTCGGTGACGGCTGCAGCCGCTATGAGGTGAATACCACCGATCCCAAGGCCCATCACCATCATCATCTGATCTGCACCAAGTGCAACAAGGTCATTGAGTTCGAGGATGACCTGCTGGATGATTTGGAGCGGGATATTTGCAGCAAGTCCGGCTTCAAGATCCAGGACCATCAGGTGAAGTTCTTCGGTATCTGCAAGGAGTGTCAGGCAGACAGTGAAGATTAAGACCTTTACCCTGAACAGCCGGCAGAAAGTGATTTCCAAGATTGTCAGGGAAATCCTGAACCTCTTCAAGGTGGAAATCACAGGTTCCAAAGGTGAAGCAGATTTCCTGCAGCTTTCCGTGGTGAACCGCCAGCTGACTCCTTCGGAGGATGGCACAGGCAGGGGGGTGACGGTGGAAAGCCGTCTGCTGCTCTTTGACAAGGAGGGCAATCAGCAGGAATTCTGCCGCCGTGATGAGGGCAAGGGTGACGAGCGGGAAGCAGCCGCCCGCCACCGCCTCATCAAGCTGAACCTATATCATATCTTCAGGGAATATCTGGGAGCAGAGGCTGCTCCCTGGGGCATCCTCCACGGGGTGCGTCCCACCAAGATTGTCCATCGCTGGATCAGGGGCGGGGCAGGGCAGCAGGAAATAATCGAGCGCATTCAAAAGGATTACGCCTGCAGCCTGAAAAAGGCAGAAATCATCGTGCCCATGGCTTTCCGCCAACTGCCCTTCCTGCAGACCTCCGATGACAAGACAGTCAGCATCTATGTGGGCATTCCCTTCTGCCTGACCCGTTGCCTTTACTGTTCTTTCCCCGCCAATATCCTGCCGGGGGAGAAGCAGCTCAGGCAGTTCATGGAAGTCTTCCGCAGGGACCTGGAGGCAGGGAAGAAGGCTGTGGAGCAATACGGTTTCAAGGTGCAGAACATCTATGTGGGAGGGGGCACCCCTACCAGCCTGCCAGATGAGTTTTTTGCGGAAATGCTGGAAATGGTATATAATGCCTTTTATGGGCCGGGACTGGCAGAATTCACCGTGGAGGCAGGAAGGCCGGACAGCATAACCCCTGGCAAGATTGAAGCCATGCAGCGCTTCAGGGTCAGCAGGGTCAGCGTGAACCCTCAGACCATGCAGCAGCGCACGCTGAAGCTTATAGGGCGCCAGCATACCCCGGAGGCGGTGGAGGAGATGTTCCACGCCCTGCGGGGGGCTGTTCCTCACATCAATATGGATCTCATCCTGGGTCTGCCCGGGGAGACGGCGGAGGATGTGCGTGATACACTGGAGAAGGTCACGGCTCTGGAGCCTGATGACATCACCCTCCATGCCCTGGCCATCAAGCGAGGTTCCCGGCTGAAGCTCCTGATGGAAGAGCGTCATGTGGAACTGCCTTCGGACGCGGAAACCCGCAAGATGTCTGAAGTTGCTTTGAGCTTTATGGAGCGTGGGGGCTATCAGCCCTATTATCTCTACCGTCAGGGCTATATGTCCGGGGATTTGGAGAACATCGGCTGCGCCCGTCCGGGAGCCGAAGGCATGTACAATATCCAGATCATGGAGGAACACCAGACCATCATCGGCATTGGCGGTTCGGCTACCACCAAGGTGGTGGATCCTGTTACCAGCAGGCTCAGGTCAGTTTTCAATGCCAAGGATCTGGCCACCTACCTGCGGGATATTGATGTGTATATAGAGAAGAGAAAGCAATTACTGGAAGAAATATACGGTAATGCTAGGTAAATATTTAGGTAAGGGGAAGATGAGCATTGCTTACTAATGCGCCCAGAGGCACCAAGGATATACTGCCGGAGAATGTAGCCGGCTGGAATTATGTGGAGCAGAAGATTCGCGACATCTGCGCCCGCTTCGGCTATGAGGAGATACGCACCCCTATGTTCGAGCATACGGAGCTTTTCCACCGTGGCATCGGCGAGGGCACGGACGTGGTGGACAAGGAGATGTACACCTTTGAGGACAGGGGTGGCCGCAGCATCACCCTGCGTCCCGAGAACACGGCTTCTGCTGTCAGGGCCTACCTGCAGAACAAGCTTTACGGGGACAGTGCCCTGACGAAGCTCTTCTACATCGGCTCCATGTTCCGCTATGACCGTCCCCAGGCAGGCCGCATGCGGGAATTCCACCAGTTTGGCGTGGAGGCTCTGGGAGAGGCCAATCCGGCCGTGGATGCAGAAATTATCCTGCTGGCCATGGAATTCCTGAAGTCCCTGGGGCTGAAGGATTTGAAGCTCAGCCTGAACTCCGTGGGCTGCCCTTCCTGCCGCCCCGCTTACCGCAAGGCGTTGCAGGATTACTTCCAGCCCCATCTGGAGGAGCTTTGCGGGGACTGCAAGGACCGTTTCGAGCGCAGCCCTCTGCGCATCCTGGACTGCAAGGTTGATGCGGACAAGGAATTCATGGCAGGGGCGCCGAAAATCACGGACTGCCTCTGTGGCGAGTGCTGTGATCATTTTGAGCAGGTTCAGTCCCTGTTGACGGAAGCCGGCGTGGAGTTCGAGCTTGATCCGCGCCTGGTGCGCGGCCTTGACTACTACACCAAGACCGCCTTTGAAATCAAGTACGCTCCTCTGGGGGCACAGAGCGCCGTGGCAGGCGGCGGCCGTTACGATGGCCTCATTGAGGAGATGGGGGGCAATCCCACTCCTGCCGTCGGCTTCGCCACGGGCCTGGAGCGCGTGCTGCTGGCGCTGGAGAAGCAGGGCCTGCTGCCGGAGACGAAAAAGCAGGCTGATGCCTTCGTAGTGGCTCTGGGAGAAGCAGCCCAGAAGCCTGCCTTCAAACTCCTGCAGCAGCTTCGTGGTGCGGGCCTCAAGGCTCTCATGGACTACGCGGGCCGCAGCATGAAGGCGCAGATGAAGCAGGCCGGCAAGGCCGGGGCACGTTTTGCCCTGATATTAGGTGAGGATGAAATCAAGGAAAATGCTGTGATGCTCAAGGATATGGAAAAGAGCGAGCAGCAGAAGGTATCCCTTGATGAAGTCATAGATCAGATCCAAAATTCAATCTGAGGTGAAAGTTTAAATGGAAATGGAAACACTGAAAGGCATGGAGCGCACCCATCACTGCGGCCAGCTCCGCAAGTCTGAGGTAGATCAGGAAATCGTTATCTGCGGCTGGGTCTCCCGCCGCCGCGACCATGGCGGTCTTATCTTCGTGGATATGCGCGACCGCAGCGGTCTGGTGCAGGTTGTCTTTGACGAGGCAGCCATGGGGGAGGGTACCTTCCACAAGGCTGAGTCCCTGCGTTCCGAGTTCGTCGTGGCTGTCCGCGGCAAGGTCCGCGCCCGCAGCAGCGAGACTGTGAACCCCAACATGGATACCGGTGAGATTGAGGTGGTCTGCGAGGAGCTGCGCATCCTCAACAAGTCCAAGACTCCTCCCATCGAGATTCAGGATGGCATCACCACCGATGAGATGGTGCGCCTGAAGTACCGCTATCTTGACCTTCGCCGTCCGGAGATGCAGCAGAACATCATCCTGCGCCACCGGGTCACCAAGATCATGCGCGACTTCTTTGACCGTGAGGGCTTCCTGGAGATTGAGACCCCCATGCTCTGCAAGAGCACCCCTGAGGGCGCCCGTGACTTCCTGGTACCCAGCCGCCTGAATGCCGGCGAGTTCTACGCTCTGCCCCAGTCTCCCCAGATTTTCAAGCAGCTCCTCATGGTGTCTGGCTTTGAGAAATACTTCCAGATTGTCCGCTGCTTCCGTGACGAAGACCTTCGCGCTGACCGTCAGCCGGAGTTCACCCAGCTGGATATTGAGACCTCCTTCCTGAATCAGGAAGACATTCTCCAGCTCATGGAGAACATGGTAGTGGAGCTCTTCGACCGCGCCATTGGCGCCAAGATTGAGAAGCCCTTCCTGCGCATGACCTGGGACGAGGCTATGCGCCGCTTTGGTTCCGACAAGCCGGACCTCCGCTTCGGCATGGAACTTATGGACATCTCCGAGTATGTGAAGGGTTCTGAGTTCAAGGTCTTCAACTCCGTGCTGGAAGCAGGCGGACAGGTGAAGGTCATCAACGTGGAAGGTTACGCTGACATTCCACGCCGCGAGCTGGACGGCCTCGTGCAGTACGTCCAGGGTTACGGCGCCAAGGGCCTGGCCTGGATCCAGTATGCTGAAGAGGGCGTCAAGTCTCCCTTCAAGAAGTTCTACAGCGATGAGACCTTCGAGGAAATCAAGAAAGCAACCGGCGCCAAGACCGGCGACCTGCTGCTGGTCATTGCTGACAAGCCGCTGGTGGTAGCACAGGCCCTGGGCCAGCTCCGTCTGGAGATGGGACGCCGCCGCGGCCTCATCGATGACAACAAGCTCAGTTTCCTGTGGGTAGTTGACTTCCCAATGTTCGAGTACAGCGAGGAAGAGAAGCGCTGGAAGGCCATGCACCATCCCTTCACCGCTCCCCGTCACGAGGATATCCAGTATCTCCTCAGCGACCCGGGCCGCGTCAAGGCAGATGCCTACGACATGGTGCTCAACGGCGTGGAAATCGGCGGCGGCAGCCTCCGTATCTACAACGCCGACCTGCAGGAGAAGGTCTTCGAGGCTCTGGGCCTGTCCAAGGAAGAGGCTCACAATAAGTTTGGCTTCATGATGGATGCCTTCCAGTACGGCACGCCTCCCCATGGCGGTCTGGCCTTCGGCCTGGACCGTCTGGTGATGCTTATGGCCAAGAGGAAATCTATACGTGACGTCATCGCTTTCCCGAAGAACCAGAGCGCTGCAGATGTTATGAGCCAGGCTCCCAGCATGGTTGATGAGAAGCAGCTTCGCGAGCTCTACATCCGCACGGCTGTGCCCAAGAAGAAGGAAAAAGAGAATAACTGAGGGTAACTCCCTTTTATCAGAGCAAGGCATGAATTTGTGCCTTGCTCTTTTCGATGCCATAAAATTTATTAAAATGGACATTTGACCACTTTTCCCTTGCATTTGTCCACGAGATGTTATACAATAGCACAAAAGCAGGCGGGACCTGCAGCAAGAGAATATCGCCCTTTAAATGCGTACTGTGATGCGCGAAAGAGGAAGTTTGACGCTATGGATCATACAAGGCCAGGAGCTTTCTTATGCATACACGCATGAGGGAGCTCCTTTTTTGCAGCTTCTTTGGCAAGTGGTACACCGGGGAATATTTTTCTTGTAAGTTTATGCATTTTATGTGTATAATTATTACATATCAAAGAAGGAGTGAGCGGCTTGGATAAGAACACTGTCTCCCTGCGGGGACGCAATATCCTGGGGCTGGAGGATTTTTCAACGGAGGAAATAAGGCTGGTGCTGGACACGGCGAAGGAAATGAAGAACATCATCCATCGCGATATCAAGAAAGTACCTGCCCTGAGGGGAAAATCCATTGTCACCCTGTTCTATGAGCCAAGCACCCGTACACGCACTTCCTTTGAGCTGGCTGGCAAGTACCTGGGAGCCGATGTGGTGAACATCACTGCAGGCACCAGCAGCATCGTGAAAGGCGAGAGCCTGCGCGATACTCTCTACACCATTGAGGCCATGGGGGTAGATGCCATTGTCATGCGTCATAAGGCAGAGGGCGCAGCTGAGTACGCCTCAAAGATTGCCACTCCTGTTATCCTCAACGCAGGTGACGGCGCCCACGCCCATCCTTCCCAGGCTCTGCTGAACCTCTTTACCATCCAGCAGCACAAGGGCAGGCTGGAGGGCCTGAAGGTGGCCATCCTGGGGGATGTGCTCCACAGCCGTGTGGCCCGCTCTGATATCCAGGGCATGCGCAAGATGGGCATGGAAATCCATATTGCAGGCCCCAAAACCCTGCTGCCCCGCTTCCTTTATGAGGAACCCGGTGTAGTGGTGCATGAGCGCGTGGAAGAAGCCATCGAGGCAGCTGATGTCATCGAAGTCCTGCGCATCCAGCTGGAGCGCATGCAGGGCGGTCTTTTCCCCACCACCCGCGAGTATGCCCGCATCTTCGGCCTCAACAACGACAGGCTGAAGCTGGCCAAGGATGATGTGCTGATCCTGCATCCGGGGCCCATGAACAAGGGCTGGGAAATCTCTCCCTTCGTGGCCTACGGCGATAATTCAGCCATTCAGGAAGAGGTTCAGAACGGCGTGGCAGTGCGTATGGCGCTGTTCACTTTGGTACTCACGGGAGGTAAGCAGGCATGAAAATCTTATTGCAGGGCGGCCGGGTCATCAATCCGGAAAATAAATTCGACCAGATAGCAGATGTGCTGATTGAGGACGGCAGGATTGCAGCTATCGGCAAGGGCCTCAAGGCCGAGGGAGCAGAGGTTTACGATGCGTCCGGCAAAGTGGTGGCTCCGGGCCTCATTGACATGCATGTGCATTTCCGTGAGCCTGGCCAGGAGGCCAAGGAGGATTTTATCTCCGGCTCCAAGGCAGCAGCGGCAGGCGGCTTTACCCGGGTTGCCACCATGCCCAATACCAGACCGGTAGTGGATACGGCAGCTCTGATCCGCAGCCTGAAAGAGCGTGCCAGAGAGGCAGGGCTCATACATATAGAGCTGATTGGCGCTGTCACCAAGGGCCAGAAGGGTGAGGAACTGGCAGAGATGGGTGATATGCTCCAGGCGGGGGCGGTGGCCTTCTCTGATGACGGGCATTTCGATTCATCTGCCAAGGTCATGCTGAACGCCTTTGACTACCTCCACGGCTTTGACAAAATCATCATCAACCATGAGGAAGAAACTACCCTCTGTGCCGAGGGTGTCATGAACGAGGGACATCGCAGTGCTATGCTGGGCATGAAGGGACGCCCCACGGTGGCTGAGGATATTGCGGTGGCCCGTGATATCCTGCTGGCCGAGTACGCCGACGCACGGCTCCATGTGGCCCATATCAGCTCAGCCCGTTCTGTGGAACTGGTGCGCGGGGCCAAGAAGCGGGGCGTGAAGGTCACTGCTGAGGTTACGCCCCAGCACCTGACCATGACGGATGAATGCGTGCAGCTTTTCGACAGCTCCACGAAAATCAACCCGCCCCTGCGGGCCAGGGAAGACTGCGAGGCCTTGCTGGAGGGACTTAAGGATGGCACCATTGATGCCATCGTCACTGATCATTCTCCTCATGCCCAGGAGGAAAAGGACAAGGAGTACGCCAATGCTCCCAGCGGCTTCCCGGGACTGGAGACTTCTGTAGGCATCATGCTGACGGATCTTTACCACGAGGGCAAGCTGGACCTGCCCCTGGTGATTTCCAAGATGAGCTATGAGCCAGCCAAAGTCTTCGGACTGGAGGCAGGTACCCTGACAGTGGGCAAGGCTGCAGATGTGACGGTCATTGACCCTGAGCTGGAGTGGACGGTGGAAGCAGAAAAGTTCTATACAAAAGGAAGCCACAGCCCCTTTGCAGGACGCAAACTGAAAGGCAAGGCTGTGTTGACTATAGTGGATGGCCGCGTCGTCATGCGTGATGGCAAGGTTACAGAATAAATGAGGTGACTTCTTTGGAGCAAAAAGGCAAACTTATCTTGGAGGATGGTACGGTATTTTCCGGCAAACTGTTGGGAAAAGCTAGGGCCACAGGGGAGGTGGTGTTCAACACCAGCATGACAGGCTATCAGGAAAGCCTGACGGATCCTTCCTACTGCCGCCAGCTTCTGACCCTGACCTATCCCCTGGTGGGCAACTACGGCACAGCAGAGCTTTTCATGCAGTCCCGCAAGGCTTTCGTGGGCGGTTTCATCATCGGCGAGCTCTGCAGCGAGGGCAGCAACTGGCACTATGAGCACTCCCTGGCAGAATTCCTGCAGGAACAGGAGATTCCCTGCCTCTACGGAGTGGATACCAGGGCTGTCACCCGCCATATCCGCGCTGCCGGCACCATGAAGGGCATCATCGTGCCAGAGGACGCTTCCAAGGAGGAAATGGACGAATTGATGGCTGTGCCCATCGAAACTCAGGTGGTGCGTGAGGTTACCACCAGGGAAACATACGAGATAGCGGCAGAAGGGGAGAATCCCCCTCATGTGGTAGCCCTGGATTTCGGCGTGAAGCAGAATATCCTGAAATCCATGACTGCCAAAGGCTGCCGCCTGACGGTCATGCCCGCAGATACCAAGGCAGAGGAAGTGCTGGCCCTGAACCCGGATGGCATCTTCCTTTCCAATGGTCCCGGCGACCCTGCCGATGTTGACGATATCGTATCTGAGGTGAAAAAACTCCTGGGCAAGAAGCCCATCTTCGGCATCTGCCTGGGGCATCAGCTGCTGGCCCGTGCTCTGGGAGCCGAGACCTACAAGCTGAAGTTCGGCCACCGTGGCTCCAACCAGCCGGTGAAGGACCTGCGCACGGGCAGGGTCACCATCTCCTCCCAGAACCACGGCTATGCTGTGCGGGAAGATTCCCTGAAGGATCTGCCCCTGGAAGTGACTCATATCAACGTGAACGATGGCACAGTGGAAGGCATGCGCCACACGGAACTGCCCATCTTCTCCGTGCAGTACCACCCCGAGGCCTCACCGGGCCCCGATGACAATATGTACCTGTTTGACGAATTCTTGGAATTGATGAGAGGGGAATAAGCTTTGCCAAAGAAGGAAAATCTCAAAAAAGTCATGGTCATTGGCTCAGGCCCCATCATCATCGGCCAGGCAGCAGAGTTTGACTATGCAGGCTCTCAGGCCTGCCGCGCCCTGAAGGAAGAAGGGCTGGAAGTGGTGCTGGTAAACTCCAACCCGGCTACCATCATGACTGATGCCCATATTGCTGACAGGGTCTATATTGAGCCGTTGACGGTGGACTTCCTGGAGGAAATCATCTCCAAGGAGAAACCGGATGGCTTGCTGGCTACCCTGGGGGGACAGGCAGGCCTGAACCTGGCTGTGCAGCTGGCTGAAAAGGGCGTGCTGGAGAAATACAATGTGGAGCTTTTGGGTACGCCCCTCAAGGCCATTGAGCAGGCCGAGGACCGCGAGCTTTTCAAAGAGACTATGCAGAAGCTGGGGGAGCCTATCCCGGAAAGCACCATTGTGGAGGATGTCCCCTCTGCCGTGGCCTTTGCCAATGGGATTGGCTACCCGGTAATCGTGCGTCCTGCCTACACCATGGGCGGTACCGGCGGCGGCATTGCAGAGAATGAGGAAGAACTCATTGAGATTGTCATCAAGGGCCTCAACTACTCCATGATAGGCCAGGTGCTCATCGAGCGCAGCGTGGCCGGCTGGAAGGAAATCGAGTACGAGGTCATGCGTGACGGCAATGACAACTGCATCACCGTCTGCAATATGGAAAACTTCGACCCGGTAGGTGTCCATACCGGCGACAGCATCGTAGTGGCACCTTCCCAGACCCTGTCTGACCATGAGTACCAGATGCTGCGCTCTGCCAGCCTGCGCATTATCCGCGAGCTGGGCATCGAAGGCGGCTGCAATGCCCAGTATGCCCTGGACCCCAACAGCAACCGCTACTACGTCATTGAGGTAAATCCCCGTGTCAGCCGTTCCTCTGCCCTGGCGTCCAAGGCCACAGGCTATCCCATTGCCAAGGTTTCTGCCAAGATTGCCATTGGTTACACTTTGGACGAAATCACCAATGCCGTAACCCAGAAGACCAAGGCCTGCTTCGAGCCTGCCCTGGACTACTGCGTGGTGAAGTTCCCCCGCTGGCCCTTTGACAAGTTCGTTTACGCTGACAAGACTCTGGGCACTCAGATGAAGGCCACCGGCGAGGTCATGAGCATTGACCGCAGCTTCGAGGGGGCTCTCCTGAAGGCAGTGCGCTCTTTGGAAATCGGCGTGCACCGCCTGCACATGGAAAAGATTGCTGCCTGGGATGATGCACGGGTGAAGAAGAACCTGGCCCGGGTCAATGACGAGCGCATCTTCGTAATTGCCGAGGCTCTGCGCCGTGGCATCGCCACCATGGAGGAAATCCATGCTGTTACCAAGGTAGACCGCTGGTTCCTGTCCAAGATCAAAAACATCACGGATATCGAAGTGCAACTGGCCAGCGAGCCTTTGACCCCCAGCCTCTTGTCTGCAGCCAAGAAGGTGGGGCTGGCTGACCGCTCCATTGCCGAGATTTCCGGCAAGTCCACGGACGAAATCCGCACACTGCGCAAGACCCAGGGACTCCTGCCCTGCTACAAGATGGTTGATACCTGCGCTGCCGAGTTCGAAGCAGCTACGCCGTACTACTACTCCACCTTCAATGCGGAACAGGATGAGGTGCAGGTGAGCCATGCCCGCAAGGTCATCGTGCTGGGCTCCGGTCCCATCCGCATCGGGCAGGGCGTGGAGTTCGACTACTGCTCAGTACATTCTGTCTGGGCCCTCAGGGAAATGGGCATCGAGGCCATCATCATCAACAACAATCCCGAGACAGTGAGCACGGACTTCGATATTTCCGACCGCCTGTATTTCGAGCCTCTCACCACGGAAGATGTGCTGAATATCATTGACAAAGAGCAGCCGGAGGGCGTCATCGTCCAGTTCGGCGGACAGACCGCCATCAACCTGGCAGCTTCCCTGCAGAAGGCCGGCGTGAAGGTCTTCGGCACGGCAGTGGATGACATCGACAGGGCAGAGGACAGAGAGCGCTTTGATGAAGTCCTTACCCAGGTGGGCATTCCCCGCCCCCAGGGCATCAGCGTCACCAATTTAGAAGATGCGGTAAGCGGTGCAGCTAGTATCGGCTACCCTGTCATGGTGCGTCCCTCCTACGTGCTGGGCGGTCGGGCCATGGAGATTGTCTACAACGAGGCAGAGCTGCGTGACTACATGAGCCGCGCTGTGAAGGTGACTCCTGACCACCCGGTATTGGTGGACCGTTACATGCAGGGCACCGAGGTGGAAGTGGACGGCATTTCCGATGGCGTAGATGTGATGATTCCCGGCATCATGGAGCATGTGGAACGCGCAGGCGTTCACTCCGGCGACAGCATCGCCGTCTATCCGCCCCGTACCCTGTCCTCCAAGGTCATCTATACCATCATCGATTACACTAAGCGCTTGGGCACGGCCCTGCACGTCAAAGGCCTGCTGAATATCCAGTTCGTAGTGGTGGAGGGTGAGGTCTACATCATCGAGGTTAATCCCCGCTCCTCAAGAACTGTGCCGTTCCTTTCCAAAGTCACGGATATCAAGATGGTGAACCTGGCTACCCGCATTGCCATGGGCGAGACTCTCAAGGACATGGGCTACAAGTCCGGCCTGGTGCCGCCCAAGCCCTATGTGGCAGTGAAAGCCCCTGTCTTCTCCTTCGCCAAGATGACGGATGTGGATATTTCCCTGGGACCTGAGATGAAGTCCACTGGCGAGGTCATGGGCATTGACTATCACTATGCCCGCGCCCTCTACAAGGCCATGGTGGGCTCCGGCCTCAATGTCCCCGTCAAGGGATGCGTGCTCTTTACCGTAGCCGACAAGGACAAGAATGAGATGAAGCAGCTGGCCAAGGCCTTTGCAGACCTTGATTTCCGCCTGGTGGCCACTGAAGGTACCGCCAAGGCCATCAAGAGCATGGGCATTGATGTGGACGTAGTGGGCAAGGTACACGAGCGCAGCACGGACATCATTCAGATGATCAAGCAGGGCCAGATCAACATGGTCATCAATACCCTGACCCAAGGCAAGCATTCCGCCAAGGACGGCTTCCGCATCCGCAGGGCCACGGTGGAGCACGGCATTGCCTGCCTGACCTCTCTGGATACAGCCTGGGAAGTGCTCCGGGTGCTCTCCTTCATGCGTGAGCGCCGCCTGGTTTACTCTCTGGCTGTGCAGGACTATGTGGGAGGTGGCGATGACCTTGCATGAACATGCAACTCCGGCAGAAAAAGTTGCCGCCATGGGCAGCCTGCCAGCCAAGGTTGACGTCAAGGCTCCCCTGGTCAGCCAGGAGGCACTGACAGAAGGTGTTTTCAAGCTGACGGCAGTTGCACCCAGCATTGCCTTGCGGGCCATGCCCGGCCAGTTTGTGCAGGTGGGAGTAAACAGGGGAGGCACACTCCTGCGCCGCCCCCTGGGCATTGCCGAAGCTGATCCTGCCACAGGTCATGTGAGCCTTATCTACCGGGTGGCAGGGAAGGGAACTCTTGCCCTGTCACAGCTGAAGCCTGGCGATGAAATCAAGCTTCTGGGTCCTTTGGGCCACGGTTTCAGCACCAAGGCAAAAAAGCCCCTTCTGGTAGGGGGCGGCATGGGACTTTCGCCGCTGCTCTATGCAGCAGGATATCTTTTAGGGCATAAGACCGAAACAGATGTGCTGATGGGCGGCCGCACGGAAAAGGAACTTTTCTGGCAGCAGCTTTTCAAGGAATGTGCCAAGAATATCCATCTTACCACAGATGATGGCAGTCTGGGCACCAAGGGCTTTGTCACTACCATTCTGCCTGAGTTGCTGAAGGAAAATGGCTATGACCTGGTCATAGCCTGCGGCCCGGAAATCATGATGAAGAATGTGGCCAAGGTGTGCAAGGAGCATGACGTTCCCTGCGAGGTTTCCCTGGAGCGCCGCATGGGCTGCGGCCTGGGCGCCTGCCTGTCCTGCTCAATCGATACTGTCTCTGGCAGGCGCAAGGTCTGCAAGGACGGCCCGGTTTTCCCTGCTGAGGAGGTGTTTTTTTGAAGCAATTTGAACGCCTTCACACCAATCTACTGGGCATAGAGATGAAGACTCCTGTGCTCACTGCTTCCGGTACCTTCGGTTTCGGGGAGGAGTTTGCAGATTTCGTGGATTTGTCCCTGCTGGGGGGCGTTGTGGTGAAAGGCACTACCCTGAAGCCCCGCCGGGGCAACGAAGGAGTGCGCATCACGGAAACTGCCGGCGGGGCAGGCATGCTGAACTGCATCGGCCTGGAAAATCCCGGGGTAGAACTTTTCCTGCAGGAAACTCTGCCCCGCATCAGCCAGTATGGCATGAATGTCATTGTGAATATTTCCGGCAGCACCGTGGAAGAATACGGCGTACTGGCTCAAATGCTGGATGTGCCGGGAGTGGCAGCCATAGAGCTCAATGTGTCCTGTCCCAACGTCAGGGAAGGGGGCATCGTCTTTGGCACTGATCCTGAGGCTGCCTCAGCCGTAGTCAGGGAAGCCAAGGCCCATACCAGGAAGCCTGTCATCATCAAGCTTTCTCCCAATGTCACTGATATCGTGCAGATGGCCAAAGCGGTGGAAGCAGCAGGCGCAGATGCCATTTCCCTTATCAATACCCTGATGGGCATGGAAATCGACATTGAACGCCGCCAGCCTGTGCTGGGCAATGTCACCGGAGGTCTTTCAGGACCATGCGTGAAGCCGGTGGCCCTGCGCATGGTCTATCAGGTCTCACGGGCTGTAAAGGTCCCCATCATCGGCATGGGGGGCATTTCCTGCTGGCAGGATGCGGTGCAGTTCTTCCTGGCCGGGGCTGATGCCATCGCAGTGGGGACAGCTAATTTTGCCAATCCTGCCGTGACCATGGAAATCTGCGAAGGACTGGAAAAATACTTGGAAAGCCACGGCCTGAAGAATATAACGGAACTGGTGGACTGGCTTGAATAAATGCAAAGGGGCTTTGAAGATGGCAGATGACCGCTTGATAGTAGCCCTAGATTTCCACCACATGGAGGAAGTCAGGGAACTTGTAAACAAACTCGGAGACAGCGTCAGCGCCTACAAGGTAGGCATGGAACTTTACTACAGCGTGGGCAGGGAAGCGGTTATATGGCTCAAGGACGAGGGCAAGAAAGTTTTCCTGGATTTGAAGCTGCATGATATTCCCAATACCGTAGCCAGCGGTCTCTGCTCTTTGATGGACTTGGGAGCGGATATGCTGAACGTCCATGCCGAGGGCGGCTACACTATGATGAAGACGGCAGCAGAAAGGCTGCACAAGGCAGCTGAGGAAGCAAATGTGCCCTGTCCCAAGCTCATTGCAGTGACGGTGCTCACCAGCATCAGTGAAGAAGAATGGGCAGATCTGGGCTTCGCCCAGGATGTGAAAATCAAGAGCATTGCCGTACGGCTGGCTAAACTGGCCAAAAAGGCAGGTCTTGACGGAGTAGTAGCTTCTCCCCATGAAGCAGCTCTGATTCGCGAAGCCTGCGGAAAGGATTTCCTGATAGTGACTCCCGGGGTGCGGCCTGCAGGCAGCAGCGTTGATGATCAGAGCCGCATAGCCACACCGGCAGCTGCCCTGAAAAATGGTGCCACCCATCTGGTGGTAGGGCGTCCTGTCAGGTCAGCAGAAGATCCTGTACAGGCGGCCAAGAATATTATCAAAGAAATGGAGCAGGTAAGATAATGACTGAAGCAGAAGTAAAGGAAATCTTGATCAAGACCGGTGCCATCATGGACGGTCATTTCCTCCTGACCTCTGGTCTGCACAGCCCACACTATGTGGAGAAGTTCAATGTGCTGCAGCAGCCCCAGTACACCCAGCAGCTCTGCGAGGCCATGGCCGAGAAATTCAAGGATGCCAACATCGAGACGGTGGTGGGTCCCATGACCGGCGGCATCCTGCTGGCCCATGAGACAGGCAAGGCCCTGGGCACCCGCGCCATCTTCACGGAACGCGTGGACGGCAAGATGACCTTCCGCAGAGGTTTCTCCCTCCATGAAGGGGAGCGTGTGCTGATTGTAGAGGATATCGTCACCACCGGCGGTTCCATCAAGGAAGTCATCGAGGTGGTGAAGGCACACGGCGGCGTTCCCGTAGCCGTGAGCATGCTGGTAGACCGCAGCGGCGGCAAGGCAGACTTCGGCGACGTGCCCTGCACGGCACTGCTGCACATGGATGTGGAAACATATCAGCCTGAGGAATGCCCTCTCTGCCAGCAGGGTGTACCCATGACCAAGAGAGGCAGCACTGGAAAGTGACAGGTATAGAGTATAATATTTAAATCCTTATGGGCAACGCCTGACCTTTGTGGGCGTTGCCTATTTCAATGGAGATGGTGAGGGTCCAGAGTTTTACATGAATTATGTATGAAGGGGAAGTTTTTCAAAATACCACAAAGAAGGAAAAATATTTTATGATTGAGATGGCAGGAATAGGGGGAGAGAAAGTGGAATGAAAATAAAAATGCAGTGAGGGGCGCTAGTGCCATTCTACGCCCAGTCCTGCTCTTGGATTTCGGAAAAACTCTGTGACCGTGCCATCATCAAGATTCAGCACGTTATAGCTGCAGTCCACAATATCAGTGGGGTCAGCCTCATCAGAGGGATTGGCTTTCATGTACAGGATTTTCCGGCCGTCTGGGGATATCGTACATTGCCCAATATGCCCGGCATTGCCGGGGGCAAGGCGTTCCAATGTCTTGCGTGCATTGCTGTTTAAGTTTTCGCCATGATAGGAGAAATCGACTGGTTCATCTGTTTTTGTCAATCCCCAGAATGAGCGCTTGTAGGCTGTATTAGTATCATAATCCTTGAGGATGATTCCTTCATAATTGTCGATGCTTGTATACTCCTGGGATAAGTCCATCATTGTCCATGAAATAATCAGCTTATAAGTTCCGACTAACAATAAAAATAATACGAGTGCTATTTGCAGACATATCATTAGGCGGAAAATGTTGTAGATAAGCCTGGCTATTATTCTGGATAAGATTTTTATCTTTGCCATAATCACTGAAGTGTTTGGCATTATAAAGTATCTCCTGCAAAATTTATTCATATCTGGTTTATCTCCTAAATAATGTGATATCGTATACTATGATAGCAAAGTATGATTAGGATTATCTTAGAGGATGATGCAGGGGGAGGTTTTTCAGTGGATATTGAGAGCATGGCCCGCTACTGGTCACAGGATGCGGAGAACTATGGAAACATCATAGAAAGGGAACTGTCAAGTTTCCGGGTAGGTGCATGGCAGAGATTATTGAAAGAAAAAATTCCAGAGGGAGCAAAACAGGTGCTGGATTTAGGCTGTGGTCCGGGATTCTTTTCCATCATCTTGTCCAGTCTTGGGTATGAAGTGACTGCTGTGGACTGCTCTGAAGGAATGCTTGAGCAGGCCGGGTCAATGATAGAAAAGTCTGGAGCAAAGGTAACTTTGCTCCAGATGGACATAAACAATATGGATTTTGCTGATGGTTCCTTTGACGCCATTGTCAGCCGGAATGTAACCTGGACGCTGTCTGACCCGTGGCGGGTATATGGCGAATGTCTTAGGCTGCTTAGAAACGGTGGCAGGCTGCTGTTTTTTGATGCCAACTGGCATATGCCTCTCTATGATGAGAAGATGGCAGACAGGGCTGAGAAACGCAGGCTGGAATGTCTGAAGCGTTACGGTGATGCCTTGGAATGTTCGGATGAAATCACGGAACCCTTTGATCCGATGACGCTGCCCCTTAGCGGTACCAAACGTCCCTACTGGGATGTGGAACTGCTGCGCAGCCTGGGCTTCGGTGAGGTACACAGTGATTTTGATTTGACGGACAGGCTTTGGGATGACAAAGAAAAGCTTCTGTATGGAGAGACACCTCTGTTCGGAGTGTTTGCCACCAAGTTTTAGAAGGTTGCAATGGTTTGTGATTTGGAGGATAATATGAATATTGTTGTGGCAATAGATTCCTTCAAGGGATGCCTGACTTCACTTGAAGCAGGAAAGGCTGCTGGTGCAGGCGTTTCAGCTGTATTCCCTGGGGCTGATGTTAAAGTCATGCCCCTGGCAGATGGCGGGGAAGGGACGGTGGAGGCTCTTACGCTGGGAATGGGAGGAGCGCTTAACAACCTTGAAGTTACCGGGCCTATGAAGAAGAAGGTCAAAGCTCAGTATGGCATTTTGCCGGATGGAAAAACAGCTATTGTAGAAATGTCATCAGCGGCAGGAATAACTTTGGTGCCCCAGGAGGAAAGGAATCCTCTTCATGCGACTACTTATGGCGTGGGCGAAATACTGGTGGATGCTATACGCAAGGGATGTCGTCATTTTATTGTGGGCATTGGTGGAAGTGCCACCAACGATGGCGGAGTGGGCATGCTTCAGGCACTTGGCTTTGATATGCAGGACGGGCAGGGAAAGCAGGTAACTCTGGGAGCTGTTGGACTAAAAAAGCTGGCCATCATTGAGGATAAGAATGTATTGCCAGAGCTGAGGGAGTGTACCTTCCGCGTTGCCTGCGATGTTGCCAACCCACTGTGTGGCAGAGAAGGCTGCAGTGCAGTGTTTTCCCCGCAGAAGGGGGCTGGCCTGTCAGAGATCAGGGATATGGACGAATGGATGAAGCATTATGCGGAAATTTCCTGCCTGAAATATCCTCATGCTGATCCTGAATATCCGGGTGCCGGGGCAGCCGGGGGAATGGGCTTTGCGTTTATGACCTACATGGGTGCAAGGCTGGAATCCGGAATTGGCATTGTATTGGCTGAGACGAAGCTGGAGAAATATATAGCCAGGGCTGATCTCGTCATCACGGGGGAGGGGAGGCTGGATGGACAAACCATAATGGGTAAGGCACCTATCGGAGTGGCAAGGCTGGCAAAAAAATATGGAAAGCCCGTCATAGCCTTCTGCGGCAGTGCAACCCCGGAAGCCATGGCATGCAATGAGCATGGCATAGACGCCTATTTCCCCATTCTAAGGCAGCCTGCAACGCTGGCAGAGGCAATGGACAGGGAAATGGCTCGTCAAAATATGATTGATACAGTGGTGCAGGTGATGCGGGCTATCAGAATCAAAGTTCCATCATGCACTGCTGATACATAATCAGATAAGATTTGCGTAATAGGAGGGATAACTATTGGCAAATGTATTGAGCGTTTTGGAAAAGGCCATGGATGATGATATACGAAATCAGGTTGCCATATTTGAAGTTGTCACTGTCAAGAACATAATGGGAACAGAAGGGGTAAAGGTAGCTGAAAAGGCTGCCGGGATGGTGAACTCTGTGGGGCGGCTCTTGGGGGCAAAGAATCGTCTTGTGAAGGATATGAGACCCCGCAGCATTGAAGAGCAGATCGAGGACAAGATTGAGGAGTGCGCCAATGACAGCCGGGGGATGCTGGATGCAGAGCTTCGGAAACTCTTGGCAGAGAGACTTGATCTGGAGGATGAAGCTTCGGACGAGAGAATTGCCAAGGAGCTTGTAAACCATGCGGCTGAGTATATGGAGCTTGATGAGGTGCTGGCTCCGGCAGAGATGACTGATGCCGTGCTGCAACAGTACAAGAAACAGCAGGAAAAGAAAACGGGATGGCCAGCCCTGGCTATGCTGGGGATGTGGCAGCAGATGACGGGTACCTCCAAAGTGGACGGGGAGGTGTACTGCCAACTGATTTCCATGGCCAGGTCTGTTTACGGCAGGAATTTTGCGCCCGAGGATGATGACATGCCTGACTGGATTATAGGCAGGACGGCTGACACCAGGCGGGAGATAGAGGAATCGGATGTGTCTTATCAGGCAAGGGAAGTTGAACTGAAAGAGGCGCAGACTGCCCGCGAAGTGGCAGAGAGGAAGCTCCTGGAAGCCCAAAGAAGCGAGGAGGCTGCCAAGGCTGAATTGGAGACCCATGCAAGGTATATTGAAGACATTCGGGTATGGCTTGCTAACTACGACAATATTAGGTTGAGCCAGGAGATTGAGCTTGGGGTGTTGGAGGGGCAGCTTGTGTCGGCTGCCAGTGAAGCCAGGAAATCAGCCCGCACTATCAACAAGCTTAAGCGGGCGATAATACAGCAAAGGAAAAAGCTTACTAACCTCCATGCAGAGCGGGAAACTAATCTGGCAACGCTGGAGAATGCTCCCCAAAGGGAAATGGAGATTCGCCAGCTGATAGAGCAGACTGAGGCAGAAAGTGCAAGCATGACGAAAATTTTCCATGAAGCTGAGGAGGTGTATGCATTTGCCCAGGCAGCCAGGGATGAAGAACGTCGCAGGCGCATCGAAAACATCATTCGGGGCATGGAGGAATGGGGCGAGCAAGATTACAGCGGAAAGGTCTTTGAACTGGATGAAGTCATTCTTCGTCAGCTGGCCATGACTAATAATGAACACAGGATTGGTGTATTCAAAACCATGAAGCAGGTGTTGGATGCGGCTGCGCCCCAGGATCTTGGGGATAAGGTCAACGATGAAAGTCTGGGGCTGCCAATCAAGGAAACTGGGAGTTACCTGATATATCAGTTAGACGCAGCTGGTAAAATTACGTTTGCACGGTTCACGGATGAGGACAGCCTTTATTAAGCACTTATACTATGATAACAGAGGGCGATTATGATTCTCCAAGAAGTGAAAAATCAAGTTATCGTTAACACAAAAAAAGGCATTATCCATGAGAATGATTCATGGATAATGCCCCTTAATTTAATGATTAAATTACGAATGTGGAAATACACAAAATGGCGATAAGAAACACGTTTATTTTTATGCATTCACGTGAAACTGAATATACAAGATAAGCAAAAATATCAGATTCAGATGGAACTTTTTCTGAGTTTTCGTAGTAGTTCATATTGAGTCCTCTCTTTCATAAATCTTGTTGCATTTGAACTTTTAAATTCTGCAATATATATCGTAGATATTTAGGAAAACTTAAATGTTTTTTTCATTTGCATATTATATCTTGGTTTTGTATGTGGGAGAACAAAAAGCACAGGTTTGGCTTATGCCAGGACAGGAATAACGGCACTACGAACTATATATCGGATAAAATACAGAAAACTTAAATGTTTTTTAGGAAAACTTTTGAGTAGCAGGGAGGAATTGCCATGATGAAGAAACTTGGGAGTCTGATGGTGTTAAGCATTGTTGCTGCTATGCTGCTTACCCAGCTGAACCTTGCAGAAGCAGGGCATCTTGAAGATATTTCGGCAAGGGGGACTATACGCGTAGGTACCACGGGGGATTACATTCCTATGTCCTATTTGAATCCTCAGACTGGAGAATATGAGGGAATAGATGCAGAACTGTCACGTATTATTGCAGATTCGCTGGGGGTGAAGCTGGAGTATGTGCCAACTACCTGGCCATCTTTGGCAGAAGATACCTTGGCAGGCAAGTTTGATATAGCCATTTGCGGTATTTCCAGAAACTATGCCAGAGCCAGGACTATGGCCATGTCTGATGCCTATGGCGAAGGTGCTTTTGGCAAAACCATACTCTGTCGCAAGGCTGATGCCAGGAAGTTCCGCAGCCTCGCTGACATCGACAAAGCTGACGTAAGGGTCATGATCAACCCTGGGGGAACCAATGAGAAATTTGCCAATGCCAACTTAAAGAAGGCACAGCTTATCGTACATAAGGAAAATGCCGATATTCCCAGGCAGATTGCTGAGGGGAATGCCGATATCATGATAACGGAGCCTGTGGAAGCGGCCCGCTATGTGGAAATGGATGCCAGGCTGGCGGCTCCCCTGATCAGCAAGCCATTTACAAAACATTCCTGCGGCATACTTATGGCCAAGGGAGATCAGGAGTTTTTGAATTACATCAATTTTGTTTTGGCGGAGCTGCGCATGGATGGAACGCTGCCCAGGCTGGAAGCTGAATATTTGCGTGTCAAACCATCTAAGCAGCAAGCGGAAAAATGAGATGTCATTTGAGGTGGGCAAAAATAAGCCTGTAATCATAGGCAGGTTGCTGGAGGAGGCGTGAGGAAAATGCGACTCGTCATTACAGATTCCTACGAGCAGATGGGGCTGGAGGCAGCCAACATTGTAGCAGGACAAATTTACTTGAAGCCAAATAGCGTACTGGGGCTGGCCACCGGCAGTACGCCCGTTTCTATGTATGAGCGTCTTGTATTGGTGCATAGAACCGTGGGACTGGATTTTTCTGAAGTGACCACATTCAATTTGGACGAGTATATCGGCATGCGCCCAGACAATTCTCAGAGCTATCACTATTTCATGCAGGAAAATTTCTTCAGGCATATCAATATCAGGCAGGAAAATGTCTATATTCCTGATGGCATGGCAGAAGATACCGTTGCAGAGGGGCATCGCTACGAGCAGCTTATAGCGGCCAAGGGCGGCATAGACTTGCAGGTGCTGGGCATTGGCCAGAACGCGCACATAGGCTTCAACGAGCCTGATGTGAAGTTTGCAGCCACTACCCACAAGGTAGAACTGGATGAGGAAACCATACAGGCCAATTCCCGCTTCTTCAATGATGCCAGCGAAGTGCCCCGCTATGCCATAAGCATGGGTATAAAGACCATCATGATGGCTGAACATGTCATCATGCTTGCAAACGGCAAGAACAAGGCCAGGGCTGTGTATAAGGCTCTTTGCGGAGATGTCACGCCTGAGGCGCCGGCCTCAATCCTGCAGCTGCACAGGGATGTGACTGTAATCGTGGATAAGGAAGCAGCCTCCCTGCTGCCGGCTGACATTCACGATATCCAGATAAAGAATTTGTGTCGATGAGGATAGAGGGAGCTGGCTGAAGGCATGGATTTATCAAAACTAAACAAGGAACAGAGAGAAGTGGCAGAGGAGCTGGAACAGCACGTGCTGCTGCTGGCCCCGGCGGGCACTGGCAAGACGGATACTTTGTCCTGCCGGGTGGCCAATATCATAGAGCAGAGCAGGGCTTTGCCTGAGGAAATCCTATGTCTTACCTTTACCAACAAGGCTTGCAGGGAAATGCGGGAACGCATTGAGGAAAAGGTCGGGGAAGCAGGGAACCGGGTAATAGTGCGTACGTTCCATGGTTTCTGCTTTGATCTCGTCAAGACTGAGGCCAAGCGGCATGCTGATTTCTTTGCAGATTTTGCCATTGTGGATGAGGTGGACTGCCAGAGCATTCTGCGGGAGGTCAGTGAAGGACGCTGGCCTTTGCGTGCTTTGCAAAGCCTGGTGGGACAGCTGAAAGAAAGCCGGGCTGTCTTTGGACTGGCGGAAGGTGCAGTCATGCCCGCCCGGGGAGAGGAAAGCACAGCAGGGCGGCGGCAGGAATATGAACAGGTCTTGCAAAGATTGCTGAAGGAAACACCTGAGAAGGTAAAAGCGCTGGCCATAGACGATCGCTATGAATTTTATCCCCAGCTTTACGCAGGCTGGCAGAAATGGGGCCCCGGACTAACAGCCGCCTATGACGAGCGGCTGCTTGATATGCATGGGCTGGACTTTACTGACCTTATCGTCAACGCCCAGCGTCTTTTGATGGATCCTGAGATTGCAGGCAGGTGGGCCAGGCGCTTTGCCTATATCAGCATTGACGAGGTGCAGGACACAAGTGAGCTGGAGTATGCTGTCATATCACGCATCTTTGGCATGAGCCGGCTGCTCCTGTGCGGGGATTATTTTCAGACCATTTACGAATGGCGTGGTTCCAGGCCCGAGAAGGTGCTCAGAAGCTATCAGCGGGATTATCACCCCCGGCGCATTGTACTCCATGAGAACTATCGAGCCACCCAGAAGCTTTTGAATGCTTCCTTTGCCTGTCTCCAGTCCTTCTTCCCGGAGCGGGTTTCCGCCCTCTATCCCGAAGGTCTGACGGCGGAAAGCCCGGAGGAGGGGGAATTCATCGAACTCAAAGGAGCCATGGAGTTTGCCGAGGAAGCGCAATGGATTTACTACCGCATTCAGCATTTACCTGTAAAGAATTATTCCAGGGTATGTATTCTTACCCGCAGCAACCGTTATAACAAAGATTTGTCTTCCCAGTTCCGCTCTCTGGGACGCAATCTGCCGGAAAACGAGCGCCTGCCCTTTATGCTCATTGATGAAATGCGCTTTTTCCGCCGTCAGGAGATCAAAGATGTGCTGGCCTTCCTGCATCTGGCGATGAACAGGCATGATGCAGCCAGCCTCATCAGGCTGCTTTCCCGCTTCGGCAGGGGCATAGGTCCCGCCACCATCAAGGCCATTGGGGCTGAGGAGGTGCGAAGGACAGGGCTGAAGCTTACGGACTTTTTGGAACTGGGGGCAAGGCGCACGGGAGATCCCTTCAGCGACTTGATAGAAGCCATGTCCCAGGGACAGGTGGTGGTCTTTGATGTGGAGTCCACCGGGGTGGACATCACCCGTGACGAAATCATTCAGATTGCAGGCATCCGCCTTGCTCCGGACGGCACTGTGGCTGAGGAATTCTATCGGAATTTACGGCCTGATAAGGGAGTGGGCCAGTCTGTAAGAGTGCATGGCCTTACAGATGCTTATTTGCAGAAACATGGAGAAAGTCCGCAGCAGGTGCTGGAAGAGTTCTGTCATTTTGCCAGAGGATGCGTGCTGGTGGGGCACAATGTCACCTATGACCTGGGAATTTTAGGCAGCGAGCTGGCAAGGCTGGGAATGCCACAGCTTGACTATCCCTGTTATTATGATACGTTGGAGATTTTCAGGCGGTTTTATCCGAACCTGCCAAACCACAAGCTTGAGTTCTTGTCTGAACATTTCCAGACAGAACATGCTTCCTCCCATGATGCTATGGACGACATACGGGCTACGGCAGATATACTGAATTATGCCCTGGCTCATGATGTAGTGCCACGCACTGAGGATAGGCAGGCTTATTTCGCGCAATGGCAGGGCATCTTCGAAGAAATGGCAGAGCTCATGGCGAGTTTCCGTCAGCAGGCACCGCTCCTGCGTCCCTGGAAGCTGATCACGGAGGTGGTCCTGCGCGGCGGCGTAAAAGAATATTACCAGCGCCACAAGGAGGAACAGCGCATCCAGAATCTGCGGGAGCTTTATTTGCAGGCGAGGGACCTTGACGATGTTTCCCTCTGTCCACTGGATGCTCTGGCAAGGTTCCTGCAGTATACAACCCTTTCCAATACGGAGCTGGAGGCGCTGAATCAGCGGTCTCAGATTCCCATCATCACGGTGCATCAGGCCAAGGGTAGCGAGTTTGATTACGTGTTTCTGGCAGGTCTGCAGGAAGGCACCTTCCCGGGATTCCACGCTCAGGAGAAAGGAAAGCTGCCAGAGGAACAGAGGCTTTTCTACGTAGGCATAACCAGGGCCAAAAAGCAGCTTTTTCTCTCCTGGACTCAGCGGCAGTATGGTCACAACCGCCATATAAGTCCTTTTATCCATGCCATACCCAGAAAATACCTGAAGAATGTGTAAGAATTAATAAAGAATTTTCAATAAATCTATTGAAAATAATAAATGAGATGTTAAAATAGAATTGGTTGAATCGGAGAGTGGCTTTCTCAAGGCTGATACACCGATTAGCCATTTATAAGAGAGGGAGTAAGGGACAAAGGATTTGAAAGGGGTATTTTCATGAAAAAGGTTATGAGTCTGGCTTTGGCAGCCGCATTTGTCGCAGGGGTACAGGGCATGGCTTTGGCCAGCACGCCGCAGATGGTCATGCTGGACGAAGAAGTTATCCTGGAAGTGGACGAGCCGGTAGAGTCCGGTGACATTCTCGTGGACGAGGATGGAGAAGTCTGGGAAGTCCAGTAAAGAAAATATCTGAAGTTTTTAAGAAAAGCACCCGTCCATGATTGTGGGCGGGTGCTTTTGGAATAAAGAGAAATGAGCAAGCATAGATAAAACGATAAAAAACTGCACGGTCAAAGAATCTTTGCCGTGCAGTTTTTTAGGTTGCATTGTCAAAACTTATTCATTCTACGTCCAGGTCAGCAGTCACCTGATAGTAATCGCAGGCATGGGAGGTGTAGTTCTTCACATTGGCCTTGGAAATCATGCTCATCTTCAGGAAGGAGCAGAAGACAAAGGCGTGGTCATCCAGGATGACTTGCTGCATCTCAAGGGCCAGCTGGGCGCGCTTGGCCGGATCGAATTCGCGGCTAAGCTGTGCTTCCAGGGCATCCAGCTTCTCGTTTTTGTACTTGCCCTGATTCTTGGTGGCATTTGAGGTGGCAAAGACAGTGAACCAGTATTCCGGGTCTCCTGTGGGTGCCTGGACATTGGCCATGGCATATACATCCCAGGCTTTGGGATCTTTCACTATCTGATTGTGGTCAGCAGTGTTGTTGACATCTATTTCCATGCCGATGTCCTTGAGGGTAGCCTGGACGGACTCTGCCAGCAGGGGCAACTCCTGGCGGCTGGGGTAGGTGAGCCATTTCACTACCAGTTTTTTGCCGTTCTTCTCGCGGATGCCGTCACCGTCGGTATCAACCCAGCCGGCAGCTTCCAGCACTTTCTTGGCTCCCTCCGGGTCGAATTTCTCGGCCTTCACCTTGTCGCCGCCGAAGGCAGGGCCTGCGGGGAAGACGCCATTAGCCGGGAAGCCGTTGCCATCCAGGAGCTTGGCCACGAAGTTTTCCTTGTCGATGCCCATGGAGATGGCCTGGCGCACAGCCGGGTCGGCGCAGACGGAATCCGGGTCGAAGTTCATCTTGCCGAAGAAGCAGCGGGAGGTGGAAATCTGGGAGATGGTGTATTTGTCATTGCGGAACAGGGGATAGCTTTCATAAGCCATGCCGTAGGCCGCCTGCACCTCGCCGGACTGGAGGGCATTGGAGAGGGTGTTGCCATCGGTGATGGTACGGATAGTGAGCTTGTCCAGCTTCGGCGTGCCGCCCCAATACTTCTCGTTCTTCTTCAGGGTCAGGTGGTCATCGGTTTTCATGTCCTCGACAATGTACGGGCCGGTGCCAGCTACGATGCCATTTTCAAAGCCTGCCTGCACATCGATGATGCAGCCGTAGGGGTCACCCAGGTAGTTGAGGAGAGCGGGCTTCGGCTCTGTGGTCCTGATGGTCAGCTCCTGGCCGTTGGCTTCGATGGAAGCGATTTTGAGATCCTGGGCTGCCCGTTTGTTGTTTTCAATCAGGTGATCCAGGCATTCCTTGACGGCAGCGGCATCCAGCTTGCGGCCGGAGGAGAAGGTAACGTCATCCCGCAGGGTGAACTTCCAGGTGAGCTCGTCTGTGTTCTCCCACTTGGTGGCCAGCCAGGGCTGGATTTCCATGTTGTCGGAGTACTTGATGAGCGTTTCGCCAATGCCGTAGCGGATGCAGGCCCAGCCAGCGTAGGTGTTGTGAGGGTTCACATCCGGCTCCTCGTTGGAGCTGTTGAAGGTAGTGTCACCGATGGTGAGCGCCTTCTGTCCGCCAGTAGTGGCAGCCTTGTCGCTGCCGCAGCCAGCCATAACCCCCAGACTCAGGCAGACGCCCAAAGCCAGGGCTGTGAGTTTCTTCCAGTTTTGCAAAATGATCCCTTCCTTTCAGAGAATAAGGTATATCATAGAACACTCTCAATCAGCTTCTTTGTATAAGCCTTCTGAGGGTGCTTTATAACGTCGTCAGGCGTTCCTTCTTCCACAATACTGCCTTCATGCATGACTATCACCCTGTCGCAGAAGTCCTGTACCAGGGCAATATCATGGCAGATAAACAGATAGGCCATCGTGCGCTCTTTCTGCAGCTGCTGCAACAGTTTCAATATCTCTGCCTGCACAGTCACATCCAGGGCTGAGGTGGCCTCGTCAAGTATCAGCAGCTTAGGCTCGATGGCTAAAGCTCTGGCAATGGCTGCTCTTTGGCATTGCCCACCGCTGACCTCATGGGGATAACGGGGGGCAAATTCTTTGGGCAGGCCACAGAGGGAGAGCAGTTTCAGGCATTCCTCAAGGGCAGCTGCTTTCTTCAGGCCGTGGTTGAGCAGGCTTTCCATGATGCCATCCCCCAGGGTCAGCCGGGGGTCAAAGCTTTCAATGGGGCTTTGGAAGACCATCTGCATTTTCTTGTAGGCTTCTTTGAGCTGCTTTCCCCTGGCATGGGTGATATCATCGCCCTCCAGGAAAATCTTCCCGCTGCTGGCATCTATCAACCGGGTGACAAGTCTGGCCACGGTGGTCTTGCCGCTGCCGCTTTCCCCGATGATGGCCAGCTTTTCACCCTGCTTCAGTGAAAAACTCACATCGTCCACTGCCAGGACTTCCCTCTCTTGGGAGAAAAAGACCTTGCGCAGGTGCTCTGCTTTCAGTATCTCTGCCAAATCCTCACCTCCTCAGCCTGGGCATGGCGTCCAGAAGTTTCCTGGTATAGGGGGAAGAAGGATTTGCCATGACCTCGACGGTTTTACCGTATTCCATGGCCCTGCCTCCCTGCATCACCAGCATCTTGTCTGCCATGGCCCGCACCACGCCCATATTGTGAGTCACTAAAATAATGGCGGTGCCGAAGAGCTGGCGGGCCAACAGCATTTCTTCGATGACCTGTTTCTGCACAGTCACGTCCAGGGCGGAGGTTGGTTCGTCGGCCAAGAGCAGCTTGGGCTTCAGAAGCATGGCAGCTGCCACTCCCACCCGTTGCTGCATGCCTCCGGAGAGCTCAAAGGGATAGCTTTGCAGGATGCGCTTTGGTTCCGCAAAGCCGAACTTCTCCAAAAGTTCCATAGCAGCTTTTTCAATCTGTCCCTTATCCTTATGCCCTTTGGCCTCCATCATTTCCTGCAGCTGCACACCCACGGTGCGGATGGGGCAGAAGCTGGCTCCGGCATTTTGGAAGATCATGCCGATGCCGCTGCCGGAGATGGCCCGCAGTTCCTCAGGCGGGAGGTCGGGCAAATCCCGACCTTCGTAATAGATATCACCCCTGGTTACCAGACCGTCCTTGCCCAGCATGCCCAGGGCGGCTTTCAGCAGGGTGGATTTGCCACTGCCGCTTTCGCCCACGATGCCCAGAATCTCTCCCTGTCCAAGAGAGAAGCTGATGTCCTGTACCATGAGCTGGCCGTTGTAGCTGACGTCCACGTGTTCATAGCTAATAATCTCTGCCACGGCTTACCTCCTGTTTTTCGGATCAAGATAATCCCGCAGGGTATCACCAAGCAGGTTGAAGATCATCACGGAAATGAAGATGGCAAAGCCAGGTGCCAAAGTCACCCATGGCTGGGTAGGCAAGAGATTGCGGGTATCGCTCATCATGCTGCCCCATTCAGGGATAGGAGGCTTGGCTCCAAGTCCCAGGAAGGAGAGTCCCGCCAGTTCCATCATCATGGTGCCGATATCCAGCATGGCAGTAACCAGGATGGGGCCGGAGATATTGGGCAGAACGTGCTTGCAGATAAGCTTCAAGGTGCTGCTGCCAGCCATTCTGGCTGCCTGCATATAGGCGGCTGACTGCTGGGCAAGGGTCTGGCTGCGTGAAAGGCGCGCGTATTTGGGCCAGCTGATGGCCGCCAGGGCAAAGATGGCATTGTGTACGCCGCCACCCAGTACCGCTGCCACAGCCAGGGCGAATACCAGCCCCGGGAAAGCCAGGAACATATCTGACAGACGCATGAGAATGGTGTCAACTTTTTTTCCTGCCCAGGCGCAGGTAATGCCAATGAGGCTGCCGAAGACGGTGATGAAACCAACCAGCAGCAGGGTGGATAAGATACTTGTCTTGCTGCCTGCGATGACCCTGGATAGCATATCACGTCCATAGCGGTCAGCTCCCAGCAGATGCTCAGAGGAGGGAGGTGCCTTGGCCAGGGAGAGATCCTGCAGATAAGGATCGTAGGGGCAGAGATATTCGCTGAAAAAAGAGGCGATGATCAGCAGCAGGGCCAGGGCAGAGAAAAAGCAGAGCTTCTTTTGCAACTTGTTCTGCCGTACTTTCTGTACGCGTATGGTGGGGGCTGCCTTGTTCATTTGCTGTTCACCCCCAGCCTTATGCGCGGGTCAAGGTGGTGGTAAAGGAGATCTGCCACCAGATTGACAAAGACATAGATAATGGCCATCCACATGACATAGGCCTGAATGATGGGGTAGTCACGCATATTGATGGCATCTACCGCCAATTTCCCCACACCGTCCCACATGAAGATGCTTTCAATAATGGCGGTGCCTCCCAGGAGGCTGCCGATGGACAGGGCCAGCAGAGTCAGGATGGTGAGCATGGCCGCTTTCATGACGTTCTTCCAGAGGATAATCCTGTCGCTTACTCCCCGGGCTCTGGCTCCCAGCACATAGTCCTTGTTCAGTTCCTCCAGCACGGCGGAGCGCACCTGCCGCATGTACTTGGCAGACATGGCAATGGAGAGAGTCAGGGTGGGCATGATGGCGCTTTTCACATCCATGCCGCTGGAAATCACCGGCAGCAGCCCCAGCTGGATGCCAAGGAATTCCATCAGCAGCATGGCTACGAAGAAATTGGGCATGGCATTGCCCAGGAAAGAGCCAAAGCGCAGGCAAAGGTCAGGTATGCGGTCATGTTTCACAGCCGCTAAGATGCCCAAGGGCAGGGAAATAACAACCGTCAGCCCGATGGAAAGGGCTGTGAGCAGGAGGGTGGCAGGAAGTTTTCTGAGGAAAGCCGCCAGCACATTTTCTCCTGTCACATAGCTTGTGCCCATATCCCCGTGGAACGTGGCCCAGAGCCAGTTGATATACTGTTGGAGGAAGGGCAGGTTCAGCCCTAGTTCCGCTTTCTTTTCATCGATGATTTCCTGGGCTACTTCCACGCCTCTGTTGGTATACATCTCCGTCACCGCATCGCTGCCCGCCAGGTACATGAGCAGGAAGGACAGGAAGGTGATGCCAAAGAGGATGGGGATGAGCTGCAGGAAACGCTTCAGTGCATAATTCAAGGCTGGCAAGGCCTCCTTTTCTAAAAGTCAAGAATGATAACAATAGCATACAAAATAACAGGGCAGAATTTAAGCCCCCCAGGGGGTTAGAAACCCAATGGGAGGCTTGTGATTATTCCTCATGGTGTCCTATCAACGGCTGGAACACTTCCGGCTGCTGCCGGGCTTCTTCTTCAAGTTTCCGCAGGCGGGCGCTGTGGCGTTCTGCCTGGTCGATGAACTGGGCTTGGGAGTTGAAGGGCTGCTGGCCACGGCGGTCCTGGCGGACGAAGGTATCATCCCGGAGCACCCTGCCCTTGATATTGTCAGCCCACATATCGTCAAAGATCTTGTAGAGCCGCTCACGCAAATCATCCTGCTGCACGGGGAACAAGAGCTCCACCCGGCGATTCAGATTGCGGGTCATCATGTCAGCGGAGGAGAGGTAAATATCCTCCAGCCCCTCGTTGTAGAAATAGTAGATGCGGCTGTGTTCCAGGAATCTGCCTACAATGGAATGCACCTCAATGTGGTCGCTGACTCCCGGGATATCCGTGCGCAGGCAACATATTCCCCGCACGATGAGCTGTATGGTCACGCCTGCTGCCGAAGCCTCGTAGAGCCTGGCAATGACGTCCGGATCTGACAGGGAATTCATTTTCATGCGTATTATGGCCGGACGGCCGTTCCTGGCGGCTTCCATCTCCCTTTCTATTTTCTTATAGATAAAGGTGCGTATGCCTCCGGGGGAGATATGAAGCTTATGGAAATAAGGGGGGCGAGAGTAGCCGGAGAGCATGTTGAAGATATTGGTGGCGTCCACCCCCATGGCCCTGTCGCAGGTCAGCAAGCCTATATCCGTGTAAAAATGGGCCGTGACATCATTGTAATTGCCGGTGCCAAGGTGCAGGTAGCGACGTATGCCATCATCGTCCCTGCGTATCACCAGGGCAATCTTGGAATGGGTTTTCAGGCCAACCAGACCGTAGATAACATGGCAGCCGGTTTTCTCCAGCTGCTTGGCCCAGCGCACGTTGTTCTGCTCATCAAAGCGGGCCTTGACTTCCACCAATACCGTCACCTGCTTGCCGTGCTGGGCTGCCTTGCCCAGGTATTGGATAATGGGGGAACTGGCGGAGACGCGGTAAAGGGTCATCTTGATGGCCAGCACTTTTTCGTCGTTGGCGGCCTGGTGGATGAAGTTGATGACAGATGAAAAGGAGTCATAGGGGTGATGCAGCAGGAAATCCTGCTGGCGGATGGCGTCAAACATATTGCCATGAACGGAAAGTTCGGCGCTTTCCCTGGCCTTGGGCATCTGCAGCTGCAGGCGGTGGAAACTGGAAAATGGTTTGTACCTCAGCTCCTCATGACCTTCGATGGCTCCGGGCAGCTTCTTCAAAAAAGTCAGGTCAATGGGGCCATTGATGCGGTAGACCATGGAATCAGGCACCTGCAAGGTCTTGATGAGATGGTCAGCCAGTTCCTCGTCCATGGTGCTTTCCACTTCAAGCCGCATGACAGAGCCATGCTCACGTTCCCGTAGCTGGGTCTGCACCGCCCTCAGGAGGTCGGAGGTATCCTGTTCTGCCACGTCCAGATCCATATCACGGATAACCCGGTAGGTGCTGGCATTGTCCACCTGATAGCCATGGAAAAGACTGGTGAAGAACTCCCGGATAATATCCTCCAACAGCACGAAATCATTGGGGGCATCCGGCAGGCGCATAAAGCGTGGAAAGAGGTCAGGCACCCTTAGTGTGGCAAAGGCCGAAGCATTGCTTTCCTCGTCCGTCAGATGCAGGGCTATATTCAAGGAATTGTTCTGCAGGAAGGGGAAGGGCCGTGAGGAGTCATCTGCCATGGGGGTGAGCACGGGGTAGAGTTCGTCATTGTAGTAGCGGCGCAAAAATTCATACTGATGTTCTGACAAGTCACCCATCTTGAGCAGGTGAATATTCTCTTTGGCCAGCTGGGGCACCAGAGAGCGGTTGTAGGTAGAGTAGCGCTTTTCTACAGCCTGGTGCTCTCTGAGGTTTATTTCCCGGATTTGGTCAATAGGGGTGAGACCAGCCAAATCCAGGGAGTCGATGTTCACTGCGTCCAGCTTGATGAGGGAGGCAACCCGCACCATGAAGAACTCGTCCACATTGCTTTGGGAGATGCCCAAAAAGTTAAGCCGTTCCAGCAGTGGATTTTCCGGGTCGCGGGCTTCTTCCAGCACCCTGTCGTTAAAGTCCAGCCAGCTGAGCTCCCGATTGGTGTAGTAGGCTGTATTCTTGAAATCTATCTTGTCCTTGATTTTTGTCATGCGTCGGTCCTCCTCTGTTTCAGGCTGGGCTTGATGCCGTAGAGTTCGTTGAACAGCTGGGCTTTTCGATTGAAGGCCCATTTTTCCAGGGAAAGGTCCTGGGGTGAAAAGGCTGTGAGAATCAGCTGTTCATTCTTTAGGGATACTGTGAGCTTGCTGATCTTTTGCTGATGGGAATCGTCCAGGGCGTCTGCCAGGCGAAGGATGGCCACCAGCTTGGCAATGGTCATTTGCAGCTCCGGGGGCAGGCTGTGGAAATGCAGCTGGTCAGCTCCCGGAGACTCCGTGCTGTGATAGCGGGCAATTTCTGACACAATGGTGTTTTCCTGATCTGACAGCCCAATCAGGGGATTGGCTTCCATAATGTAAGCGCTATGATGATAGTGGTTGTGCTGGCTGATGGCATTGCCGATATCGGAAATGGTGGCGGCTATGCTCAGGAGCAGTCTTTCCCGGCTGCCCAATCGATGGAGTTTTTTCAGCTGGTCGAAGATATGCAGGGCCAGTTTCCGCACCAGGCTGCGATGAGCCTCTTCTTTGATATAGAGCTGGGCTATGTTTTCTGCCGAGGTCTGGGTGATAATGCCGTAGTCTTTATGGGTGAAGCCAAAATCTGCTCCTGTCTGGATGGCCAGTCCATCCATGATGTTCAGGCGGGTGAGGTAAAGCTGCTGCGCCTGGGTGTAACTGAGAAGCCTTCTGGCAATGAGAAAGCCGGGCAGGATGCGTCCAGAAAGACTATCTTCTACATGGAAGTGGTCGCAGATATACTGGCTGGAAGCCTCTCCTGCCTGTTTGAGCTCCTGGCTGAAGGCCGCATAGGGCAACTCTGTCAGTCGTTTGTTAAGAGGCAGGTAGATATTGTTGAGGGCGGCAAAATCCTGCAGGATCAGACAGGTGTCAGGTTCGCCTCCTGCCAGTTCTGATTTCAGATAATCCAGCTTGCTGGAGATGTAATCGTCAAGCACCTCATTGGGGTCGTTGGCAGAGTTGCGCAGAGCCTGGGAAAGCTGGTCCAGCTCCAGATACCCCAGGCCGATATTCCAGGCCTGCACGAATTCCTCCTGGCTGAACTTGAAAAGGGTCACTGCCGCAGACCCCATGTACAGGAGATACACCGTGCGTCCGGCAAAACTGTGGAAGGCCTTGGTATGCCCCATGAGAGACAGGGCCCGAAAGTAGTTTATCTGACTGGTATTAAGCCAATTGACTTTGACACCGGAACGCAGGAGAATTTGCTCGGAGAGATACCTGGCGCTCACATCGTCTATGAGCTGCTGGCTGGCCCAGAACTTGTAAGACTTGACCCCGTAGTCTGCCATAAGCTGCAGGAAGCCTGTGAGGGAAAAGACTATCTTGGTTATCTCATTCTGGTATATTTCCGACTTGTCCGCCGTCTGCACAAAATTGGCCGAGGTTACCCGCTCGATGAGCTCATGGGTCTTGAGGTTTACAATCATGAGTTCCAGCCTGGTGGTGCTCATGTAAATGATACCGAATAATTTCTTGCCTGCCATGGGCCTCCGACCTTTCCATTATCTAATATGATACCCTGAATATATTATAACGCCATTGTGGAAATTTTTCTGCAGGAAAATCTGTCTGAAATTACAATCATGTGTAGAAGGAGTTTTTAAATAAAGTGGAGAAGTTTACTCCTTGAGTTGAGAACATACTGACTTCAGCCCATGGGGGCGGTATACGAGGAGGCGCAAGCATGAAGAAGTGGAAGAATGCCTTGGCAGCTTTTGTTGTGGGAGGTACGCTGCTGGCGGGAAGTCCTGTCCAGGCAGCAGAACCAGCCCAGAATGGTATGGCGGCCTTTAGAGAAGCATATCAGGCTGTATCAGATGATTACCGGGTCTTTGATGAGGATCTGACCCTCTTCGGGCCAGCGTTCCATGTGGATCTGGACAGCCGGGGACAACTGGCAAAGAATGGCTCCCTGCTTCTTTCTGGCAATCTGAAATTGATGTTTACAGATCAGGATTCTGGCAAGATAAATAATTTTGAGATTCCTTTCTACTTTGATCACAACTCTAAAGCATCAACTTTCTACATCCAGTGGGGGGAGGAGTGGAACAAACTTTCCCTGCCTGGCACTGATGAAATATCAGATGCCCTGGAAACCACGCCAACAGAAATAGCCGAGAACATGGCGCTGGTCAAATCTGTGGAGTTAGTGAAGGATACTGTGTCTCAGCGCAGCATGAAGCTGACTCTGGATGGCAGGAAGCTGGCCGCACTGGTAGCAAAGCACTGTCAGGAAACCTCGAAGAACCTGACTCCTGAGGAAAAAGCTACTCAGCAGCTGCAGGTAGAGCGTCTCACCAGGGCTTTTGAGTCTGTAGATCAGGAAGTTACCTGGGTAGTTGACAAGAAAAATTGGCAAACTATAACCGCTGGCGTAAACCTTACGGGATTGATGCGAGCCTATGCCAAGGTCGTGCTGCAGGAGGCGGCAGATGGCAAAACTGTGCTTTCAGACGGAGAACGGGAGTTTTGGGAAACCTTGGGGTATTACGCAGAGCTTCACTCCTATACCACCTATCCCACGGATAAGGCAAAGGTAGAAATACCCGCCAAGGTGAAAAAAACGGCTGCAGAATTGGATTTGCTGAAAGAAATAAAGGAAGGAGCAGCTGCTCAAAAAACTGAGTAAGCATAAGTTCACCGCATACTTATTTCTAGATAGGGTCCCTGTTTGCAGGTTATGGCATGCAGGGGCCTTATTATTTCATAATTTTTTACGAATCTTTTTGAAGCAGAAGGAATCCAGGATTTTTCAGAGAATAAGGAAAATATGAAACATATCAGAGAATCACACCTGGACATCGAGCTTTAGAAGGAGGAAGATTCGATGAAAATGTACAAGAGCACGAACATAAGGAATGTTGCAGTGGTAGGCCACGGTAAGACAGGCAAGACCAGCTTGCTGGATGCCTGTCTCTTTGATACCGGGGCAGTGAAGAGGCTGGGCAGTGTCGAGGAGGGCACCAGCTCATTGGACTATGAACCTGAAGAAAGCAAGCGGGGCATGACTATCAGCACCAAGCTGGTGGCCTGCGAATGGGGAGAGTTCAAGCTGAACTTCCTGGAGACTCCGGGTTACCCGGATTTTGTGGGCGATGTGAAGGGGGCCCTGGCAGCAGCCGACAGCGCCCTGATCCTTATTTCCGCCACCTCCGGCATTGAGGTGGAGACGGAGAAACTTTGGCAGTATGCCGAGGAAGCCGAATTGCCCAGAGCCTTCTTCGTGAACAAGATGGACAGGGAACATGCCGACTTCACAAGCGTGGTGGAGGAACTGCGGGTGCGCTTTGGCAGCGGGGTAGTGCCTGTGCAGGTGCCCATCGGCAAGGAAGCGGCCTTCCAGGGCGTGGCAGACCTTTTGACCCTGCACATGAAGATCGTGCCCAACAGGAATGACCATGAATACATAGTGGCAGAATTGCCGGAATACATCAAGGGCGAGGTCGAGGAAGCCCGCCAGCAGCTGATTGAGGCTGTGGCTGAGTTCAACAATGAGCTCATGGAGAAATACATAGAGGGCACGGAAATCACCGAAGTAGAGGTGGCTGCCGCCCTTATCGAAGGCATCCAGGCCGGGAAAATCTTCCCTGTGTTCTGTGGCTCTGCCAAGCAGAATGTGGGTGTCAAGAACCTCATGAACGGCATTGTGGAGTATATGCCTACGCCGTATTTCAAGGTTTCCATCGGCACCAGCCCTGCAGACGGGGAAATCAAGGAGCGCAAGACAGAAGATCCCTTCTCTGCCCAGGTCTTCAAGACCATCGTGGATCCCTTTGTGGGCAGGCAGAGCTTTATCCGCATCCTGTCCGGGGATATGAAGGGCGATGCTGCTTACTATCATGTGAATAAAGATGAGTCTGAGCGCATCGGCACCCTGTTCACCATGCAGGGCAAGCAGCAGTTCAATCTGGCTCAGGCTGCAGCAGGTGATATTGTAGTTACTTCCAAGCTTCAGGAAGTAAAGACTGGCGATACTCTTTGTGACAAGTCTGATCCCATCCAGTATGAGGCTATCTCCTATCCTGAGGCCATGCTGGAAATGGCGGCATCTGCTGGCAAGAAGGGTGAAGAGGACAAGGTCTTCTCCGCCTTGGCCAAGCAGCAGGAGGAAGATGCTACCCTTATTGTCTGCAAGAATAAGGAAACCAGGGAGACACTGCTCCGTGGCATTGGCGAGGTACATCTGGAAATCCTGGCGGAGAAGTTGGAGCGCAAGTTCGGCGTGCAGCTGAAGCTCACCCAGCCCAGGGTAGCTTACCGCGAGACCATCCGCAAGAGTGTGAAGGTACAGGGCAAGCACAAGAAACAGAGCGGCGGCCACGGCCAGTATGGCGATGTGTGGCTGGAAATCAGCCCCCAGGCTGCCGGCGAGGGAAATGCCTTCACGGAAACCATTTTCGGTGGCAGTGTGCCCCGCCAGTATATCCCAGCGGTGGAAAAGGGTACAGAGGAGACTTTGGCAGGAGGCGTACTGGCAGGCTATCCCGTGGTGGATGTGAAGGTCAATCTCTATGACGGCTCCTATCATGCCGTGGATTCCTCCGAGGCGGCATTCAAGACTGCGGCAGCCCTGGCCATCAAGAAGGGCATTATGGAGGCAAGTCCTATCCTGCTGGAGCCTATTGACAAGATTACCGTGACTGCCCCCGAATATTACATGGGCGATGTCATGGGCAAACTGAATTCCAAGCGGGCCCAGATCATGGGTGTAGACAGCAAGGGCAAGGACATGAGCGAGATCCAGGCCAGGATTCCCGTGGCAGAGCTTTTCAAGTTCGCTACGGATCTCCGTTCCCTGACCCAGGGCCGCGGCTCTTACAGCCTGGAATTCTCCCACTACGAACCTATGCCGGAAAAAGCAGCTGAGAAAGTCATTGCTGAGTCGACGGCAAAGGAATAAAAGAAAAACGTATAAACTGGAATAAGCAAACAGAATCGCAGGTCATTTAGCGGCCTGCGATTTTTTGCTTGGCAGAAAAAATTCCTTTTAATCTTTCAGTTGCATCGTGACATCATTGACAAGACAGTTGATGGAAGTATTTCTCGTAATCTGATGGACAAAAGTCAATAAAGGTGATAAAATACTAAGAGAACATATGTGCGCAAGATCTCGAAAGGATGTTTGAAGTGCAAAAGAAGAACAAAACATCTGCTGAGAGGCAGGAACAAATATATGAATACCTGAAAAAATTCCAGCGTGAGCATGGTTATCCCCCTTCTGTGCGGGAGATAGGTGCAGCAGTGGGGCTGAAGTCTGCCTCTACTGTACATGGATACCTGCGCTGCCTGGAGGAGCGCGGCCTTATAGAGCGTCAGCCGGATAAGCGGCGCGCATTGGATATTGTGGGAGAAAAGCCCCGGCACGATTTTGTACGCGTGCCGCTGGTAGGGACCGTAGCTGCCGGAGTCCCTATCCTGGCCGAGCAGAATGTGGAAGATGTTTTTGAGCTTCCCAAAAGCATGGTGCGCAATTCTGATGATGTTTTCATGCTGAGGGTGCATGGCGACAGCATGATCAACATTGGCATTTATGAGGATGACTTTGTCATTGTCCGTCAGCAGGCTGACGCCTGCAATGGCGATATTGTAGTGGCTCTGGTAAATGGAGAAAGTGCCACTGTCAAAAGGTATTTTCTGGAGTCTGACTGCATAAAGCTTCAGCCGGAAAATGATGATATGGAACCTTTTTATGAGCGTGATGTGCGTATTTTGGGCAAGGTCATTGGTGTTTACCGGCAAATGTGAGACAGCTTTTTCTACTGCGGCATGCTGAACCTGTTTTGGTTTGGTATGCCGCAGTATTTTTGGCTATGGTTAGGTTCAGCTTGATTGACAAATGCTTCCATTGCGGTAAAATGTTACTTATATATTGTAGAATTGTATAGAAAAGCGGGTGAGGATTTCTTTTGCAGCAGGCTTTAGAAAAAATAGTATACTTCCAGGACAGGTCAGAGGCTTATGCGCTCTTAGGGGCTCAGGATGAGTTCTTGCAAATGCTGACTGAGGAGTTTGACTGCCAGATGGTCAGCCGGGGAGACCGGCTGGAAATCCTGGGAGAGGCTGTGGAAGTGCAGGGAGCTGCTCATGTCATGGAGGAGCTTCAGTACCTTTATCGTCAGGGCACAGCTATCACCAGCCATGAAGTGAGTTACAGTATCATGATGGTGCGTCGTGGGGAAGCAGAAAAGCTGCATGCCATGTTCGGAGAGACCATTCTGGTGACAGCCCGCGGGAAACAGGTGAGACCCAAGACTTTAGGCCAGCGGCTGTACCTTGAGACCATCAGGAAAAACTCCGTAACGCTGGGAATTGGCCCTGCGGGAACTGGCAAGACATATCTGGCTGTGGTAATGGCAGTGGCAGCCCTGCGCAATAAGGAAGTCAAGCGCATTATCCTCACCCGCCCGGCTGTGGAAGCAGGGGAGAGGCTGGGGTTCCTGCCAGGCGACTTGCAGGACAAGGTGGATCCCTATCTTCGCCCCCTTTACGATGCTCTCCAGGACATACTGGGCATGGACGCCTATCAGAAGCTGATGGCGCGGGGGACGATTGAAATAGCACCGCTTGCTTATATGCGTGGCCGCACCCTTTCCGATGCCTTTGTTATCTTGGATGAGGCTCAGAACACCACCACCAGTCAGATGAAGATGTTCCTTACCCGCCTTGGTTTTGGTTCCCGCATGGTAGTGACAGGGGATCTGAGCCAGGTGGATTTGCCACGAGGCGTAAGCTCCGGACTCAGAGAAGCCAGCAAGGTGCTGGCAGGAGTGAAAGGCATTGGCATTGTGCGCATGGCTCCGGTGGATGTGATACGCCATGATGTGGTAGCCCGCATTGTAGAGGCTTACGGCAATTACGAAGCAGGCAAAAAGAGCAGTGAAAAAGTTTTAGAAAAGCAGGAAAAATAAATGGACGTAATAATCAGCAACTACCCGGAAGAATTGACCTTTCCAGAGGAAATAGAGGCCAATGTCAGAGCGGCGGCAGAAATGGTGGGCCAGCTTTATGGGGTGGAGAATGGCGAAGTCAGCGTGACTCTTACCAATAATGCGTATATCCACACCCTTAACAAAGAGTACCGGGGCATTGACCGGCCTACAGATGTGCTTTCTTTTGCCCTCAATGAGAGTGAGGAGCCGGAGATGGTGGACGGCCCGGAGGTCAATATGCTGGGAGATTTGATCATTTCCGTAGAGAGGGCAGAGGAACAGGCTGCGGATTACGGGCACAGCCTGCGGCGGGAAGTGGCTTTCCTCACAGTGCATGGCATGCTTCATCTTTTGGGCTATGACCACATGGAAGATGAAGAACGGGAAGAGATGGAGGCAGAACAGCGCTTTGTGATGGAGAAGCTGGGCATTCCCCGCGAATGAGCAAGAACGTTTACCAAATAGATGGAGGAGGAAAAATGGATAACCTTTCCAACAAGCAGCACAAATCCGGCTTTATTGCCGTAATCGGACGGCCCAATGTGGGCAAGTCCACTCTGATAAACACCCTTATCGGCCAGAAAATAGCCATTATGAGCGATAAGCCCCAGACTACCCGCAACCGCATTCTTTGCATCCTGACGGAACCGGATGCCCAGATTGTCTTTTTGGACACGCCGGGCATTCACAAGCCTAAGCATAAGCTGGGCGAGTATATGGTGAAGTCTGCCGAAGGCACGCTGAAAGAAGTAGATGCTATCTTCTTTGTGGTGGATGCCACTGAGAAAATGGGACCTGGCGAGTATTATATCCTGGAGAGGCTTCAGGCTACTCACAGGCCTGTCATCCTGGTGGTGAACAAGCTTGACCTCATTGAAAAGGAGCAGGCGCTGCCTATTATTTCCCACTACACGGAGAAATACCAGTTCGCAGGTGTGGTTCCCATTTCCGCCAAAGAGGAAACCAATCTGGACGGCCTGCTGGCTGAAGCCAAGAAATATCTGCCTGAGGGACCTCAGTACTATCCTGATGATATGGTGACGGACCAGCCGGAGCGGTTGATTGTGGCTGAGCTTATCCGCGAGAAGGTGCTGCACCTCACCCGTGACGAAGTGCCTCATGCCATTGCGGTAGAAACTGATGAAATGACTACCCGCCCCAATGATGATGTCTATATTCGCGCCACTATCTTTGTTGAGCGCGACTCACAGAAGGGGATTATCATCGGTGCCAAGGGTGCCATGCTCAAGGAGATTGGCGGTCTTGCCCGCACGGATATTGAAACCCTGCTGGGTTCCAGAGTTTTCCTTGACCTGTGGGTAAAGGTCAAGAAGGACTGGCGCAACCGCACGGGAGTCCTCCATAACTTCGGTTTTGGAGGCAAGGACAATGCCTGAAAATGACGAGCGCCATACACCTCTTTCCAAGCTGGTGTCACGCCGCTTCATAAATGGCCTGATACTGCTGGTGCCCTTGGCAATCACCATCTTCGTGGTGTTGGAAACCTTGAACTTCACAGAGGGTGTGTTGGGCAAGCATCTTCCCTTTTATTTTCCGGGCATGGGCATCATAACCTTGGTGCTCTTTGTCTATTTGACAGGCTGGCTTTCCTCTTACTGGCTTACCAAGCGCTTCATCGGCTATGGAGAGTGGGTGTTGGGCAAGATTCCTGTGGTGAAGTTCATTTACAACTCAGTTAAGCATCTTTCCACAGCGGTCTTTGAGTCCAACAGCATGTTCGAACATGTGGTGCTGGTGCCTTTTCACCAGTCCAAGGCCTTAGGCTTCATCATGGCTGATGTGCCCCAGACCTTGAAGGCGGAACTGGGAGAGGATTACGTCTGCGTGTTTGTGCCCTGGAGCCTTAATATGACCTCCGGCACCAACCTCTTCGTGCCCAAGAAGGATGTCATCTATCTGGATATCAGCAGCGAGTCAGCCTTGCAGTACATGCTGACGGCAGGGGCAGTTATGCCCAAGAAGGTGCATGATGGCTCTTTACCAGACTGAGGCAGTGGTAGTAGGCGCCAAGAACTGGGGGGAGGCAGACAAGATGGTCACCCTCTTTACCAGGGAGCGTGGTCTGGTAGAGGCGGCGGCCTTTGGCTGTCGTCGTCCAAGGAGCCCGCTGGCAGCAGGCATGCAGCTGTTTTCTTATTTGGAACTGCAGCTGGCAGAGGGACGGCGCCTTGATACCGTGAAGCAGATTCAGCTAAAGCGGCATTACAAGAAGCTCAGCGAGGATTTGTCCGTCATGGCCTATGGGGCATTGGTGGCGGAAGTAATGCGTGAATTCATGCCTGCAGGCGTGCCTGAACCGAAGCTTTTTGCTACACTGCTGGAAGTATTGGAAGCCTTTGAGCAGCGCAATCCCAGGGTTACAGCTCTGGCTGCGATCCTGCAGATCATGGAATTTACGGGGCTGCAGCTTCACTATGAGCACTGTCTTCATTGCGGCAAAAATGTGGAAGGTGATGGCGCCTTTAGTATCATAGAAGGCGGAATTCTATGCGATGAATGCAAAGTTGACGGACTGATGCCCTTTCCTGAGAAGCTGCGCAAAACAATTATCGCCTTGCGTGACTTGAACTGGCAGGATAACGGCTCGCTTAAGCTGCAGGGAAGCCTTATCATGCAGGCGGAGCAAATTACTTTGAGTCATCTGCAGAATCTTTTGGGACATAGCCTGAAAGCCATGGATTTCATCAATCAGCTTTGATATCGACAAAATGACTGCCCCCGGGCTGGATGCTGTTGCAATCCGCCCGGGGGCAGTCATTCTATTGAATCAATATTAATTTCACTTCTTGCGCAGTACCACGGCGCTACGGGCAGGAATATAGATCTTCAGCCATTCCTTGCCGTCTTTTTCATACAGGGGGTCAAAGTTGGTGGCGTGGATTACGCTGTCGTCAGCCAGTCCGTTGCCGCCGAATTCCACTGCATCGGTATTCAGCATGACCTTGTACTTCCCTTTGGGCACCAGGAAGCCGTAATCCGGGAAGGAACGGGTGGGGGAGAAATTAAAGACGAAAATCAGATCGCCACGCATATAGGCCAGTACCTGGTCGCCGTCATTGTGCCAGATTTCAATGACAGGCTGCTTTTGGAAGTTCTTTACGGTCTTGATGCAGGAGAGCATAGCCTGGTCGAAATCTCCCAAATAATGGTAGCAGAGAGCTTTATCGTCTACCAGATGCCACTGACGGCGGGCATACTTGTAGCTCCAGCCATTGCCTTCACGGGGGAAGTCAATCCACTCGGGATGGCCAAACTCGTTGCCCATGAAGTTCAGATAGCCGCCATTGATGGTGGAAGCAGTAACCAAACGGATCATCTTGTGAAGAGCAATGCCGCGATCTACTACACCGTTGCGGTCCTGCTTGCTGAAGTGCCAGTACATATCAGCATCGATGAGCCGGAAAATGATGGTCTTGTCTCCCACCAGTGCCTGGTCATGGCTTTCTGCATAAGAAACAGTCTTTTCATCCTGACGGCGGTTGGTCACTTCCCAGAAAATGCTGGAAGGCTTCCAGTCCTCATCTTTCTGTTCCTTGATGGTCTTGATCCAGTAATCAGGCACATTCATAGCCAAACGGTAATCGAAGCCATAGCCGCCATCTTCAAACTTGGCAGCCAGGCCGGGCATGCCGCTGACGTCTTCAGCTATGGTGATGGCACCGGGCTTCACTTCATGGATGAGCTTGTTTGCCAAAGTCAGGTAGCAGATGGCATTATCATCCTGATGACCGTTGAAATAATCTCCATAGCTCATGAAGGCTTCACCCAGACCGTGGCTGTAGTAGAGCATAGAGGTTATGCCGTCAAAGCGGAAGCCATCGAAATGGAATTCTTCCAACCAATACTTGCAGTTGGAAAGGAGGAAATGAAGCACATCGTCCTTGCCGTAGTCGAAGCAAAGGCTGTCCCAGGCAGGATGCTCGTGACGGTCACCGGGATAGAAGAACTGGTTGGGGTCGCCACAAAGGTTGCCCAAGCCCTCCACCTCGTTTTTCACGGCATGGCTGTGGACGATATCCATAATAACTGCCAGACCCATGCTGTGAGCAGTGTCAATCAGGTCCTTCAGCTCCTCAGGCGTGCCGAAACGGCTGCTGGGGGCAAAGAAGGAGCTGACATGATAGCCGAAGCTGCCGTAGTAGGGGTGCTCCTGGATAGCCATAATCTGCACGCAGTTGTAGCCGTCCTTCTTTACGCGGGGCAGGACATTATCCTTGAATTCCTTGTAAGAGCCAACCTTTTCTGCATCCTGTCCCATGCCAACATGGCATTCATAGATGAGAAGGGGAGCCGTATCCGCCTTGAACTTCTCATCGTGCCAGGTGAACTTTTTGCGAGGATTCCAAACCTGAGCAGAGAAAATCTTCGTCTCCTCATCCTGCACCACGCGCTGTGCCCAGGCAGGAATGCGCTCGCCTTCGCCACCACGCCAGTGAACCTTCATCTTGTAAAGATCACCGTGTTTTAGCTTCCCGGCGGGAATGACCAGTTCCCAATCCCCTGTACCGGGAATATGCTTGAGCTTGTAATCCTCATTTTCCTGCCAGTTGTTGAAGTCACCCACCAAGTAAATGGAAAGAGCGTTTGGAGCCCACTCACGGAATACCCAGCCACGACCCTGCTTATGCAGGCCATAGTACAGATGGCCCGTAGCAAAATCCGACAGGGAACGCTTGCCATTCTGAGTCAGCTGACTGATTTTCCAGAGGGCATGATCATGACGTCCACGGATAGCATGCTCATAAGGCCGCAGCCACTCATCATGCACGATAATACCCAAGTCTTTGTTTCTTGCCATAAAATTCGCCGCCACAGTCCAACCTGCAACGACTCAATCCTCCCATCTCAATGAAAATATATCCCTTGCAAAATTTTTACAATCTTATTATAGCATAAATTCTTCGGAAATGCTTGTTTTAAATTTGTAGACCATGTCCTGTAGACAAATGGCAAACAATGGCGTTATAATGGCAGGTACCGTATTATTTCCAGAGGCTGTATCAGGTGTTGAGGTGAAGATGGTATGCAGGAGGAAACAAAAGCCAAGATAGAAGCTGAAATAAAGGATTGGGAATATCTCAAGGAACTGCCTGAGATAATCCACGGGTTCCAGCTATGCCGGGAACAACGCATCGTTGAGAGCATGTATGACCTCTACAGCTATGTTCATCCTCAGCTGCACAAAAAAGCCGTCATCTACTATCATGAAGAGACTCATGAATATAAGGTACGCGTATATATAGGATTGATTGAGTTCTGTCGCATAGAATTCATCACAGCCAAACTGAAAGATTTTGAAAGACTTTTGCGTATGCAATTCGATGACCTTCTGAAGGATATGGAGACTTACAATCCTGACAGCCTCAGCAGCATAGTAATGAAAATGGGCATAAGAGAATGGGGAGATACTTGTTCTCTGCCGGAAAGCTGTGAAGGTTTCAATCTTTTCATTCGTCCACAGATACCAGAGAAAATAAACAACGGTTCTTATGTACTGATAAATTATGTAGATTTTACTATCGAAAGCGATTTTACCATCTACTACAATATCTACCGCAACGAATTTTTTGGCGAAGCCCGCATTTGGGATATACCAGATGTGAATTATGATTTTGATTCGTCCTCTCTTGAAGAACTAGCGGAGAAATTGCGTATTTACATGGTGCCGCGCTTGCAGGAAATAAGACAGAGAGCTTTGAAAGAAGCTGCATCAAAAGGAAGGTAAGAGGCATGATTATCATAGATAAAGCTGTGCTGCATATCATGGATTTGAATTCTGGCATGACGGTTTATTCAGATGAAGAACTTTCCATAAAAGACAGTATCGAAACATTTCTTTTAAAACATATCGAAAAATCCTGGAATAGTCAGGAGGCTAAGCCTGGCGAATTTTATGAGGACAGCTCCTTCAAAGATAAATTGAACTCATATATGATGGGAGAGACAGATTTCATTTCCTTCAGCAAGGATGTAGGCCGTACCTTTGAAGAAGCTTTCTGCCATGCTGAAGAGATGACTTCAGCTGATCTCATTATGGCAGATGTACGCATAGATGACCGCCGCCAAATCGTCATCTTCAAATGCGACAGTCATATTGGCTATATCCATCAAGTGAATCAGACGGAAAATGGCATCAAGAATGAGATTATCAATCATTATGCCATCATGCCAAATCTAACCCAGAAAATGGATGAATTTGCCTTTATTGATGCAGAAAATATGACAGTTTCAGTCAGCTCAAAACGTTATACAATTGATGGCAATCGCATTTTTGTTTTCCCGGAAATCATGCTGGAATGTTCATTGGACCCTTCGCCTAAGGAGGCAATCAAAAGTCTCAATAAAACAGTAAAAAAAGTTGCAGAAGCATACGGGCAGAATGAAGCTTCTTTGTCTGCTGCCGTCAAGAATTGTGTAGCCGAAACTATGCAAAGTGCAGATGAATTAGATCTGCAGGCTGTGGGCAAGGAAGTATTCAAAGATAATCCATCTATGCAGGCTGATTTTGAGGCAGCAATTCAGGAACAAGGTTTTGAAAAACCGGTAAAAATGGATCAGGAAAGCACTTTGAAAAAGATGTGCAAGCATAAATTAAAGACTGACACAGGCATAGAATTAACCATTCCCACAGACTATATGGACAATATTGAGTATGTGGAATTCAATAATAATGAAGACGGTACTTTGTCAATAACCTTGAAACATATTTCTAATATTGTAAGCCGTAATTAAAAATGAAAGGAAGTAGTTCTTTTGGCATTTTCAGATAAGCTGTTGTCGTTGAAAAAAGAAGTTCTGCAGGAATCTGCGCCGCTGTTCAAGAAAGTTGAGGAGATAGCCGAAACCAATACTTTGAAGGTGCTTGACGCTATGCGTGAGTGCAAGGTATCGGATAGTCATTTCAATACCACTTCAGGCTACGCCTATGACGATATTGGCAGAGGCAAGCTTGAGGAACTTTATGCTAAGATTTTTGGAGCAGAACGAGCTCTGGTGCGTACCCAGTTCGTGTCTGGCACCCACGCTTTGGCCACGGTGCTCTTTGGCATCCTGCGGCCTGGCGATGAACTGGTATCATTGACCGGAAAACCTTACGATACCATGCAGACGGTCATTGGTTACGATAATCCGTCGCCAGGTTCTTTGAAGGAATTTGGCATCCAGTACAAGGAACTGCCCATGGAAGAGGGAAAAGTTGTGGTTGATAAAATCAACCACATTGTCAGCCGGGATACAAAATTAGCCCTGATTCAGCGTTCCCGTGGCTACAGCATGAGAAATCCTCTGTCCATTGAGGATATCAGGAAAATCACTGCAGAGGTTCATCGCATCAATCCGGATTGCATCTGCTTTGTGGATAATTGTTATGGGGAATTCGTAGATGTCCTTGAGCCGACACAGGTGGGGGCCGATATCATGGCAGGCTCCCTGATCAAGAATCCCGGTGGCGGCATTGCGCCAACTGGTGGTTATATCGCAGGCAGGGACAAACTGGTGGAGCTGGCCTCTTACCGCCTGACTGCGCCTGGCATGGGTGATGAGCTGGGAGCCAGCCTGGCTAATAACAGACTGCTGTTCCAGGGGCTGTTTCTGGCGCCTCATGTGGTTTCCCAGGCCATCAAAGGGGCAATCTTTGCTGCGGGCATGTTTGAGAAGCTGGGCTACAAAACGCTGCCCTTGGGCAATGAGGTGCGCGGGGATATCATCCAGGCCATTGAGCTGGGTTCAGCAGAGAAGCTGATTGCTTTCTGCGGGGGCATCCAGAAGTATTCGCCGGTGGATTCCTTTGCCAAACCGGAGCCCTGGGACATGCCGGGTTATGCTGATCAGGTAATCATGGCTGCAGGAACCTTCGTGCAGGGTGCTTCCATTGAGTTCAGTGCTGATGGGCCCCTCAGGGCACCGTACAATGTTTACCTGCAGGGTGGCTTGACCTTTGAACATGCAGTCATAGGCATCATGGGGGCAGCGCAGGCTATCGAGGATCTGCAGAGCTGAGAAAGGTCTTGCCAAGGCTTGCTAAAAATACTAAAATAAATACAGCAGATAGGACAGGCCAAATTTGGCCTGTTTTTTCCTCAAAATTCAACTGTGTTGTATTCCCGTACAACACAGTTGAACGTCAGAACAGAACATTTGGCATATTTTCCAGCGAGGATTTTTTATATGAAAAAAGTGTATGACAATGTCAACCACATTTCTGAAGATGATTTTTCCGCAGTTTCCTTTGTCAACGACAACCCCCTGGCGCAGATTTCCATCAGCCAAACCATTACCCCGGATTATTTTGCCGCTCATTACCATGAATTCCTGCCACGCTACATAGCCAATGGCAATCCCAGCAGCAACACACTGAAAACTTATTGTTCCTGGATTGACCATTTCATCGGCTGGTGCCTGGATAATGGCCTGCATCCTGTATCCGTCACGGACTACCAGATGCGCCTTTTCCGGGAATACCTCATTGCCGAAAATTACCAGCCTGGCACCAATCACACAGTTTTCATGTCAATCCGGGCTTTTTTCTCTGCCGCCCAGCAACTTGGCCTCATCAATAATAATCCCTGCCAGGATGTCAGCGTAGCCAGCACTACTTCCCACAATCTGCTGAATTTCTACAGTCAGGATCAGATGCGGGAAATCTGCGAGTTTTTCGACCAGGAACCCGACCCTTTCATCCGCAACCGCAATATCCTGATACTTTATCTGATGGGCGTTGAAGGTCTGCGCAATATCGAGGTACACAGGCTATGCCGCGAGGATATCCGCTGGGACATCAAGATCATCATGATTCGGGGCAAGGGGGCTGCCGGGCGTCTGGACCCCATTTATCCCTGCTCTGAGACTTTCGATATACTCAAAGCCTACATAGATGCCATTCCTTCGGATAAGCCAATCAAAAAGGAGGGCTCTCTCACCCCCCTTATTTTATCAGACTCCAATAACAACGATTTGGGTCGCATTTCCCGCAATGGCCTGCGCTATATCATGAACAAAGCCCTGAAGATAACCGGCCTCAAGCAGCCCGGCCAGACCTGCCATATCTTCCGTCACAGCTGTGGCACCAATCTCTACCAGCAAACAAAAGACCTCCGCGTAGTCCAGGATACTTTGCGCCATAGAGACCCCAAAATCACCGCCCGTTATGCTCATGTGAATCAGCAGCTGAATAACAGAGTAACCTCAGGACTGGCCTTGCGTGGAGACAACGAGCAATAAAATCTTCCGAATCCATATATTTCCCTGGCAGTCAAAAAACCCGTGAGTAATTTCCTGGAGAAATGCCCACGGGTTTTACTATAATTACATATCAGGACGGATACCAGTCTTGCCAGTAAATTTATGATAGCTGCCACCCTTGCGGCGCTTCATGAGTTCGTTGAAAAGCTCCTCCGGGGTGATGTTGTGATAGGCCAGCAGCACCAGGCAGTGGTACCAAAGGTCTCCCATTTCGTAGACGATTTCATCTTTGGCCTGGTTCTTGGAGGCGATGACAGTTTCAACTGCTTCTTCGCCTACCTTCTTGAGAATCTTGTCCTGCCCTTTTTCAAACAGGTAGTTAGTGTAGGAACCCTCCACAGGATTCAAACGGCGATCCTGGATAACATCATAAAGGTCATTCAGTACCTTGGCCAGGGCAACTTGGGGTTCTTGCGGAACTACAGCAATGCCCTTTTCCTCAGTTCCCATCAGTTTCCTGCCGCTGAAGCAGGAATAAGTACCCGTATGGCAGGCAACACCAGTCTGGTGCACGCGCAGGAGCAGTGTATCGCCGTCACAGTCGTAGGAAATTTCCTTTACTTTCTGCACGTTGCCGGAAGTTTCTCCTTTTTTCCACAGGGACTGGCGGCTGCGGCTGAAGTAGTGGGCATAGCCTGTCTCAAGAGTTTTCTTCAATGACTCTTCATTCATGTAGGCAAGCATCAGCACCTGACCGTTTTCTTCCTGCACTACTGCAGGCACCAGGCCTTTCTCGTCAAATTTAACCATGGAAACATCAACATTTGCTGCATCTATCATAATCTTACCTCCACTCCTCTGGACCTCAGATATTCTTTGACCTGCCTGATGCTGAACTGGCCATAATGGAACACAGAAGCAGCCAGCACCGCATCAGCCTTGCCTTCTGTCAACACATCGTAGAAATGGGACAATTCCCCTGCTCCGCCGGAAGCGATTACCGGCACCTGCACAGCTTCGGAGACAGCCCGCGTCAGGGGAATATCGTAGCCAGCCTTGGTGCCGTCTGCATCCATGCTGGTGAGGAGGATTTCTCCCGCCCCCAGGTCCACGGCTTTCCTGACCCATTCCAGGCAGTCAAGACCTGTAGGCGTCCTGCCGCCGTTGATATATACCTCCCAGCTGTTTTCGCCATTCCTGCGGGCATCAACCGCCAGGACAATGCACTGCCGTCCGAATCGCTCCGCCCCTTCGCTGATAAGCTCTGGTCTCTTGATGGCGGCGGTGTTCAGGGAAATCTTATCCGCTCCGGCTTTCAGCAAAGCCCGCATATCCTCTGTAGTACGTATGCCCCCCCCTACGGTAAAGGGAATGAACACCTGGGAGGCACAGTCGCTGGCCACCTGCACCATGGTATTGCGCTTGTCACTGGAAGCAGTAATATCCAAAAAAACCAGCTCATCGGCGCCTTCTTCATCGTATTTGGCTGCCAGTTCCACAGGGTCGCCTGCATCCCGCAAACCCACGAAGTTAGTACCTTTCACTACCCTGCCGTCCTTCACATCCAGACAGGGGATAATGCGTTTGGTGTAAGTAGATTTCTGCATCTATGCTGCCACTCCTTCTTCAACATCGTTGGTGACTCAATCCGGCCAGCCCAGCACCTTGTCCACGGCGTTTTGCCAGCCATCATACAGGGCGCGGCGGTGTTCTTCATCCATCTGAGGGGTAAAGCGAACTCCCTCATGCCACAGGTCGCGCAGGGCGTCTACATCTTTCCAGACTTTGGTGGCAAGGCCTGCCAGATAAGCCGCCCCAAGGGAAGTAGTTTCCGTGATATAGGGCCTGATGATGGGTATGCCTAGCATATCCGCCTGGAACTGCAATAGGAAATTGTTCTGGCTGGCTCCGCCGTCCACCCGCAAGTCCTGGATTTCCACATCTATGTCTGAACAGACAGCCTCGTACACATCCCTGACCTGATAGGCCAAAGCACAAAGCGCGGCCCTGATGATATGGGCCTTTTCAGTGCGCTCCTTGAGGCCGATGATCATGCCTGTGGTACGCATATCCCAATAGGGAGCTGAGAGCCCCCTGAAGGCAGGTACGAAGTAAACATTGTCCGTGTCCGGCACCTGCTTGGCAATCCACTCGGAGTCTGACATGGAAGAAAGTATGCCAAGGCCCCTGTGGAGCCATTCCAAAGTGGCCCCCGAAACAAAGATGCTGCCTTCCAACGCATAGGTCACTTCATCGCCAATGCCCCAGGCAATGGTGGTAATCAATCCATTCTGGGAGTGATTGAACTTATGGCCGGCATTCATCAGGAAGAAAGATCCCTCGCCGTAGGAATTCTTGGCCTGGCCTTTGTCAAAGCAGGCCTGGCCGAAAAGGTCTGCCTGCTGGTTGCCGATGCAGGCAGCAATGGGAATGGCAGACCCCAGGCAGGCAGGATCTGTCATGCCGTAAACATAGCTGGAAGGGTGTACCTCCGGCATCATGCATTTGGGTATGTGGAAATGCTCCAAAAGCTCTTCATCCCACTGCAAATGTTTCAGATGGAACAGCATGCTGCGGGAGGCGTTGGAATAGTCGGTGGCAAAAATGGCACCGCCACTCAGTTTCCACATCAGCCAAGTATCGATGGTGCCAAAGACCAGATCACCCTTTTCCGCCAAATCCCTGGCACCCGCAACATTGTCCAATATCCAGCGTATTTTTGTGCCGGAAAAATATGGATTGATGATCAGTGAGGTCTTCTGACGTATCTCCTCCTGCAATCCCTCCTGCCGCAGCTGTTCGCAGATCTGCGCCGTCTGGCAGGACTGCCAGCTGATGGCAGAATAAACGGGACGCCCGGTATAGCGGTTCCAGACTACTGTAGTTTCCCGCTGGTTGGTGATGGCTACCGCAGCAATCTCCTGATGACTGATATTGGCCAGACGGATAGCTTCACGTGCCGTCCAAAGCTGGGTACTCCATATTTCATCAGCATCCTGTTCAACCCAATCAGCACAAGGGGCAGTTACACTGATCTTTTTTTCTGCATAGGACACCATCTCTCCCTGCTGGTCGAAGATGGTTGCCCTGTTCTTCACCGTGCCTGAATCAAGTGCTAAAATGTAGTTTTTCTGCATCAGATTCTTCCTCTCAGCTGGCGGTTGTTTACAGATTGACGAATACATACAACTCATCATATTATAACGCAAATTGATTTATTTCGCTACATAAGGGTAAGAAATCTTCTTCTGCTTGCACATACTCCAGATACCACTCAGTTGACAAAAGCAAAGAAATAGTGCTATAATTCTGCCGATGACAAGGGTCAAACAGCAACTACCAAGGATAAGACGGAGCAGACTGCCCCGTCTTATTTTTATGAGGGGAGACACGATGATGGAAAAAATCGAAACTGCCAGGCTTTGCCTTACCTTGGCAAATGATGAAGAAATGAACTGCCAGCATTTTCTTCACTTTTCTCCCACCACTCCATCCAGAAATCCAAAGATAGTGTCCCAATACTTTTCCTTATCCTGTTGCATGGCATAGCCATGCCCTGCACCACCTATCAGCAATTTCTCCTTCATGGTTGGGCAGACAGCGTACAGCTCATCCATCATACGGGGAGGAACAAGCCGGTCTTCCTCACCGTGTATGAAAAGGACTGGAACCTTCATCCTGCTCATTGATGTTATGGGAGCAGCCTCAGACAGCCTGGCCCCCGTTTTGATACCACTCACCACATCCACAAAACTCATGATAGGAAACGGCGGCAGACCAAATATCACGCCAAGCTGATCAGAAAACATCTCATAGGCACTGGTATAACCACAATCCTCTATGACTGCCACAACATCGATTATATCTTCCCTGGCTGCAGACATCAAAACCGTAGCAGCTCCCATGGAGACCCCATGCAGCACAATCCTGGCATCCGGGTCATAGTTTCTGACTTTCTGCGTCCAGAGGACAATTTCTTCACTCTCCTTGACTCCCATAGTAATGAACTGTCCCTCACTCTTGCCTGAGGCACATAAATCAGGAGTCAGCACGTGGAATCCTCGAGCCAGATACTCCGTCGCATAGTCCCCGGCATAACGCTGGTCACGTCCGTAGCCATGCACCAGTATGGCCCAGTGGTGTCCTGATCTTTCTGGCAGGAAATGCGTTCCTGCTAAATGCCTGCCATCATTAGCTACAATTTCCCAGTCTTCGCTTGGCATAGCGGGCTGTGCCGGAATAGTTCGCCCCTTATCCTGAATGCGCTCACAGGCGGCGGGCAACGCCATAGGGTCATTGTCATTGCCACGCTTCAAGGCATAATCCACGAAATATGCGCCGATCCAGTAGGCAATTGTCAGACACACCACAATGCTCCCCAGTAAAGCGCAGGCAGCTATGTTTTTCTTCTTCAACTGCTTCACTTCCTCAACAACATATATTGATAACAGATGGTCACCTTTATGAGTTATTCAGTCAAATTCCTAAACATCTTAGTACGCAGTATCTACCATATACCTTTTTTACACTGTCTTACAAAACGCAAATTACTATCCAACCCATAAGTACAACGGAAACATATAGCAGCATAGCCAGCAGGAAATGACGCTTCCGCCTGCCATCCTTTGGCAGAATTATGATTGCGCTGACAAGGTCAAGAATCAGGAACAACCCCAAGCACAAAATCCCAATAAACAGGAATACTATGATAAACTCCACAGGAGTGCCGTGCCCCATATGTTCCTTGCTATACACCTCTTCAAGAAATGCCGTAGTCCCCGCCCCCATAAAGCCAGGGGTAGCAAGCCCTAAGAGCAGAGCCAGGAGATAGTGAAATTTATGACTCATGGTCGGCGTTCTCCTGTTTTTGCATATCCCCCATGTTGCATCTCCTTTCTCTCAAGTCTTCTTAAGCAACAGCAAATAGGTGTTCTAGCTATCCTTTTGCAAGGATTCGTGTAAAGCTCTGATTCTCCTGCCCTTCAAAAGAATATTGAGGGAGTACCATCTTCACCGCAACCACCCTCCTGATGTATAATGTTTTCAAGACAAGAAAAAGGAGCACCATCTATGACCGACTATGAGCAGGAGTGGGACAACCTGCTGGGCATCAAGACCACAGGCCGTGATGACAGCATATCCGACTTGACCCGCTTCCCCTATGAACCCACTGACTACCGTGTCCTGGAGCAGGTTGCCAGCACTGGCCTGATAGGCAAGAAAAATACTCTTCTGGACTACGGCTGTGGCAAAGGCCGGGTAAGTTTCTTCCTCTCCAGCCAGACCAAATGCCATTCCATTGGCATAGAGTACAACCCCCGGCTGCTTGAGAGGGCCAAACTTAATCAGGAAAATGCTCCCCGGGGGCATCTTGTGACCTTCGTCCAGGCAGATGCCGCAGATTTCACCGTACCGCCAAGGGCAGACCGTGCTTTCTTCTTCAACCCTTTCTCAGTAGATATTCTGCGCAGGGTAATGGCTAACCTGCTTATTTCCTGCTCAGATCACCCCAGAGAAATCCTGCTCTTTTTCTATTATCCATCAGAGTTCTACCTGGAGTACCTTGCCGCACTTCCCCGTATAACCTTGGTGGACACCATTGACTGCCGCTTCGGCAGCGAAGCTGACCCCAGGGAGAAACTTCTGATCTACCAAACAACAGGATACTGACACGAAAAAAGGAAGCCCGGAGCAGCGCCCCGGACCTTGACATCTTTATGCAGTTTACAATATCCCCGTCACATACTGTACCAACAACGACATGCAGGCCACTGCCACCCAGCAGCAGAAGCCCAGGGCGATAGGGGCCAGACCGTGGCGCACGAGTTCCATCAGCCGGGTATTGAGGCCGATGGCGCACATGGCCAGCACGATGGCAAACTTGCCCAGGCTGCCCAAGACATGGGCAAGCTCTGCGGGCAGTACCCCTGTGGTATTCACGATGGAAGCTGCCACGAACCAGAGAATGAACCAGGGGAAAATCTTCCCCAACTTGAACCCCTGTCCCTGGCCTGCCTTTTCCCTGGCCATGAGCAAGGCAAAGATAAGGCATACGGGCACAATCATCAGGGCGCGGGTCAGCTTAACGATGGTGGCAAAGCCGCCTGCCTCATCGCTGTAGGAATAGCCTGCCGCTACAACAGAAGAAGTATCATTCACCGCCGTACCGGCCCACATGCCGAAGCCGAAGTCCGACATATTCATCAGATGCCCCAAAAAGGGGAAGATGAATACTGCCAGCACATTGAACAGGAAGATGGTGGAAATGGAAAAGGCAATGTCCTTGTCCTTGGCCCCGATAACCGGCGCCACTGCCGCAATGGCCGAGCCGCCGCAGATAGCTGTACCTGCGCCGATGAGGGTGGTAGTGCTTCGCTCCAGCTTCAGCAGCTTTCCCACGGAGAGGGCCACGGCAAAGGCGGTGAGCAGGGTGAAAATCATCACAGACAGGGACTGGGAGCCCACCTCCAGCACATGGAACAGATTCATTTCAAAGCCCAGCAGGATAATAGCGTACTGAAGGATTTTCTTCCCCGTAAAGGCAATGCCCGCTTCCACCGCCTGAGGACGGCGCAGCCCCGCAAAAATCATGCCCAGCAAAATGCCAAATACCGGCCCGCCTACAATGGGAAACTCCTGCCCCAACAGCCAGGCCGGCACCGCAAAGACCAGGGCAAAGAAAATGCCCTGGAGATGTTCTTTCTTCATAAAGGATCCTCCTTGCAATATCTTCATTGACAAGGGTTATCTTAGCATTTAGATTGTAATATGTAAAATACTATTATCAGATTGTTATCATAGGTATTTGCATATATATCATATATACGCTTGTCTAACATGACTGACCTCCATTTCACGCTCTGTCGTAAGCAAACCGCCTTATCTCTCCCAGCCTCTTATAGAGATTCTTGCCAGGACACGCGGTGTCGTTGAGATCCCGATGCCCCACGATGACTCCCTTCTTCCTGGAATCCAGCCCATACTTCCGGCACAACCAATAGCACAATTCCTTTACCGCTGCCATCTGTTGCTCAGTAGGCTTGCCAATCTCGAAATTCCCTGCCAGGCATACGCCGATAGAGGTCTCATTGTTGTCCTGGGCATGAGCACCAACCTTCCCGGGCTGTCTGCCCTGCTCAATCATGCCGTCTTTGCGGATCAGGTAGTGATACCCTATCCCAGCCCAGCCGTTGTGCTCCTGATGGTACTTGTGTATAGCTGCAGCAGTAGAGTCCTTATCCACTCCCGGAAAGCCCGTGTGATGTATCACTATGAACTCCGTGGCCTTGCGGTCTTTATACTCCGTAAAATCAAAGAACCTCTTGTATATCATAGGCTCCGTATAGGCCGCCTCAACTTCCGACAGCTTCCACTCACCCATCATCAACCCCAGAAGGCAGACAGCACTCTGCCTTAGAAACTCTCGCCTGTCCATGTCCCCAGCCTCCTGCTTAAACCGAAAATCCATTCTGATTTAAAATACCTTCCACACTCCTTTATTCCAGTTTGTACCCCAAATGCGCAAAGACGTTTTGCAGCGGCTGCTTATCACGGATATCCAGCCAGTCATCAGGACGGCTGTTGTCATCAATCAGGATCAGCAGATAGTCCAATATCATCCGCCGGGCTGCCCACAGCCCCACCTCATTGGCCATAAATTTATGCCCTGCCAGACGCACAGCCCCATCCACATAGCTGTTGGCGATAATCAAATCTCCAATCACAGGCACCACAGCTTCCAGTGCTGACCAGACCTGCAAGGAAGAATCTCCTGGCTTATCACCCCAGTAAGGGCTGTGCTCCACAATCTTATATGCCATTTGCAAGGCATGGTTCTGAGCGATGTACTCCATCGCCGTCAGATCTTCTCTGTCCAGCGCCTCCACCATAGCTTTATACCGTGCGTATGGTCCAGCATTTTCCTTGGCCGCCTTGGCCAGACGTGCCTCCCGAGCCTTAGCAAAATCAATTATGTCCATGTTTCCTACCCATTCTAGTTTTTCTATTTGTCTGTATACCATAAAGTATACCACATTCCAATGTGTTACCCCAAAAACACTCTAGTCTAGAATTACCTTAATTTCCACTGGTGTCTGAACATAATGTGAACCGTTCTTTGTACATTCAAAAAGGGCTGCGGGCAGCCCTTTTTGAATGTGTATGATTTTTGCCAGTAGAACTATCACCAGCGAATTCACGCGTGAACTTGTGACGCAATGCATCGTCTCATCACCCGCTTCCACACTATTCCCAGCAGAACCACTGCCAGACTTACCCCCAAGCCGACAAATACGGGAGACACGGCCGTGTGAATCAGACCAGCTGCTGCAGCGGAGCATATGGACAGTATCATGGAAGCCATTGCCCACTTGGAATCCAAAGCCTTGGGCCTGAATATAGCCAGTGTCAGAGGAATAAATACGCCGCATCCTCTAAAGGACATGGACAGGTAATTCCAAAACAAAATCTGCGACCCCTGATTTGACAGCGCAATAGCCATAGCTATAGCAATGGCTCCCACCACAGACAGCCTCATAAGCATGAGTTTTCCAGCTTCCGTCCGCACCTTCAACATAGGTTCCAGCATATCTCTGGCCACCATAGTGCCCACACCCAGGCTAAGACCCGCAATGGACCCTATAACCCCCAGAACAATGCCTCCCAAGGCCATTCCGCCCATCAATGGCGAGGCATATTGCAGCAGATATGCTGGCAGTGCCAGCATGGCTGGAAGTTCAGGATGTGCAGACTGCATATATATGCCCATCATGGCACAGGGCAGCCCTATGGGTATGGCAACCATTGCTGCCAAAATAAGCCCTACAGCTGCAGTTCTGGGTGTGGCCGCTGAGAAAATTGCCTGAATATATGTCTGGGTGCAGATCATGCCCACCAATACTGAAGCCACATTGGTCAGAATAGCGCTTGTGCTGGTGCCCCAAATGCTGAGAAAGCCTTCAGGTTTCTCTCCCAGCAGTTCTGGTGAGGCCGCCAGCCCCTGCCAGGCCGCAAATCCCAGCGCAAAAAGTGTCACAAAGAGTACCAGCATCTTCAGGATCCCACCTATAGAGGCCGTCTTCATTCCACCGAAAAAAGCGTACAGGATTACCAACAGCAATAGCAACCCCGCCGATATCACGGGTGAAAGTCCCGTCAAGGCAGCCAGCAAGCCAATCCCAGGGAGGATGCTGGATACTGCGCTGAACAGTATGCCAAAGGAAGTGGCGCAACTGGTAATCCTGCCTGCCCCTTTCCCATAATTGCCAACAATATACTGGGATATTGTCTCCAACCCCGTATAGCGCAGAGGACGGGCATAGATGAGTCCCATAAACAGCAAGGACAAGCCCACACCTATAGTAAACCATACAGCCGACAGACCTACAGAACCGGCCAGCTGCGCCGTGCCGATAGTGGCACCGCCTCCCACACAGGTACCAGCAATGCTCCCAGCTATCATGGGAACACCTGCCGAGCGGCCTCCCAGGCTGAAGCCTTCAGATGAATGCACCGACCTGGCTGCATACAAACCGCCACCAAGAACCAGACAAATGGTCATAGCCATTATAGCCAGGTGACCAATCGAAAATTCCAATACTATGCGCTTCCTTCCCCCAAAAGCAAACTACCAATATCATTGAAGAGCTGCCCAGCAATCGCTATCAGCTGACGCTATTGCATGGCATAATCTAGTGCTCATTCTAACTATTTCACCTTAAAATTTCAAATTTATATTTTTCGTGTCTGTAATCAGCATATGACCTGGTGCATGGGTAATCACGAAATCAGGCCGGGAATTCATGATGATATTCTGAGGTGTCACGCCGCATGGCCAAAACACAGGTACTTCCCCATCTTTTATAGTTACCATCTCTCCATAATCCGGCTTGGACAAATCCTCTATGCCAATAGCTTCCGGGTTACCTATATGTATGGGGGCGCCATGGACTTTTGGCATCTGTCCGGTAATGAGCACAGCCTTAGGGACCAGTTCATAGGGAATGGGGCGCATAGATACCACCATATTGCCGTGGAAGATGCCTGCAGGATGGCAAGGTATATTTGTATTGTACATGGGTACGTTTTTCCCCTCTTCTATCTGCCGTACGGGCACCCCAGCTTCCAACAGGTCACCTTCAAAGGAGAAACTGCAGCCTATAAGGAAGCTGACTAAATCATCCCGCCAAAACTCAACTACATTTTCGTACTCCCCCTTCAATTCACCCTGCTCGTAAATTCTGTACTTGGGAATATCTGTAGCTATGTCCGCCTCCCTGGCTATATACTTGAGGAGCCTTTCCCCCGTATCGCTGACTTCCAGCAAGGGGCAAGGCCTGGGGTTTCTTTGAGCAAAAAGCAGGAAATCATAGGCAATATCCTTGGGCAGAGTCACCAGATTCGCCTGTGCATATCCCTTGCACATGCCGGAGGTCTGGCCAGTAATCCTGCCCGCCCTTATCTGATGCCTGACTTCTGATGGTTTTGCATTCATCATATCCATATTTATCATCCCTTCGTTATCGCTTCAAGAAGCGCCTCATGTTTCCATCATGCTTTGAGAATTTCCTCCAGATGGTTTTCCAGGTAGCTGGTATCTATTTTCCCCTGCCTGAAAGCCTCAGTAGATAGTACCTTTTCATGCAGTCCTATCGTGGTCTGCACCCCCTCAATCTTAAAATCTTCCAATGCCATAAGCATTCTCTTTATAGCTTCTTCTCTGCTGGCCCCCCAAGCAATAACCTTGGCAATCATGGAATCATAAAAAGGCGTAATGTTGCAGTTTTCAAATACAGCGCTGTCAATACGCACATTTTCCAGCTTGGGTGGCCTATATATATTGATTTGTCCTGGACAGGGAATGAAGCCATGGCGATAGTCCTCTGCGTTGATCCTGCATTCTATAGCCCATCCCTTAACCCTTATATCCTGCTGCCTCCAAGGCAGATGGCTCCCTCCTGCCACCAGCAGTTGTGCTTTGACCAGGTCTGTATCCGTAACCGCCTCAGTAACAGGATGCTCCACCTGTATACGGGTATTCATCTCCATAAAATAGAAATTCTTTTCCCAATCAACTATGAATTCCACTGTACCTGCCCCAGCATAGTTTACGGCTTTGGCTGCCAGTGCTGCCGCTTTTCCCATCTGTTGCCGCAAATTCTCATCCACCACAGGAGAAGGTGACTCCTCCAACAATTTCTGGTGCCGCCTTTGGGTGCTGCAATCTCTTTCTCCTAAATGTACCACCTCGCCATATTGGTCAGCCATAATCTGTATTTCAACATGCCGGGCGCTTGTCAGATATTTTTCCAGATAAACGCCTGAATTGCCAAAGGAACGCTCTGCTTCCTGCATAGCCTGACGGATTTCACGTTCCAAATCCTCAGGTCTGTCAACCACCCGCATGCCCTTGCCGCCACCTCCTGCCGAGGCCTTGATCAGCACAGGATAACCGATTGCCTGCGCCGCTTCTGACGCCTGCCCGATATCTTCAATTACGTCTTCCGTCCCCGGTATGATGGGCACTCCAGCCTTTTTCATAGTCTGCCTGGCCACGGCCTTGTCCCCCATATCCCTGATGGCCTCAGGGCTTGGTCCTACAAAAATCAGTCCCTCATTCAGACAGGCCTCGGCAAATTCCGCATTTTCAGCCAAAAAGCCATAGCCTGGGTAGATTGCATCAGCTTCTGCAGCCTTTGCTGTCGCTATAATGCTGGCAATATCCAAATAAGATTTCTTAGCTTGTGCACTGCCTATGCAATAGCGTTCATCAGCCAGCTGCGCGGCCAACCCATCCAAATCGATATCAGAGCAAACTACAGCGGAAATTATACCCAGCTCACGGCAAGCCCTGATTGCTCGGCAGGCAATCTCTCCCCGATTCGCTATCAACAGCTTTTTAATCATTATGCCTCACACCTTAACCCTGAAAAGTGGCTGTCCATACTCCACAAAATCTCCATTTTTGACCAATATCTCTGCAATTTCCCCGCCACAATCTGCCGTAACCTCCGTAAAGAGTTTCATAGCTTCAAGAACGCAAACCACCGTGTCGGGATTTACTGCACTGCCAACTTCCACAAAGGGCTCAGCTTCCGGGTCTGCAGCTGCATAGAAAGTTCCCACCATGGGCGCTTTTATTTCTACCATGGCCCCGCTGCGAAATTCCTGCTTCCCTCTCTGAGCAGACGGCGCAGCCACCATTGCCTTGCCGCTATTCCCTTTTTCGATGGTCAGACTGCAATCGCCATTTTTGATTTCCAATCTTTGCAAGCTGGAAGCATCCAGAGTCTTCATCAAATCTTTTATTTCCTCAATGCTGATCATTGCCATTCCCCCTACGCTTTATGTTTCAATGCGATTTTCAGACTGCTCAGATAGCGTTCCATCTCCAGCAATTGCTCTTCCGCTTCCTTCAAAGGCACTTCCCTGAAGGAAATCTTCGTACCTGGCCGCATCTGCGCCAGTCTGGGCAAATCTGCCCCTATGACCTGGGCAATCTTGGGATAGCCGGCTATGCTTTGATGATCAGCCATCAGAATTATAGGATTTCCATCGGCAGGCACCTGCACGGTACCGAAAACAGCAATCTCGCTGATCATCTCCAGCTGCTCCTTCAATAGCAGCCTGGGACCTTCCAGGCGATAGCCCATCCTATCTGAGGCATTGGTTATCGTGAATTGCTTCGTCAATAAATCATGCAATGATTCATCACTGAATGCCCCCATCTGCAACCCCTGCAGTATACCTATAGGACGCCTCATTTCTTTCCCGCTTAGATGGGGCAAGCTCACATACCAGGAAGCAGCCCGAAAAGATCTGGCACCCTTGCACAGCAAGTATTTCAATAGATGTCTGGCATAGCTGCCTGCCTGACCACTGCCAAGAACATCTCCCTTGGCAAGCGCCCTGCCCTGATATCCTCCCACGCTGCCCCGGACATAGGTACTCTTGCTGCCCATGACCATTGGTACATCATAGCCTCCTGCCATGGAAAGATATGCGCGGCATCCCTTGAGACAGCCGCCAAACTTCAACACTGAACCGGCAACCACCGCCACCGGCCTGTTCATTTTCACGCTTATACCGTCAATCATGGGCGAAAGGTCAGCTCCAGTAATAGCAATAAGTGTATCAGCGGTAAATTCCAGGGTAGGACCTGCCAGGGTTATCTCCAGTGCTGCCTCATGCTCATCATTGCCCACAAGCATATTAGCAAGCCGCAGGGAAATGATATCCATGGCACCAGAATTGTTTACCCCCTCTTTCTGATAGCCCTGTCTGCCAAAATCCTGCAGAGTGCTCATCAGTCCGGGGCTGAGTACTTTGAAACTCATAGCGCCTCCCCCCTGATTTCCCTGTATTCCTCAACACTTATGCTCCTGAATCTTACCAGGTCTCCTGCCTGCAATAAGGACGGGTGCTCTGCTGCAGGATCATACATATCCACGGCACTTCTCCCTATAATCTGCCAGCCTCCCGGGGTACTTATCGGATAGCCTCCTGTCTGACTGCCCGCAATGCCAATGCTGCGTGCAGGTATAGCCAGTCTCGGTGTTTCCCGGCGCGGCGTAGCTATGCGTTCATTCATGCCCCCAAGATAGGGAAAACCTGGACAGAAACCAATCATATAGCACAGATACTCACCACCGATGTGTATATCAACCACTTCATCCTGGCTAAGACCATGGTAACTTGCCACATACTCAAGATCCGGTCCATATTCTTCACCGTAGCAGACAGGAATCTCAACCACACGGCTTGGCTCGTCAGGCAAACTGCCCATCTGTGTCAGGTACTCCTCCATCAACTCCCCTACAATCTGAAAAGCATTCAGCTTGTTTTTTCCTGCTTTTCTTACCACCCCAGGGGCATATAATACGGCCAGCCCTGTATAGGACACCACTGTTTCGATAAAACCAGCAAATGGGTGTTTCTCCACATAGTTGGATAGTTTCCTGGCTTGCCTGTTTATTTCAGGGCTTATGTTTTCTCCAAACTTCACATATAGGCAGCCTTCGCTGACCGGCAAAATCTGATAACTGTTTTCCATGTCAGTCTCCCTTAGCTAAAACAGGAGATTCCCTATGCAGGTAACCCCCTAAAATCATGATTCAGGCAAACAGCTTAGGCAGCTGGGTAGTCACAGCCATGATTCCCATATAGGCTGTCATAAGAACTACCACTGCGCCAAATACCGTCATCCAAACAGGGTGCTTGTAATCCCCAACAATTTTCTTGTTGTAGGCAGCAAACAACATGACACCCAAAGCTATGGGCAAAATCAAGCCGTTCAGTGTGCCTACCAGTATCAAGACATTCACCGGTCTGCCGATAAAGGAGAATACCAGTGTGGAGAACAAGATGAAGGCAATGACCACATAGCGGTAATTGCTGTCTATGTACGAAGAGAAGGAACGCAGGAATGATACAGACGTATATGCTGCACCAATAACAGAGGAAATTGCAGCAGCCCACATGACAATGCCGAAAATCCTGTAGCCGGCTTCGCCTACTGCCAGCCTGAAGACCGAAGCAGGAGGATTGGCTGGGTCAAGCTGCATCCCCGCAGCCAGCACACCAAAAGTTGCCAGGAAAAGCACCACGCGCATAACACCGGTAACACATACACCTGTAACCGCACTGCGGGTAATCTGTGGCAAAGCCTCCTTGCCTGTCACTCCGGCATCTACCAGCCTGTGTCCACCGGAAAAGGTTATATAGCCTCCCACGGTGCCACCAACCAAAGTCACAATAGCCATCGTATCAATAGTATCAGGGAAAACAGATTTAATGGCTGCCTCCCCAATAGGCGGAGCCGAGCTGATGGCCACATAGACAGTAAGTACAATCATAATAAATCCGGCTGCCAACGTAAACTTGTCCATAATCCGTCCTGCTTCCTTGATGAGGAAGATGGAAATAGCAATACCTGCACTAACGGCAGCCCCAAGTATGGGATCAATATCAAACATGACATTGAATCCCAGGCCTGCTCCAGCCACATTGCCTATATTGAAAGCCAAGCCACCCATGACAATCAACAATGAAACAACATATCCCAGTCCCGGAAACACCATATTGGCCACATCCTGGCCACGTTTCCCGGAAATACCAATCACGCGCCAAACGTTTAACTGAGCTCCCACATCAAGAATGATGGATAGCAGAATAACAAAGCCAAAGCTTGCCATCAGCTGCTGGGTAAAAACCGTAGTCTGGGTCAAAAAGCCGGGGCCAATGGAAGAAGTTGCCATCAGGAAAGCTGCACCCATCAATAATGACCAGTTGAATTTGACTTTCTTTTCCTCGCCAGTTCCTTTCTCCGCAGCCAGGACTTCTTCTGGTACAGTCATCGTGTTTTTCATTTTCATGCACCTCCATCAATTCCCTTAAGGACAACTTCCCACCTTGATACCCGCTGTTTCCAAAGCTGCCCGTATTCTTTTGGCAAAGGCCAGGGCTTTTGCACCATCACCATGAACACAGATAGTATCGGCCTTGACAGGGATAAGCTTGCCACTGGCAGTTCTTGCCTGCCCTTCCCCAGCCATAGCCAGTGCCTGTGCGACGGCCTCTTCCTCATCCTCCAGCAAAGCACCTGGCTGACTTCTGGGAGTCAGGCTTCCATCTTCCTGATAGCTTCTGTCTGCAAACACCTCACTGGCAGTTTTTAGTCCCTTGGCCTTTCCAGCCTTGATAAGCTCGCTTCCAGCCAGGCCATATAGTATAAGATTCTTGTCAGCGTCATAAACCGCAGCCGCTATAGCATCTGACAGCTCCCTGTCCTTGGCAGCCATATTGTATAAAGCACCATGCGGCTTGACGTGATGCAGCTTGAGCCCCTGAGCTGAGACAAAAGCCCCCAATGCCCCCACCTGATAAAGCACTATACTGTATGCCTCCTCAGGTGAAACCGCCATTTTTCGTCTGCCAAAGCCGACTAAATCCTGAAGTCCCGGATGAGCCCCCACCGCCACCCCATGTTGCCTGGCCAGTGCCACTGTCCTCTGCATAACCAGCGGATCACCTGCATGAAAGCCGCAGGCAATATTAGCTGAACTCACCACTTGAAGTATTTCCTCATCGTGCCCCAGTGTATACGCTCCAAAGCTTTCCCCCAGATCGCTATTCAAATCTATGACCAATAAAATCCCCTCCTTTCAAAAAAAGCCGACAGGTTGTGCAGAATAGATTCCTGCTCCTGTCGGCCCCATTGCCATAATTTGCAGCTATTGAAGATTCATTGCCAGTACCTGTACTGGGCTATGCAAACAAAAAGTGCCTGACAACAGAAATATGATACTTCTGTCATCAAGCACCTTTGCTTGTTGAAATATTATGTGGCTAATTTTATCCTTCATCCTTACTGTTGTCAAGCTGATACCGACACTTATACTGTATACACAGATGTACGTAATCACTGTTTGTTTTATATTGAGCATCTTACGATGCATTTGAATGGAGCAATCGGCTTCATGCAGGGAAAGCTTGGCCGGGTCATAACCAGCACAGGAAATACCTGTCCTTGGCCAGCAGTCTTATTCATTGCCTTGTCAAATCCTATTTTCTTTGCATTTTTCATGACAATCGCTCCTTCTGAGTTTCGTATATTTTTTCATCAGTTACTATAATATACGACTCTGGAGGGATTTCATTACAGACCACTGAGATAATCATCAGAACCATCATCAGCATATCAGGCAAGAAAATCACCTTTGGGACTATGGCTGTGTAAGAAATGCGGACTTATTTTCTTTTCCTGATACCACAAAAAGCCGCCTTTTGACTTCCATCAACAGGCGGCTTTTCTATACGTATGTAGTCCAAGACTTAGTTCTGGCCGAATCTCTCCTGAAGAACTGCCAAAACCTCTGCCGGATTCAAGCCCTTGCCAACAATGAAGTTTGCTACTTCCTCATTCTTGCTGGCAGCAGCAGCCTTCTCAACTTTAGCTAATTCGTCCTTCAAAGCCTTGAGCTGTGCAGTCTTAGTCTCGATTTTTGCCTTGATTGCCTCGATTTTCTGATCGTAATTAACCTGACGTGCCATTAAAAATTCCTCCCTAATAATAAATGATTTTGGGTATACCTTGCAAAACACAGATATTTTTAAATCATGATTTTCATTTTTAATTTTACACATATAATCAGGAAAAATCAAGACTATTCAGCAATTAAAATAATATTTTATGATGGTGAACGTCATATTTACAAGTTATTCTTTTCAAAGATCGCTGTCGCACACAGATCTATGCACGGACGTTCAGCATTCAGTTCTATGTCAAATCTCCCCCACATGAAGGATATTCCTGCTTCAAGTCGAAATCTATAGTAGGAGAAAAACACTGTTACCTTAAAATCAAACCTCTGCCCTGCAGGGCAGGCTATCTACCTACAAGTATATAAGGAGGCAGCACCATGGTCAAATTCTACGACTACTACAGGACAAACAGCCTACATTTTACCTCAGTTCAGACCTGCTGAAGAGGTGCAAAATCTATGATCCAGAGAAAATATACTTTCCACTCATTTGACGAAATGGAAAAAATCATATCTGCGATAACCGCCAGTGAATACTATACAAAGGCCTCGGGAGTCCTTTTGCAGCTTTATAATCCTAAGATAAACATTAATGACACGCAGATTGTCGAGCGTATCAGTTCAAAATGCAGCAAAGCCTGCCTGGTAGGAATTACCTGCGCCAATATAGCAGATGAAAGATTTGATATCAAGGATAGACCTGTAGAACTTAATGCTACCTTCTTCAGGACTACCAGGCTCTTGGCACTTGATTTTGACATGGACACCGAAACAGGTTTTGATGCCGGGCGTTTGGCACACCATCAACTTCAGGGCATCCCTGATGCCAGGTGCATCCTGATCTGCTATTCCTGCGGCTGCACAGCTATAACAGCTTTCATCAATGAAATCAGCCACCATGACCTTCCCATTTTTGGAGCAAAAGCTGGCCGCAGCATCAGGGCTCTCAATACTGCTCTGGTATATGGCAGGAAAGCACGTGCCAATGGCATAGTTGCTGTTATCTTTGCAGGCGATGATTTGCGCCTGTACATGGACAACTGCCTCGGCTTCAAGGAAATCGGCTTGCAAATGCTGGTAACAAAGACAGAAGGCGACCACATCATTTCAGAAATAGACCACAAACCAGCCACTGAAGTTTATTCCAAATATCTGAACGTAACCCCTAACAGTTATTTCGTCCACAATGTTTGTGAGTTTCCTCTGATCTTCCACAGAAAAAACTGTTCCCTGGCCAGAGTGCCTTCTAATTTCGGAGAAGATGGTTCCATTTACTTCACTGCCGATGTAGTGAAAGGCGAAACCTTCAGGCTTTCTTACGGAAACCCTAACAATCTTATGCAGATCATTGACCAGTCGGTCAACGGCCTCAAAAGATTTCATCCCGAGGCCGTATTTTTGTTCGAATGCGGGAACAGGATAAGATTCCTCAAGGATCAGGCCAGCCGTGAAACCGACAGCTTCAGAGAAAATTCTCCAGAGCTATCCGTTGCCATTGGCTATGCAGAACTCTTCTATTCCCCGGACGGGGGAGGAGGATCTCTGACCAGTGCGCTGGTAGCAGTAGGGCTTGCTGAAAATCCCTCCACAAAAGATGAGTTCCACATCTGCATAGACTTCGTTGGGAAAGACAGTCCTCCAGAGGAGGAAGAGCGGGAGTACATCCCCTTTGTGGATAGGATTCTCCATTTCCTTGAAACCACCTCCATCGAACTCGACCAGCGCAACAGAGAACTGGGCAGGATTGCCTACACTGATCGTCTGACCCGCATTTATAATCGCTGGGAACTTGAAAACAAGATCACGGACATACTGAAGCTTCATGAAGATGATTTGGCTCCTGTTTCCCTGATTTTTATGGATATCGATCACTTCAAACTGGTCAATGACACCTACGGCCATGATGTTGGGGACATGGTTTTGCGGGAAACGGTTGATCTCATCAGGGATAATCTGCAGCCACAGCATGTCTTTGGACGTTGGGGCGGTGAGGAATTCCTCTATGCCCTGCCGGACACCAGCCTTGAAGAAGCCAAATCCTTTGCTGAAAACCTCAGAATGCAGGTTGAAAAAAACTGCTACAGGGTGGTAAAACACGTGACCATGAGTTTCGGTGTCACCAGCGTTGCCAAAGATGATGATATGGATTCCTTAGTCAAAAGGGCTGACCAAGCGCTATATATGGCTAAAGAAGGCGGCAGAAACCAGGTTATAGGAATTTAGTGATGTACGCTGAGACAGACGGGCAAAAAGAGACTATCAAAAACACCGTAGATGAGAGTAAAATAACTGTCGTGGACCATTTCAAAAAGCCTGCTCGCGTTGAGCAGGCTTTTCTTAAAGAGCAATGATGTTTTGGTTGGAACTAAGTTTGGCTTAGTGGAAGTAGCCCAGAGCGCTGCAAACCACATAGGAAAGGGTTGCGCCAAGCAGGGGGCCTACCACAGGAACCCAGGCATACTCCCAGTCAGAGCCGCCCTTGCCCGGGATGGGCAGGATAGCATGAGCGATGCGGGGACCGAGGTCACGAGCAGGGTTCATAGCATAACCGGTGGGGCCGCCGAGAGAGAGGCCAAGAGCCACGATGAGCATGCCTACGATGTAGGGGCCATAGCCGTTGCCCAGGAAGGTATTGGCAGCAGTCTCTGCGCTGTAGCCGAAGCAGGAAGAGAAAGTCATCCAGATGAGGAACATCAGGAAGAAAGTAGCGCTGATCTCGGTGAGGAGAGCCGGGCCCATCTTGCGGATAGCAGGAGCCGTGCTGAAGATACCGAGCTTAGCGGCAGGATCAGAAGTCTCTTCCCAATGAGCAAGGTAAGTGAGCCATACAATGGTAGCACCCACGATGCCGCCCAAGATCTGCACCAGAGAAGTAGTGATGAACTGGCCGAAGGTGTAAACACCTGCAAAGGTCTTGGCAAGAGTAACTGCCGGGTTCAGGTCAGCCTGAGGAGCGCCGAAGGTAGTAGCGGTGAAGACACCGAAAGTAACGCCGAAGCCCCATCCGAAGGCTATGCAGATCCACCCGCCGCCTACACCTTTGGACTTGTTGAGCGTAAGGTTGGCGCAAACGCCGCAGCCCAGTACCAGGAGGACCATAGTCCCCAAGAACTCGCCTAAAAGGTTTTCAGAACCTGTTACCATGTGAATCCCTCTTTCTTTAGATAATAGTATGATTACTTGATATATTATCCCAGAGGGAGAGGAGTCCCCTCCCCCTCTGAGAAATATCCCTTCTCAAGCGGGGAGTTTTTTCTTACTCCTCGTCATCCAGCCAATGCATGGAATGCTTGACTGCCTTGCGCCAGCCCTTGTAGAGGCGGTCGGACTCTTCTTTGTCCATGGAGGGCTCGAAGCGGGTATCCAGCTTCCAGGCATCCTTGACTTCTTCCTTGCTGCTCCAGACACCCACAGCCAGGCCTGCCAGATAGCAAGCACCGAGAGCGGTGGTTTCGATGATCTGCGGACGGTCAACAGGAACGCCCAGCAGGTCTGCCTGGAACTGCATCATGAGGTTGTTGGCGCAAGCGCCGCCGTCAACCTTCAGAGCCTGCAGCTTCTCGCCGGAATCTGCTTCCATGGCATCCAGCACATCGCGGGTCTGATAAGCCAGGGAGTCGAGAGTTGCGCGGACGATATGAGCCTTGGTGGTGCCGCGGGTGATACCGATGATGGTGCCGCGGGCATTCTGATCCCAGTACGGAGCGCCCAAGCCCACGAAAGCAGGAACTACATACACACCAGCGGTGTCCTTGACCTTCTTGGCCACCCATTCGGAATCCGGAGCGGAGTCAACCAAGCGGATGCCGTCGCGGAGCCACTGGATTGCGGAGCCAGCCACGAAGATGGAACCTTCAAGAGCATACTCAACTTTGCCATCCAAGCCCCAGGCAATGGTGGTGACCAGGCCGTTCTTGGATTTCTTTATATCTGTACCAGTATTCATGAGCATGAAGCAGCCAGTGCCATAGGTGTTCTTAGCCATGCCCGGCTCGAAGCAGTTCTGGCCGAAGAGAGCAGCCTGCTGGTCGCCGGCGGCGCCTGCCACGGGGATAGCAGCGCCGAGGACAGAGGGAACAGTCTCACCATAGATGCAGCTGGAGGGCTTAACCTCAGGCAGCATAGCAGCAGGCACATTGAGATATTCCATGAGCTGCTTGTCCCACTCAAGGGTGTTGATGTTGTAGATCATGGTACGGGAAGCGTTGGAGTAGTCGGTGACATGAGCCTTGCCGCCGGTGAGCTTCCAGATAAGCCAGGTATCAATAGTACCGAAAGCCAACTCGCCGTTCTCGGCTCTCTTCTGTGCGCCCTCTACATGATCCAGGATCCAGCGAATCTTGGTGCCGGAGAAGTAAGCATCAATCGTGAGACCCGTCTTATCCTTAACCTCATCCACGAGGCCCTTTGCCTTCATCTCCTCAGCAATGGGAGCGGTCTGACGGGACTGCCATACGATGGCGTTATAAATGGGGCGGCTGGTCTTCTTATCCCAAACCACTGTAGTCTCGCGCTGGTTGGTGATACCGATGGCAGCGATGTCGCTGGCCACCAGGCCGGACTGCTCAAGAGCTTCTTTCATGACGGTGACCATGGTGCTCCAGATTTCCTCTGCATCATGCTCAACCCAGCCCGGCTCCGGGAAGTACTGGGTGAATTCCTTCTGGGAAACGCCGACCACTTTCGAGTTGCGGTCAAAGATGATTGCGCGGTTGGAAGTAGTACCTGCATCCAGAGCCATTACATACTGTTTTGCCATGTTGAAAACCTCTTTCTATTGATTATTTTAAGAAAATTCCGGGTACACCTGGGGTGTTCCCCGGGGTGCCAAGCCCTGGGCGTGAATCACGCCCGGACCTGATAAGCAGTCTTAATAGTCGCCCACGATTTTCTGAGCGAGGTCAAGAATCTTGTCTGCATCGATGTTGGCATAGAGATCCTTAGGAATCACCGCAGACTTCACATTGGGATACTTCACCTGAATCTCAGGAAGCTCAAAGGAAGACTGAGGAGCCAGGAGGAGCACGTCTGCAAATTCTGCAGCCTGCTTCACCTCATTCACCGGATAGAAGCTGACCGAACAGGGATAACCGAGACGGGCTGCTTCACTCTCCATACGGCGTACCAGCATATTGGTGGATACGCCAGCGGAGCAGAGCAAAACAATTCTACGAACCATTTTAAAACTCCTTTCACTTGTGGCTTTAGAAACTTCCTTTCGGAAAGTTTCCAGGACCTGCCAGCATTACTTCTGGTAAGCCCTTGCTAATATTTCAATCGGGTGGCAGGTTTTAGCCTGCGTCCCGTGATTGATCTGCATACGGCAGGTACCACAGTCACAGATGACCTCATTGGCCCCGCTGAGCTTGATGCGTTCAAAGAGTTTCTCGCCAATCTTCATGGAAATATCATATTTATCTTTCTTGAAGCCGTAGTTGCCGGAGATGCCGCAGCAACCTGCATCGGCCTTCTCCACCTTCACCCCAGGCACCTGGCCAAGGATGTCATAGGCAGGAGTGCCGAAGCCCTGGGACTTCAAGTGGCAGGGCACATGATAGAGCAATTCCTCATTCACAGCCGTGAAGCTGGTGTTGAGCTCGCCCTTCTGTTCAAGAATTTCCAGATACTCAAAGGCATCGTACACATTCTGGGCTGCCTCGTGCATTTCCTCTTCATCGAAGAGCTCTGCATACTCCTGCTTCAGCATGAGTGAGCAGCTGGTGCAGCAGGCCACCACAGGAATGCCCTTCTTCTTCCACTCCAGGATGCGGCTTACATTATTATGGGCATGCTCATGGGCCTCATCAAGGTAGCCCGTGACCACCATGGGAGAACCGCAGCAGTTGAACTGCTCGTCAATGAGCACTTCGATGCCGTTGGCCTGCATGACTTTCACGAAAGCCACCCCCACCTGGGGCTCGTTATCATTGATATAGCAGCCAGGGTAGAAGACCACCTTCTTGTCGGAAGGCTTCTGGCTCATGCCCTTGAACAGCTGGTAGAAAGTCTTGTCAGCATAGGCTGGCATATTGCGCTCACCGGCAATGCCCATCATGCCGAACATGCCCAAGGCCTTGCCGATCTTCATGCCCAGGTTGGCAAAAGTGGCACCAAAGGGCATCATGCGCACAAGCTTGGCCATGCGCTCGCCATGAGCCAGCATCTCATCCCTCTGTGAATGGGGATTGTGCCTGTAATATTCTGCCCGCTGAAGCATATTGAGAGTGGACACCGCTACCCCGGAGGGGCAGGCACGGTCACAGGATTTGCAGTTGGAGCAGAAATCAAGGCTGTCCTCGTAGTCATCCTGGGAGAAGTGCATGCGGCCATGGGCAGGGCCCACCAGTTTCGGACCGCGGTACTCCTTGGAAGCTTCCATCACCGGGCAGCTTGACATGCAGGAGGTGCAGGACAGGCAGTGGTCGGCTGTATAAACTGCTTTTTCTTCTTCAAAAATCTTTTCTTCGCTCATTCTTCCGGACTCTCCCTTCCCTTACATCTGTGCGGCTTTATAGCCGGAAGCCAGAGCCACGCCATTGCCGGAATGCTCGAAGCAAAGATCGTAGCCACCCAGGTCACGTCCGACAACATACACATTTTCAAGCACAAGCTTGCCATTTTCATCTACAGGACGAAGATTTTCGTCCGTAAGCACGCCAGTCTTGGCATATCCCTGGGGCTTGTTGGAGAAAAGCTCTGCATTGCTCCAGTTTTCCTCGCCCTTGACGAAGAACACCGGCAGACCGAAGACCTCTTCCCTGGGCTGCTCGAAATCACGCATGGTGATGCCGCCGCTGTAGAAGCCGCCAGTAGCCAGGATGTACTTGTCAGCAGTGTAGACCTTCTGGCGGATACCTGCCTGGGCAATGACACCTGTGCAGCGTCCGCCCTCTTCCCTGGCACCGATGACCTTGGTGTTCTCAACGAATTCCACACCATTGTCCTTGAGTGCCTGACGGAAGATAGCCTGCAGGCGCAAGCCATTGGTGGAAGGCGGCAAGCCCGTGGTCTCCACCACATCGGTCTCCATGCGGCTGGCTACAGTGAGGTAGCAGGCATGGCCGCTGGTGCCCAGAATCTGGGGCACGATCAGCACCGTCTCAGTCTGGCCCTTGTAGCTCTTGAGCTGCTCCGTAAAGGAATCCACTCCCTTGGGAGTATCCAGCCAGCGGGCTACGTCCAAAATAGTCAGGTCACGGCCGCCCTCAATGCCCGTATCAATTTCCACGGATTCATAGGAGAGCTCCTCCCCCATGGCCTTCTTGAGGTTCTGGATCATGATATCTGCGTAAAAGTCCTTGAGGCCTTTCACGCCAACAACCACGACCTTCTTCTTGCCCACAAAGGACTCGCTGCCGGACAGGGAATGGGGTGCCAGGCAGGTGGGCTTCAGGGTGCCCACAGCCGTGGGAACCATCATCTGGCTGTTCAGTGAGCCGTGATAGGGCAGGTGATATTTCTTGGCAAAGGCACAGAAGAACTCCACAGCCTTCTCCACATAATCCGCCCCAATCTTGCTGTACGGATGGTCAGCAGGCAGACTCTTGATTCCCTCAAGGGGTGATTTCACAGCCTTGTGCTCATCATCAAAGGCTAAAATATCGATAAGCCCGCTATTCAATGAAAGGGAGCTGGCGCCATAGGTCAAAAGCGTCACAGACTTGCCCTGCTGTGCGCTGGCGAGAGCAGCCGTCATGCCGGCCACCCCGCTGCCTATGACTATGACATCTGAATGCTTCATTCCTTTTCTCCCCCATTCACGTTAAATGATAATTCGTAGAGTGCCCTGGTCATTTCCATCTCACGGATGGTACGGCCCAGCAGCACAGGACGGATGCCCTTCCAGCGCCCCTGGAGGAACTCCTTCATCTGCCCCAGGGAATCCCGGGCAGCCTCATCCCTGCCCACCTTGGCAAAGACGCTGGCACTTCTGAGAGCGCAGAAATTAGCCTGGCAGGTGCCCATGCCCAAACGGGTACGGCGGCGGATATCGTTGATGCGGAAGCTGCTGAGCTCCTTGGCCATCTCCTCCACCTCGCCACGGGTGACGTTCTCGCACTCGCAGAGGAGTTCACGCTTCTCGGGATCCCTGGCCAAAGTCTCGGTGACCCTGGCAAAGCGCTCGGGGCCCAGACGGGTAGCGGCCAAATCCGTGCCGTAAGCCGGGAAATACTTCCGGGCTGCTTTCTTGGCCTCCTCAGAGACCTCAGGTACCAGCGGCTCTTCGGCAGTACGGCATTTTTCCTTGTTGCCCAGCTTGGCGCAGACCTGGTCTGCCATGCGCTCTGCCATGAGACGGTAGGTGGTGAACTTGCCGCCTACGATGGTGAACATGCCCTTCAGGCCGTCCTGCTTCTCGTGATCCACGATGGCGAAGCCGCGTGATGCGCCACGACCGGAAGCACCTCCGGGAGGCATGTAAAGAGGACGGGAACCGGCAAAGGCACGCAGCATGCGATAGTTGCGCAGATTCTCGAAGGTCATCTCACCAATGGAGAGCAGGTGCTCCACTTCCTCACGGGAAGTGCTGGTGTCCTCAGCGCTGGGCACGCTCATGGAAGTGGTGCCCAGGATGGTGATGGAACCATGAGGCACGAAGATATCACCATCGGAAGACTTGTGCAGGCGGTTCACCACATGATTGGTGATGCGCTGGTTGAAAGCAATCAGGGTGCCCTTGTCAGGCTGCACGCCCACTTCCAGCTCTGCCAGCTCTGCCACCTTGCCAGCCCAGCCGCCAGCAGCATTCACCAGGATATCGCAGCCGATTTCGTACTCTTCCCCGGTGAAGTAATCACGGACCTTGATGCCGTGAACCTCGTTGTTTTCCTTGATGACGCCCACAACTTCCGTGTAGGTCTTCACCCTGCCGCCGTAGCGCTTGGCAGAATCCACATTCTGCCAGGACATGCGGAAGCCGTCAATGGCTGCATCCGGTACCAGGTAAGCGGAAACCACATGCTTGGACAGGAGAGGCTCCAGTTCAAACGCCTTGGCCAGCGTAATGGGGGTAGCCTCAATGCCGCTGTCCTTGCAGCCCTGCACCCACTGCTGCTCATAGTCAGGATCATCGCTGTCCAGGCGGACGAACATGCCGCCGGAAGCCTCCACACAGGATCTGCCAATCTTGCGCAGGATCATATTTTCCTCAATACACTCCCTGGCAGCTTCCTGATCCTTCACTGCATAGCGTCCACCGCTGTGCAGGAGCCCATGATAGCGGGAGCTGGCACCGTTCACCAGGTCCTGCTTCTCAACGAGCATGACATCCACGCCACGCATCGCCAAATCCCTCAGGATGCCTACGCCGGTAGCGCCGCCGCCGATAACAACGACTGTTGCTTTCTCCATCGTGAAACTCTCCTTTTTAAGCTCATTCTGACTGCCGCGGCCATAAACCGAGCAATCATTGCACCCTTCAAAATTTACACGCAATTTACGCTTCAATACAAAGAGTTTAGCTTTCGCTCTTAATTTATCATATTGGGCACGTTATGACATTTCTTAACGCATCCAACAACGATATTTCGTTTACAGTTATTACTATACAACATCAACTTTCATCCGTCAATACGAAAACGCATATTTTATTATGTTTTTTCGTGCTTGATAGTGTTTATCATAAAACACTCATAAAAATTCCTCTCAGTCCAGCTTTTTTTAATTTTGTCAAGTTTGCCCTTTATTTTTGCCAAATCTACGTCTATAATGAGATGCAGGACGATAATTAACAAGACAAGGAGGTATCCCCGTGACAAGAGAAGATTATGTAAAGTCCCTCATCAAGGCGCGGGGCTACACCTTCAAAGCCTTTGCCCAAGAAATAAATATGCCCTACACCACCCTCCTGTCCATCCTGAACGGCTCCATCGGCGGCGCCGCCATGGACAATGTGCTGCGCATCAGCCAGGCCCTGGACTTCACCATCGAGGAGCTGAACGATATCTCCAATCCCCCCAGGGAAAAGGGAAACACACAGGCAGACGATGACGAGGATTTGTTGAAGCTTATCCACAATCTTCCCGAAGACAAGAAACGCGCATTAAAAATACTGCTGACCAGCCATTGAGGCGGTCAGCAGTATTTTTATGATTTATCGTTTTTTCCTGTCAGGCTCCGGCCACAGCCAGAGCTTCTTTCAAATCCAGCGTATGCATATAGAGGGACTTGCCCAGGATAGCTCCAGCAATCCCCTCTTTTTCGTATGCCTTCAGAGCGCGTATATCCTCAATGCTCTTGACGCCGCCGGAGGCCACTACCTCCAGTCCGCTCCTCCTGGCCATTTCCACGGTGGCTTCTACATTCACCCCGGAGAGAGTTCCATCGCGGCTGATATCCGTGTAGATGATGGTCTTCACGCCGGCATCCGCCATCATCTTGCCCAGCACGGGTGCTTCCAGATTGCTGGTCTCAGCCCAGCCCTCCACTGCCACCATGCCGTCCTTGGCATCAATGCCCACTACCACCCTGTCGCCGTACTTCTCACAGGCAGCCTTGACCAAGGCCGGATCGTGGACTGCCACGGAGCCCAGGATAACCCGCCTGACTCCCAGGTCCAGGACTTTCTCAATATGCTCCAGGGTGCGGATGCCGCCCCCCAGCTCTACGGGAATCTTCACCTTCTCAAGAATTGCCTTCACCGTTGCCAGGTTTTGGGGCTTGCCCGCCCTGGCGCCGTCCAGGTCCACCAGATGCAGGAATTCCGCCCCCTGGCTCTCCCACTGGGCTGCCATCTCGGCAGGACTGTCAGAGAACACCGTCTCCTGGTCAAAGTCTCCCTTCAGGAGCCGCACACATTTGCCGCCCCGAATATCTATCGCCGGAAAAAGTTTCATGCCATGTCCCCTTTCACGCCTTGCGCTTCACGAAATTGCGCAATATCTGCAGGCCAGTCCTGCCAGACTTCTCCGGGTGGAACTGGGTAGCCTCCACCTTGCCCTGCTTCACAGAAGCTGTAAGCTCGCTGCCATAGTTGGTGATTGCTGTCACCACCTCAGCATCTTCCGGCACAGCATGGTAACTGTGGACGAAGTAAACATAGCTGTTGGCAGGCAATTCATCATACAAATCCGTGTTCTTTTCCTCAGCCAGTGCATTCCAGCCCATGTGAGGCACCTTCAGTCCCGGAGCCTCGATCTTCTTCACATGGCCTTTGATAATCCCCAGCCCCGGCACCCCGGGGCTTTCCTCGCTGTCCTCGAAGAGGATCTGCAGCCCTACGCAGATGCCCAGCAAAGGAACACCCACACTGATCCTTTCCTTAATAATTGGAATGAGGCCGGAACGGTTCAATTCCTTCATGCAATCCCCGAAGGCGCCTACTCCCGGCAGCACTATTTTCTCCGCCTGGCGGATCACCGCCTCGTCGCTGGTGATTTCCGCTTCTGCCCCTGCAGCCAGCAGTGCCTTGTGGACGCTGAAGAGGTTACCCACACCGTAGTCAACTATTGCTATCATTATAAGCTCCCTTTCGTCGAAGGCACACCCTGCACCCGGGGGTCTATGGACACGGCCTCTCGGAGGGCATGGCCCAGAGCCTTGAAGATGGCTTCCACCTTGTGGTGGGAATTGGTGCCATAGAGCACCTTCACATGCAGGGTCAGCCCTGCATTCACCGCCAAAGCCCGCAGGAATTCCTCTGTCAGTTCCGTATCATAGCCGCCGATCATGGGGGCCATTTCGCCACCATCGTAAACCAGGAACGGCCTGCCGCTGATATCAAGGGACACAAAGGCCAGCGCCTCGTCCATGGGCAGGTAGAAGGTGCCGTAACGCCTGATGCCGCGCTTGTCGCCCAAAGCTTTTTTCAGTGCCTGCCCCAGGGTAATGCCAATATCCTCTATGCTGTGGTGACCATCAACCTCCAGGTCCCCATCACAGCGCACCTCCAAATCAAAGAGGCCGTGAGCCTGGAAGAGGTTCAGCATGTGGTCAAAGAAGCCAATACCCGTATCTATGCAGCCCTCGCCCTTGCCGTCCAGATTCAATGACACCTTGACGGAAGTCTCCGCCGTATCGCGGGCCACTTCTGCCTGACGCTTATTCATCGATTCGCTCATTGCTTCTCCTCCCGGCGCAGCCTGATGGCATTGGCATGGGCATCAAGCCCTTCCGTCTCTGCAAGTCGTATGATGTCTTCGCTGACTGCCTGCAGGGCGGGCTGGGTGTAGGAAATAAGGCTCATGCGCTTCATGAAGGTTTCCACATTCAGCACGGAGTAATAACGGGCCGTGCCTCCCGTAGGCAGCACATGGTTCGGTCCCGCAAAGTAGTCACCCAGCGGCTCCGGAGAATAAGCTCCCAGGAACACCGCCCCTGCATGGCGCACATAAGGCAGCAACTGGAAGGGCTGCTCCGTCAGGAGCTCCATGTGCTCAGGCGCAGAGACATTGGCAAAGCTGACAGCCTGAAGCATATCTTCAGCAATGACAATGAGGCCGTTGCGTTCAAGGGAAGCCCGGGCAATCTCCTGCCTGGGCAGCTGCTGCAGCTGTTTCTCCGCCTCTGCCGCCACCTTCTCAGCCAGTGATTCATCATCAGTGATGACAATGCTGGAGGCCAGGGGGTCATGCTCCGCCTGGCTCAGCATATCTGCCGCCGTATAGCGCGGGTCGGCGCTCTTGTCTGCCACAATGAGGATTTCGCTGGGACCTGCCAGCATATCAATATCCACATGGCCGTAGACTTCCTTCTTGGCCAGGGTAACGAAGATATTGCCAGGGCCCGTGATTTTATCCACACGGGGAATGGTATTTGTACCAAAGGCCATGGCCGCAATGGCCTGGGCGCCGCCAATCTTGTAAATCTTGCTGACTCCTGCCAGCCTGGCAGCCACCAGCACATAGGGATTGATTTCCCCGTTCTTGGGCGGCACCATCATGATTATTTCCCCCACCCCTGCTACGGAGGCGGGAACTGCGTTCATAAGCACAGAGGAAGGATAAGCTGCCGTGCCCCCCGGCACGTAGATGCCTACCCTGTCCAAGGGAATCAGGGACTGGCCCAGGATAGAGCCCTGCTCCCTGTAAGTCATCCAGGAATTCGGCTTCTGCTCCTCATGATAGCGGCGCACATTGGCAGCAGCCTTCTTCAGGGATTCTACCACCTGAGGGTCTGCAGCCTTTTCTGCTGCTGCAAACTCTGCCTCCGTCACCAGGAAATCTTCCGGCGTAAGTTCCACCCTGTCGATAAGCTTGGTATAGCGGATAACCGCCTCATCCCCCTCGCGGCGCACATCGCCAACAATGCGGCGCACCAGCTCGGCAGCGGAAAGGTCCTCTCCAAAGAGCTGCTTATTGCCCTCCCGGATCTTGGGGCTCAGCTCCACCTCATCGAAGGCCTTCTTCTTCAGCATGGCCTCGATGGCGGCCGCTCCCAGTTCTTTTGCCCTGACTATCTTCATTTGCCTGCCTCCCCTGCTGCCATGACTTTCTTCAGTTCCTCCACCAAGGTGTGGATGCGCTGGAATTTCAGCTTGAAGCTCACCCTGTTGGCAATTAGGCGGGCTGTAGCGTCCATGATATAGGCGATTTCCTCCAAATCATTTTCCTTCAGGGTGGTCCCCGTCTCCACGATATCCACGATGCTCTCGGAAAGCCCCACTATGGGCCCCAGCTCGATGGAGCCGTTGAGCTTGATATACTCCATCTGCATGCCGTGGCGGGTGAAGAACATCTCGGCAATATGGGGGAACTTGGTAGCCACGCGGGTCTGGGCGTAATCCGTCAGCCGCTCCCGCTTTTCCTTGCGGGGCACCGCCATCATCACATGGCATTTGCCAAAGCCCAGGTCAAGGAGCTCATAGACATCCTTGCCGGACTCCACCAGCACATCCTTGCCAATGACCCCCAAATCCGCTGCCCCGTATTCCACATAAGTGGGCACATCAGCCGTCTTGGTGATGATGAAGCGAATCTTTTTTTCCTCATTTGTGATGACCAGCTTCCTGGATTTATCTGAAAGGCCTTCCGCCGTGTAGCCAATCTTCTCCAGCAGCTCTGCCGACAGGGAAAAGAGTTTTCCCTTGGGCAGGGCAATGGTCAAATAATCCTTGCTCTTTGCCAGCATCAAATTCCTCCCATATATCAATTATCAATTCAGGGCATCTGCCCGTCTCAGTATCTTCAATTCCTCAGGGTCTTCCTGAGCCTCAGGGGCATGATGGAGTCTTACAAGCTCTGCCTCCCTCTGAAAGCCCAATGCTTTCAGCTTCTCTGCCCCAATTTCTGCATGGCAGCGGTAGACATAAAGGGCCAGTCCCGGCCTCTGCCAGAAATGCTCTGCCTGACGGCATTCCAGCTGCCGCCTCAAAGCAGACGGCAGGAGCTTCTCTGCCAGCACCCCCAAGACCTTGCCCCAGATATCCATCGTGCCTTTCACCCTGCCCACATCATGCAGCAGGCAGCACCGCAGTAGAAACTCCCTGTCAATATTAGGCTCTTTCTCTGCCATTACCAGCGCCGTATGCGCCACATTCAGCACATGACACTGGTCAGCCGGGTGCATGGCCAGGAACAAGGGCCGTGCCTTCTCTGGCAGATGGGCTTCCATAAAGGCTATATCCTCTGCCGTCACCTTTGCGCTGATGGCCCGCAGGAACTGCCCCACCCGGCCCAGGTTTTTCTTCTCCCCCATCTTCATCATGCCATCTCTTAGGAAATAAACAGCAATTCCTTATAACCACGGCCCTGCTGCATGGCCTCTGCCTCCTGCTCCGTACCTGGAGAAGCAGCCAGCTCTGCCACCTTGCCCTGCTGGCGCAGTTCCAAAGCCTTCTTCACGGCCTGCTCCAGCTTGCCGGGAGCATACCCCACATACACATCCTTGGGAGTTTCCGGCAGGCCGTCCCCCCGGCGTTCCAGAGCCAAAAGCACACGCTCTATACCTAAGGCAAAGCCCGTAGCAGGACAGGGATTGCCGAAATCTGCCAGCAGATTGTCATAGCGGCCGCCACCGCAGAGGGGGAAGCCCAGCTCCGGGGTATAGGCCTCAAAGACCATGCCCGTGTAATAGCTGAAGTCACGGATAATCCCCAGGTCAAACTGCACATAGTCAGCCACCTGATAAGCCTCCAGCAGGTGATAAATCTCTGTCAGGTTATCCAAAGCCCGGCGGCTTCTGGCGTTCAGGGCCATTTCCCGGGCCTGTTCCAGCATTTCCGGCCCGCCGTTCAGCAGGGGCAGGGATTTCAAAGCCTTTTTGGCGCTGTCGCTTAGCTGCAGGTCATCCACCAAAGTCTCCAGCAGCACCAGGTCATGCTTCTCCATGGCCTCCTTCAAGGCCTCGCAGTCTTTTTCTGCCAGCTGGTACTGCTCCATGACCCCGCTGACGAATTCCACCTGCCCCAGGCAGACCTTGAAATCCGTAATCCCTGCCGAGAGCACGCTGCGCACCGCCAGGGCAATGACCTCAGCATCTGCCGCCGCACTGCCGCTGCCCATGAGCTCCACGCCAGCCTGATAGAATTCGCACTGCCTGCCCGTCTGGGACTGCTCATAGCGGAAGACGCTGCTGATATAAGAGCACCGCAGAGGCAGCTCCCGCCCCTGCAGGCGGCTGCCCATCAGACGGGCGATGGGCGTAGTCATTTCATGACGCAGAGCCATGATGCGGTTGTCCTTGCTGAAGAGCTTGTAAAGGTGCGGCTCCAAAGTGCGGCTGCTGCCCTTTGTCAGAGTCTCCAAATACTCTATGGTGGGGGTCACCACCTCATCATAACCCCAGCTGCCGAAGAGCCTGGCCAGCTTCGTCTCAATGATCCGCTTCTCCGTGGCTTCCGTGGGCAAGAAATCCCGGGTGCCATAAGGTATCTCAAGTATCTTCTTCTCCAAATCAAATCCCCCTGTCCCATGACATTAATTTTCTATACTCGCGTTCGGTGAATTTTACCAAAACGGGTTAGTTTGCGGACGCTGTATATACGGATCCGTAAATATTTGTCTGCGCTTCGCTTGTCAAATATTAACGGTCTCCAGTATGATCAATCCTGCCGGGGCTTCAGTCTCTCCAGCACGATATTGTAGCCGTCAGCCCCGTAGTTCAGGCAGCGCTTCACTCGGCTGATGGTAGCCGTACTGGCCCCCGTGCGCTCCACGATATCTTCATAAGTGTGCCCTTCCCGGAGCATGCGGGCCACCTCCAGCCTCTGGGACATGGCCTTCAGCTCGCTGATGGTGCAGATATCCTCAAAGAACTGGTAGCATTCCTCCTGGCTATGCAAAGCCAGCACAGCATCGCAAAGCTGGTCAGTCAGGTCATCCTTCAGCTTGCTGTTGATCATAGAAATTCACCTTTTCTTTCCGTCTTTATTCCTTTAGTATGTGAAATTTTCTCTATTATAGCACAGCTGTATGCAGAATAAAAGCCTTATGTAAAAATTTCACCCCATAAATATGTTATCTTGTAAAGTTTTGTAAACCAGCTTGATGTTTTCTTTCCACTCACCCATCAATATGCTATACTTTTCTCATAAGAAAGCGAGGACATATTTATGGAAAATAAAAATAAAACCGCCCTGATTGCCATGAGCGGTGGGGTGGACAGTTCGGTCACTGCCTACCTGATGAAAGAGGCCGGCTTTGACTGCATGGGAGCCAATATGAGGCTTTACCACAATGAGGATATCGGGCTTTCCATCTTCAAGACCTGCTGCACCCAGTCGGATATAGACGATGCTGCCAGCGTAGCCCAGAGGCTGGGCATGCCCTTTGAGGTGAAAGACTTCACCTCAGACTTCAAGCGGGAAGTCATCGACAAATTCATCCGCACCTACGAGGAAGGCGGCACTCCCAACCCCTGCATCGACTGCAACCGCTGCTTGAAATTCCGCCGCCTCATGGACTTTGCCAAAGAAAAAGGCATGGAGTATGTGGCCACAGGCCACTATGCCAGGGTGGAGGAAAAAGACGGCCGTTTCCTGCTGCGAAAAGCCAAAGACCTCAGCAAGGACCAGACCTATGTGCTCTATACGCTGACCCAGGAGGAACTTTCACATGTGAAATTCCCCCTGGGAGAAATGGAAAGCAAGGAGGAAACCCGGCAACTGGCCGAAAAGCTGGGGCTGATAAATGCACACAAGCGGGAGAGCCAGGACATCTGCTTCGTGCCTGACGGTGACTATGTGGGCTTCATGGAAAAGTATCAGGGCAAGAAGTACCAGCCCGGTGCTTTCCTTGATTTGCATGGCCAAACCATCGGACAGCACCGTGGGGCCGTCCACTACACTCTGGGCCAGCGCAAGGGCCTGGGACTGGCCTTAGGTGAGCCTGTCTACGTCTGCGCCAAGGATATGGCAAAGAACACCGTCACCGTAGGACCTGAAGCCGCCCTTTTCCACCGGGAACTCATCGCAGGAGATATGAACTGGATCTACCTTCCTGAGCTGAAGGAGCCGCTGGAAGTGCTGGCCAAAACCCGCTACAACCAGAAGGAACAGCCTGCCACCGTCTATCCCGAAGCAAATGGCAAGATCCGCCTTGCCTTCCGCGACCCCCAGCGGGCTATCACACCGGGACAGGCCGCCGTCCTCTATACGGCTGACGGAGAAGGCTATGTGGTAGGCGGAGGCACCATCGAAAAAGCCCTCAATTAAAATATCATAAATCCTCTTTTAGGGAGCGCTATCTGGCAGGAAAATCCCCTTCCCTTGGCGAAATCTCCTCTCGAGGTGATGACCGTGGAAAGAGATGCAGTAGAACGCGCCCGTGGGTGCATGACAGCAGCCGGAATGTTTTTCCAACCCGGAGCAGAAGATATTTCTCAAGCTATTGAACTAGGTCTCCGCACAGAGGAAGACCCGGAAGAAATCTACAAGATATGTGTGGAGCGTGTGACCGCCGACAAGAGCGTCCTGGCCATGGCCTCCCTTATCATCCTCTTCCTGGTGCGGGACAACCTCCCCATGAAGAAGGCCTGCATGGCCGCCTGGAAGACCGCTGACAAGTTCAAAGACCCCATCATCAAATCCCTGGCAGATGCCCTGATCGCTGCTGATACTCCAAAACGCCGGGGGCAGCTGGTGGCAAATTTCCTGAAATCAAGTGACTTGCGTGATAAACTTGGGCTTTCCATCTATCTGAACGTCATGGAAATGGAAGATACCTTCCATGCCCATATAGCCGAAATCAGAAAGCAGCCGGACATTGAGACCCGCATCATGGCCTCTGCCTTCGCCGGAGCCATTTACGGGCTGAAAGAAGTTTCTGCTGAAAAAAATAATAGTGCTAAATAAATATCCTGAATATATTATCCCCATAAGTCAGATCAGCATCTGGCTTATGGGATTTTTTTTACATAAGCAGCTTTATCGAAATGTGTATACATGTATTCTTTTAAAGAATCGTGTCCATAACCAAACAATATCATTGCATTTGCCTGACAGGTGTGCTAGAATCAATCCCGTGATGCATTTAGTAGCAGGTTATATAATCTGCTGACGTACAATTATCACCTATTACCATCTTACGTTAACAAAAATTGTAAACAAGGAGGCAATCCTTATGTTCAAACGTGTCCTTATTGCCAACCGTGGCGAGATTGCCGTACGCATTATACGAGCTTGTCAAGAGCTTGATATTGAAACTGTAGCTATTTACTCTGAAGCTGATGCCAACGCCCTGCACGTGCAGCTGGCTGATCTGGCCTACAATGTTGGCCCTGCTGATGCTGTGGAAAGCTATCTCAATAAAGCCGCCATCCTGCGGGCAGCCCGGGAAACCCAAGCTGATGCCATCCATCCTGGCTATGGCTTCCTCTCCGAAGACGCGGATTTTGCCGAGCAGGTCACGGAAGCGGGCATTACCTGGATCGGTCCTATGCCGGAAACCATCCGCCTGGTTGGTGACAAAGATGTGGCCAGGGCTTCCATTGCTCCTTCCGGGATTCCCATGGCCAAAGGCAGCGACCCTCTCGAGGACAATGAGGAAGCCCTCGCTGCTGCCCGTGAAGTAGGCTACCCAGTCATTCTGAAGCCAGTCTCCGGCGGCGGCGGCAAGGGTATGTGCGTAGCCCAGTCTGAGGAAGACCTGAAGAACATCCTGGAACTGGTTGATATTACCCAGACAAAATACTACTTTGAGCACTATATTGGCCGTTCCCGCCACATCGAAGTGCAGATTGTGGCTGATAACTACGGCGAAGTCCTGCATCTTGGCGAGCGTGAGTGCTCCCTGCAGCGCCGCAACCAGAAACTGTTGGAAGAATCTCCTTCTATCGCCCTCACACAGGATATGCGTGACCGGGTAGGCGCTTTGGCGGTAAAGGCTGCCAAAAGCGTGCATTATTCCAATATTGGCACGGTAGAGTTCCTGCTGGATCTTTCCAATAATGAATTCTACTTCATGGAAATCAATCCCCGCATCCAGGTGGAACACGGCGTCACTGAAGCTGTAACTGGCATTGACCTGGTGCGTACCCAGATTCGCATTGCTGCAGGCGAGCCGCTGGAATTCACCCAGGAGGATATCACTTTTGCTGGTCATGCCATCGAATGCCGCATCAATGCTGAGGACCCGGACAACAACTTCATGCCCTCTCCGGGACAGATCACTTTCCTGCATGAGCCCAGCGGCCCACGGGTGCGTTTTGACAGCGGCGTAACGGCAGGCCTGGCCATAGAGCCCTATTACGATTCCATGATTGCCAAGCTGGTGGTGCATGGCAGGACCCGTGGCGATGCTATCAAGATCATGCAGCGCGCCCTCAATGAATTCCGCATTGAAGGCGTCAAGACCACGGTGGATCTGCACAAGCACATCATGAAAGACATCTGCTTCCGCACTGGCAATATAGACACCCAGTTTATCAAAAAACGTCTGCCAGCTTATGAGAACGCCAATAAAAACCAGGATCAAACCAAGTATTTCGCTTGAAATCATAAACAAAAAGCTGCGAAACAATGGCTATACGCCGTTGCTTCGCAGCTTTTTTACTGTGTTATCTCTTACTGGGCGCCTTGGACTGCCGCCAAAGCCTCCTCACTGTTCATGAGGATTTCCCTTGGCTTGCTGCCCACATTTGGCCCTACGATGCCCAGTTCTTCCATGGCATCTATCAGTCGGGCAGCCCGGGTATAGCCCACCCGGAAGCGGCGCTGCACAGAACTGGTGGAAGCCTGGCCGGTGCTGAGCACCAGGTTCACAGCTTCCTCCAGCAGCTCATCTTGTTGAGGCTCCTTGCTTTTCTTGCCGTTTTCCGCTTCCTCTGCCTCAGCAGCACGTTCCGTGAAGTTCACCAGTTCCTCATTGGTTTCAGCTTCCTGTCCCTGGCTGCGGATGAAGTCCAGCAGATGCTCAACTTCCTCATCGCTGATAAAGGCCCCCTGCACGCGGCGGGGCTTGGAGGAACCAACTGGATAGAAGAGCATGTCCCCCTTGCCCAGGAGCTTTTCCGCCCCGCTTCTGTCCAGGATGGTGCGGGAATCAATCTGGGAGGAAACTGCAAAGGAAATGCGGGAGGGAATGTTGGCCTTGATGATGCCGGTGATGACATCCACAGAAGGACGCTGGGTGGCCAGCACCATGTGGATGCCGGCGGCGCGGGCCTTCTGTGCCAGACGGCAGATGGCGTCCTCCACATCATGTGGGGCTACCATCATCAGGTCTGCCAGCTCATCGATGATGATGACGATAGCCGGCATCTTCTGCTCCGGGAAATGCTCGTTGAAGCCGGCCATATTGCGGACCCCATGGTCAGCAAAGCTGGAGTAGCGCTTCTCCATTTCCTGCACGGCCCAATTCAATACCGAAGCTGCCTTTTTGGCATCAATGACAACCGGCACCATAAGATGGGGAATGCCGTTGTAGCCGGAAAGCTCTACCATCTTGGGGTCAATCAGTATGAACTTCACCTCATCAGGCTTGGCCTTGAAGAGAATGCTGGTAATCAGGGTATTTATGCAGACGGACTTGCCTGAGCCGGTGGCACCTGCCACCAGCAGATGGGGCATCTTGCCCAAATCAGCAAAGATGGCCTGCCCCCCGATGTCCATGCCCAGGCCCACGGTAAGCCGTGACTTGGCGCTGCTGAACTTCTCGCTCTCCAGCACTTCCCTGAGCTGCACGCCTTCCAGTTCCTTATTGGGCACCTCGATGCCGATGGCCGCCTTGCCGGGGATGGGCTCGATGCGCACGGAGAAAGCCGCCAGGCTCAGGGCAATGTCATCAGCCAGATTGGTAATCTTGCTGACCTTCACCCCCGGGGCAGGCTCCAGCTCATAGCGGGTGACGGCAGGACCATGGCAGGCATTGAGGATCTTTGCCTTCACATGGAAGTTTTCCAAAGTCTGCTGCAGGGTGCGGGCATTTTCCGCAATTTCCATCTCCAGGGCCGCGTTCTTCTGCTTCACATGCTTGGAAAGTATCTGGGACACCTGGGGAATCTCATAGGGCTTCCTGGGCTTTTCGTCAGGCTTGGCCTCGCTGCCAGCTTCCGCCCTGGCCATAGCTGTGATAGCTTCTGCAGAAGCAGCCTCTGCCTCCGCCACAGCGCTCCTGGCAGTCATAGCTCCCAAAGCAGCTGCTTCTGCTTCACGCTCTGTTACAGGCTCCTGAGGCAATCCCCAGGGTTCGCCGGCATTTTCTTCTCCCCCACGCCCCCCATAGTCGATGGTAAAGGCGGGAGCAGGTTCCTGCACTGGTGCCTCTGGTTCCTGAGTGTAAACATATTCTTCTGCTGCAGACGCAGTCTCTTCAGGCTCACCTGACGGCACATGTTCGCTATCCGTTTCCAAAGCCTCGGAGAAACGGTCATCTCTTTCCTGATTGTAGAAAGAATTCTTCACGGTGGTTTTCACAGCTTCTACCACCCGCTCTTCTACCCGGCCGCCTACTTCCGCCACCTTGCTGGAGGTAGCGGCAAGGGCAGTGCCTGCGGCACTGGCCCCCTTCACGGCTTTTTCTTTGGTCTTGTTGACACCAGTGGCCAGTGACCAGGTGGTGGATAGAAGCACAGAACCTATGAGGCATGCTGCCAGCAGGATAATGGCGCCATCCACTCCGAAGAAATTCCGCAGGACAAGCAGCAGCCCGCCTCCCAGGAGGCCGCCCCCCTCCGGCAGGCTGGCAGGAAGGATTTCCTCTCCCGGCGGTATGACGAAATGATGCCAGATAGCCAGGACTGAAACATAAAGCAGCCCCAGGCCGAAAAAGCGCAGGGAATAGCGCAGGCCGCAGTGCTTGGTAATGTACTGATATCCCATGAGGAGAATGAGCACACAGACAAAAATTGCCCCCACGCCAAAGAAATAATGCAGGAATTTGGCAAAGTACAGGCCCACAAAACCCACATTCAGGTCAAAAAGCCCTCCCAAAGAGATAAATCCGGCTGCTACGCAGGCTAGTCCCAAGAGTTCATAAGGGCGGCCAGGATTGCCTGAGACAACAGCGCTCTTTTCTGCGTTTGCATTGCTCTTGCGGCCCTTGCGGGTACCAGTTGTCTTCTTAGCCAATCCATCACCTCATTTCTGTATTCTTTAAGAATGATTTCAAAAGAAATCCGCCCTCAAAACTGCCAAGGGCGGATAAAGGTAGTTCACTCGTCAGTCATTCACTTAGTCAGCCTGTCAGCGCAGCGCTGGGTTTCGAAGAGGATGCGCTCTTCATCCAGGGTCTTGAGCTCATGGTTCTCCATGAGCACCCTGCCTGCCACCAGCACCGTATCCACAGAAGAGGAACGGGCAGAATAAGCCAGCAGGGACACCAGATTGTGGCGCGGGCACCACATGGTATTCTTCATGTCATAGAGGACAATATCTGCCTGGGCCCCTGCTGCCAGTTTGCCTGCATCCTTGAGGCCTACGGCCTGGGCGCCGTACTCCGTGCCCATCTTAACTGCCTCCGCAGCCGTCACGGCCAGGGGGTCAAGGGTATCTGCCTTGTGCAGGAGGGCAGCGAGCTGCACCTCCTCCAGCATATCCAGATTGTTGTTGGAGGAAGCGCCGTCCGTGCCCAGAGACACGCATACCCCCTCCTTCAGCAGGCGGGGCACAGGTGCCACGCCGCTGGCCAGCTTCATGTTGCTGCCGGGATTGTGAGCCACACGAATGCCATGCTTCTTGATGATGGCGATATCTTCATCGTCCAGATGCACGCAATGCGCCGCCAGGGTGCCATGCTCAAAGATGCCAGTGGCTTCCACATGGGCAAAGGGACGCTTGCCATATTCTTTCAAACAATTTTCCACCTCGCCCTGAGTCTCAGACATGTGGATGTGGATTTCAGCCTTGTACTCTCCTGCTGCCTTGCTGACCTTCTTCAGGTAATCCGGCGGACAGGTATAGAGGGCATGGGGGGCAAACATCACTGTTACCCTGCCGTCCCCTGCACCATGGAAATCCTTGTAGAGAGCAATATTTTCTGCCAGCTTTTCCTCGCTGTCGGGAGCCACGCCAATCAGGCCGCGTGAAAGCACGCCGCGAAGGCCCGAGTCGATGGTGACCTCGGCTACCTTGTCCATATAGGGACCGTACATATCTGCAAAAGCAGTGGTACCGGTGCGGATCATCTCTGCCGCTGCCAGCATGGCTCCCCAGTAGATATCATCATCATTCATCTTGGCTTCTGTGGGCCAGATCTTATTATTCAGCCAGTCCATGAGCACCATGTCATCTGCATAGCAGCGCAGCAGGGTCATGGAAGCATGGGTGTGGGCATTCACCAGGCCGGGAGCAGCCAGATGGTCCTTGCCATCTATGACTTTATCTGCCTGATAGCCCTCAGGCACCTCGCCCACGGCTTCAATGCGGTCACCCTCGATCATGATGTTGGTGACAGGAGTGGTGCCGTCAGGCAGAAGGGCATTTACATTTTTGATCAAAGTTTTCAAGGAAAATCCTCCCCTTACGCCATGCTGAGATATGCCTGCTGCTCCGGGGTCAGCTTGTCAATGCTCACTCCCAGGGACTTCAGCTTGATTTCTGCAATGCGCTGGTTGATGGAATCCGGCATGAGGTGCACGCCCTTCTCCAGTTCCTTGCCATGCTCCAAAAGATGCAGGGCAGAGAAGAACTGCACGCCGAAGGAAAGGTCCATAATCTCTGCCGGGTGGCCGTCACCTGCAGCCAGGTTCACCAGGCGGCCCTCAGCCAGCAGGTAGAGCTTCCTGCCGTCTTCCTGCAGGAACTCCTCGATGTTGTTCCTCACCTTGCGGCGGGATTTTGACATGGCTTCCAGCTCGGGAATGTTGATTTCCACGTCAAAGTGGCCGGAGTTGGCCATCATGGCCCCATCCTTCATGACCTTGAAGTGACGGTCACGAATCACGTCCTTGTCACCGGTGAGGGTCAGGAAGATATCACCTTCCTTGGCGGCCTCATCCATGGTCATGACCCGGAAGCCGTCAAAGACAGCTTCGATGGCCTTGATGGGGTCAACTTCCGTGATGATGACATTGGCGCCCAGGCCCCGGGCGCGCATGGCCCCGCCCTTGCCGCACCAGCCATAGCCGGCAATGACTACGGTCTTGCCTGCAATCACCAGGTTGGTGGTGCGCATGATGCCGTCCCAGGTGGACTGGCCCGTGCCGTAGCGGTTATCAAAGAGATACTTGCAGTAGGCGTCATTGGCGGCGATCATGGGGAACTCCAGCTTGCCCTGGTCAGCCAGCGCCCGCAGGCGATGCACGCCTGTGGTGGTTTCCTCGGAGCCGCCGATAATGCCCGTCAAGAGCTCGCGGCGCTTGGTGTGGAGCATGTGCACCAGGTCACCGCCGTCATCGATGACGATATCCGGCTTGATGTCCAGCGCCCTGTCGATGAATGTATTGTATTCCTCATCGGTGCAGCCATGCCAGGCAAAGACATGGACGCCATCCTCCACCAGCGCTGCTGCCACATCGTCCTGGGTAGAAAGGGGATTGCTGCCGGTAAGGGCAACCTCGGCGCCTGCATGATGGAAAATCTCAGCCATATAAGCAGTCTTGGCCTCAAGGTGCAGGGTGATGACCATCTTCTTGCCGGCAAAGGGCTTGGACTTGGAGAACTCCTCATCCACTGCCGCCATCACCGGCATGAAGTTCTTGACCCATTCAATTTTGTCATGGCCCGACGGAGCCAGCTTAATATCTCTTATCATTGATTCCATGCTATTGCCCTCCTTCTAAAAGCTATGTTCTATTCTAACACAAAAGCCCCTGCCGTGTCACGGCAGGGAGCTGTCATTATCATCAGTTTCTTCTGTTTCACCAGCTTCTTCATCTTCCATCAGACCCTCAAGCTCTCCCAGCAGCTCCAGCTGCTCATCGTCCATGCCCACAGCCGCTTCCCTGTCACTGGGCAGCTTGGGCAGGTCCTCCAGGGAATTGAGGCCGAAGGTCCTGAGAAAGGTATCAGTGGTGCCGTAGAGGATAGGACGCCCCAGCACCTGCTTGCGGCCCACTTCGGAAATCAGCTCCAGTTCCAGGAGCTTGGCCAGAGCACGCTCGATGCGCACCCCGCGGATATGCTCTATTTCCTGCTTGGTGATGGGCTGCTTGAAGGCGATGATGGAAAGGGTTTCCATGGTGGGGGCGGAAATCTTCCTGTCCACCACCTGGGAAAGCCGCTCCACCACAGGGTAAAGGTCCGGGCGGGTGGCCAGCTGAAGACCGCCTGCCACCCGCCTGATGGTCAGTCCCCTCTCCCCCTCTTCCAGTTCACGCTGAAGCCTGGTCATAAGGTTCTGGGTGGTCAGGAGGTCTGTCTGGAGCACCCCTGCCAGGTCTTCCATGCTCATGGGGTCACCGGCAGCAAACAGCACTGCCTCCAGTGTGGCAGTAGTGGGCTTTCCTTCACTCATTTCCTTCCTCCTCTCCCAGCACGCAAATGTAGATATCGGCAAAGAGACGCTGCTGCTTCACCACCACCGCCTTGAGCTTGATCAGCTCCAAAAGGGCCAAAAACGTGACGATAAGCTCGCTGCGGCTCCCCGTGGGAAAAGCTTCCGCAAAGAGCAGCCGCCCTCCGCTGCGGGAAAGCAGGGCCAGCAGGTCCTGCATCTTGTCCTGGATGTTGTAGCTTTCCGGCTCTACCAGGGCCTTGGGGATTGCCAGTTCCTCTTTTACATCCAGCACCGTCTGGAAAGCTTCCAATAGCTGCGACAGCTTGAGGTTTTCCGGGGGCAGATGGTGGACTGGCAAGGGCAGCGGTTCACGGGACACGTACTTTTCATAGGTGCCCGCCATATCCCCCAGCACAGTGCTCACCTGCTTGAACTTCCTGTACTCCAGGATGCGCCGCACCAGTTCCAGCCTGGGATCCTCCTCTTCCTCATCCTGAGGTGCAGGAGCCTTGGGCAGCATCATGCGGGACTTGATCTGCAACAAGGTAGCCGCCATAACCAGGAAAGAGCTGGCCACCTCCATGTCAAATTCCTTCATCTGCTGCAGATAGGCCAGATACTGCTCAGTCAGCTGGGCGATGGGGATATCGTAGATATCTATCTTGTCCTTCTCAATCAGGTGCATCAGCAGGTCCATGGGCCCCTCGAAGGCCTCCAGATGCACAGTATAGCCCTTGGGCTTTGTCTCTTCCATGCTCAGAAGAAGGGGCTGAGCACAGCTATGAAGATATCCCAGATAATGCGCTGCGCCGGTACAAAGATAAGGTGCAGGATGGGGGTCCAAATGAGGACAATGAGAATCAGGAAGCTGTATCGCTCCAGCTGGACGAACTTATAAGCCAGGTCAGAGGGCAGCAGATACTTAAGGATATGGGAACCGTCCAAAGGCGGCAGCGGTATCATATTGAAGATGGCAAAATTGATATTATAGATGACGATGAGCTGGAAAACCATGCTCACCCCTGTAGACTGGCCGTAGCCAAGCTTGATGAGCAGAAGCCACACCACCAGGGCCGCAAAGGCAGTCAGCAGATTGGCACCAGGGCCTGCCAGAGAAACCAGGATATCCCCTTTTTTGGGGTCCTTGAAATTCCTGGGATTGATCATGACGGGCTTGGCCCAGCCAAAGCGCACCAGGAAGAGCATCAGGAGACCAATGGGGTCGATATGTGCCCTGGGGTTCAGGGTCAGGCGCCCCATCATCTTGGGAGTGAAATCCCCCATGGCTACCGCCACCCTTGCATGGGCGTACTCATGTATCACCAGGGCGATAATCAGTCCTGGCAAGCCAGCGACAATAGACTGCCAGCTAAAATCAAACATAGAAAACCTCCTAGCTTCAAGCCTGTCTGGCAGCTGCCATCAGAATGGAAACCACAGACTTGGCATCAATAATCCTGCCATCATTAACCATTGCCACTGCTTCCTGAAGAGGAACCTTCACCACATTGATGAATTCATCATCATCTGTGTGCTGCTTGCCGGAATGAAGGCCGGTGGCGATGTAGAGGTGGATGTACTCATTGGAGAACCCCACCGTGGTGGCAATGGTGGTGAGCTTCTCAATCTTATCGGCAGTATAGCCCGTCTCCTCGGAAAGCTCTCGCTCGGCGCAGACCAGCGGATCTTCATCCGGAGCGTCCAGCTTGCCTGCAGGCACTTCTAAAGTGATCTTGCCCACGGGATAGCGGTACTGCTTCACCAGGATAACAGAGCCATCCTCCAGCATGGGAATCACTGAGGAAGCACCGGGGTGCTTGATCCACTCCCGGGTAGCTGTCTTGCCATTGGGCAGCTTCACCGTATCCCTGCGCACATGCAGGAGATTACCGTCAAATATGTTCTCTGATGATATGCCTGTTTCAATCAATGCTTCGTCCATTTTTCTTCCTCCTGCTGTTTCAAGCTGTATGAGCCAGCTGCTGCTTTTTCATCCGGGCGTGGTTCACCATTTCCCTGGCATTGTCCAGAGAAGCTGTGGTAAGGTCTGCCCCGGAAGCCATGCGGGCAATTTCCCTGACCCGCTCATGCTCCGACAGGGGGCGCACCTGAGTAACTGTGGACTGCCCCACGGAACTCTTGGCAATGTAGAGGTGCTGGTCTGCCATGCAGGCAATCTGGGGCAGATGAGTGATGCAGAGCACCTGCTTGAAATTTGCCACCAGAGCAATGCGCTCTGCCACCATCTGGGCCGTACGCCCGCCGATGCCCGTGTCAATCTCATCGAAGACCATGCTGCCAATAGCCTGGTCACGGGACGCCGCCACAGCCTTGATGGCCAGGGCGATGCGGGACAGCTCGCCACCGGAAGCCACCTTCTGCAAGGGCTTTTCCGTCTCCCCGGGATTGGCGGAAAAGAACATAGAAACTGTATCCGCCCCGGAAGAGGTGAATTTGCCAGCATCTCCTATCTCAATGCGGAAGATAGCTTTGGGCATGCCCAGGGAAAGCAGCTGCTCCCCTATGGCCCTGGAAAGTTCGTCGGCAGATTTCTGGCGCAACTTGGTAAGTGCAGCCGCCTTCTGCTCCATTTCCTCATGGAGTTTTGCCAGCTGTTCTTTCAGGGCCGCCATATCGTCATCGTAGTTTTCGATTTCGGCCAGTTCCTGCTGAACCTTTTGCTGGTGGGAAAGCACCTCAGCTACGGTAGCGCCGTACTTTCGGCAAAGTTTGTCTATATGGTCCATGCGGGACTGCAGCTTGTCAAGCCTTGCAGGGCTGTAGTCCAGGGACTCGCCGTAATCCCTCAGCTCGTAAGCGGCTTCCTGCAGGGAGATTTCCACTTCCTCCACAATGCCCTGCGCATTGGCCAGGCTGTCATCATAGCGGCTGATGTCGGCCAGATGCTTTTTCACCATGGAAATAGCCGTAAGTATGCCCAGTCCCGATTTGCCGCCTCCCTCAAAGAGGTCATAAGCCTCCTCGGCATGGGTGGCGATTTTCTCGGCATGGGAGAGCTTGCGGATCTCTGCTTCCAGCTCCTCGTCCTCCCCCTCTTTCAGCTGGGCTTCGCTGATTTCCTTATCCTGCCACCGCAGCATATCCAGACGCTGGGCATTCTCCCGTGCAGCCTGTTCCTTTTCCCTGCACTTCTGCTGGCAGCTGTGCCATTCATCGTAAATCCCGCGGTAATCACTGAGAGACTCCTGCACCTCCGGCAGGAAAGCGTCCACCAGGCTGAACTGGCTGGCTTCCTTCAAGAGGGCCAGATTCTCGTTCTGTCCGTGTATATCCACCAGGAGAGTCCCCAGCTGCTTCAGCACGGTCAGGGTCACATGGCAGCCATTTACCAGCACCATGCCACGTCCTCCGCGGGTCAGCTGGCGTGTGACGATGACCTGCCCCTCACCGGCATCTATGGCCTGACTATCCAAAAAGGCCTTCAGTTCTGCGGGAACTTCCTCAAAGGAAAACACCGCCTCAATCCGCAGCCAGTCACATCCTGTGCGTATCATATCCCCTGAAAGCCTCTGGCCCAGGATTCCTCCCAGTGCATCTATGAGAATGGACTTGCCTGCGCCTGTCTCACCGGTGAGGATATTAAGGCCGCCGCCAAATTCCACCTGCACGTGTTCCAGCAAAGCGAAGTTCCAAACTGTCAAAGTCTTCAGCATGCCCTGCATATCTCCTTTTGCGTCTCTTGCCTATTTTTCTGCAGCTCTTAGAAATACTGGCTCAGTCGTTTCACCACCTGAGGCACGGCATCCTTGGGCTTGATGACCACCAAAATGTTGTCATCACCGGCAATGGTGCCAATGACCTCAGGCCACTGGGACTGGTCAAGTCCTGCCGCCACAATGCTGGCACTGCCGGGCAGGGTCTTGACCACAATCAGGTTTTCGCTGGAGTCAACCCCCGTCACATTATCCCTGAAAAGCCTGGCCATGCGGTCCTTGGTGAAGACCACATTTTCCTGGGGCGGAGCTGCATAGCGATAGCGGCCGCTTTCCGTGGGCACCTTGATGAGCATCATTTCCTTGATGTCCCTGGACACCGTGGCCTGAGTAACCTGTATATTCCTGTTGCGCAGGGCTTCGGCCAGTTCCTCCTGGGTTTCCACTGCCTGCGCTTCGATAATGTCTTTGATTATTGCGTGACGCTTGCTCTTCATATCGAATCACCTCTTGCTGGTTCAGCTTTCCTTCCAGAGCTTGGTTCTGAGGATCTGGTAATAATCCTTGTCCTGGAACTTCACTATACTGGCCTGAACCTTTGACTTGCGTACCATGACCTCATCCCCGGGCAGCAGGCGGAAGCTTTCCTGCCCGTCAAAGGTCACCAGTATATCCTGATGCACTGCCGCAATCTTGATATGCACCACATCATCCTCGCCTATGACCAGAGGCCGCATATTGAAGGTATGCGCACAGATGGGCGTCAGCAGCAGGGCTGGTATGCTGGGACTCATGATAGGTCCTCCTGCTGACAGTGAGTAAGCTGTGGAGCCCGTAGGCGAGGAAACAATGATGCCGTCGGCCTTGTAGTCTATCAGGTGCACCCTGTTGATGGCCAGCCCCAGGTGCAGCATGCGGGCTACTCCCCCCTTGGTTATCACCACGTCATTGATGGCATGGCCCAAAAAGCGGCTTTCTCCCTCGCTCTCCACATAACCTGCCAGCAGGAGTCTATGCTCAATGCGGTAATCACGTTCCAGGATGCGCTGAAGCATGACCTCCAGCTCTCCCAGCTCAATGTCTGCCATAAATCCCAGGGTGCCAAGATTGATGCCACAGACAGGCACCTGGTGGCTGCCATAGCGCCTGCATACCCCCAGCAAGGTGCCGTCTCCCCCCAGGCTCAGAGCTATATCTGCCCTCTGCTTTTCTATCTCCGCTACCCCGTACTCCTCCAGGCCAAAAAACCTCGATTCGTCCAAGGGGAGCATCAGCTCCGCCTCTCTTTCCCTGTAAAAGGAAATGATTTTTTTCAGTACCTCACCGGCAGCGGGCTTATCCACATTTGGAAAGACGGCTATTCTCATCAATGGCTCCAATCCCTCCCCTTCAGGGTTCCTGTTACTTGTCCAGGGCAGCGTGAGCCTCCCTTACGACTTCCTCTGCCAGGTTTTCTTCTATCTCCTGGCCCCCAGTTGCTCCCTTGAACAGCCAGACCAGATACTCGATATTTCCCTCGGGCCCCTTGACGGGGGAGAAAGTAAGCCCCCGGACGGCAAAACCCAGTTCCCGGCTGAAGGTCACAATCCTTTCCACGACTTCAAGATGTATGGCAGGGTCGCGTACCACGCCTTTCTTGCCCACCTTATCCTTGCCAGCTTCAAACTGCGGCTTGATAAGGGCGGCTATCTCCCCGCCGTCTTTAAGCAGCTCATAAGCCACGGGCAGCACCTTGGTCAGGGAGATGAAGGCCACATCGATGGAGGCAAAGTCCAGAGGACCTTCCAGCATTTCCAGGGTCACATTGCGGATGTTGGTGCGCTCCATGTTCACCACCCGCTCATCCGTCCTGAGCTTCCAGGCCAGCTGTCCGTAGCCCACGTCAATGGCGTAGACCTTCACAGCGCCGTTCTGCAGCATGCAGTCCGTGAAGCCTCCAGTGGATGCGCCGATATCAGCAGCCACCTTCCCCGTCAGGGAAAGGCCGAAAGTCTCCATGGCCTTGGCCAGCTTGAGTCCTCCGCGGCTTACGTAGGGAATGTCATTTCCCAAAAGCCTTATTTCAGCTTCGCGCTTCACGGTAGTACCGGCTTTGTCCACCTTCTGGCCATCCACCAGCACTTCTCCCGCCATGATCATGCGCTTGGCTCGTTCCCGGCTGCCCGCCAGGCCTTTTTCCACCAGCAGTATATCTAATCTTTCCTTTGGCATTTTCTTTTCCTTGCTCACTTTGAAATAGTCTGTATTCTTGCCAGAACCTTTTCAGCCACAGCTTCTGGCGTCAATCCCACCAGCTCCAGGAGTTCCTTGCGGCTGCCCTGCTCCACAAAAGCGTCAGGCAGGCCGAAACGCATAAGACCTGCGGCAAGATCCTTGTCCAGCAGGAATTCGGCCACAGCAGAGCCAAAGCCCCCGGCCAGCACATTTTCTTCCAGGGTTACCAGCAGCTGCTTGCTTTGCCCCAGCTGCAACAAGAGCTCCTCATCAAGAGGCTTGACGAACCGCATATTCACCAGTGCGGCCTTTACCCCCTGTTTTGACAGCAGGTCTGCAGCCTTAGCCGCCACCTCGTTCATGGTTCCCACCGCCAGGAAGGCAATCTCACCCTCCTCAGAGATAACCTCAGCCCTGCCCAGGGGCACATCTGAAAATTCCTGCTGGATTTCCACGCCCAGACCTGCCCCGCGAGGGTAACGTACTGCCGTGGGCGTATCCATGGCAACGGCCTTGCCCAGCATCTGCCTGAGCTCGTTTTCATCCTTGGGAACAAAGACAGTCATATTGGGCATCTGCCGCAGATAGGCAAGGTCAAAGACTCCGTGATGAGTAGGACCATCCTCCCCTACCAGCCCAGCCCTGTCCAGGCAGAGGGTCACAGGCAGATTTTGCAGGCACACATCATGCAGCAGCTGGTCATAGGCACGCTGGGCAAAGGTGGAATAGAGAGCCACCACTGGATGCTTGCCATCAGCGGCCAATCCTGCCGCCAGAGTCACAGCATGTTCCTCGGCTATGCCCACATCCAGGAACCTGCGGGGATATTCATCCTTGAAGGCGCTGAGACCTGTGCCGGAAGGCATAGCTGCTGTGATGGCTACCAGTTCCGGCCTTTTCTCTGCCAGTTCCAGCAGAGCTTTGCTGAATACCGATGTATAAGAAGGTGCTCCCCCGGATTTTTTCGCCGTTTCTCCCGTGGCCAGGTCAAATTTTCCCACCCCGTGGAACTTGCCGGGATTGTCTTCAGCAGGAGCGTACCCCTTTCCCTTCATGGTATGCACATGAATCAGCAGGGGACCATTCATCTCCCGCACCTTGTTGAACACATCCTGAAGCAGGCTGATGTTATGTCCATCCAGAGGCCCCAGATAACTGAAGCCCATTTCCTCAAAGAGGGCTCCTGGCACCAGCACGGAGCGTATGCCATCCTTGATCTGGTTGGCAGTTTTCAGTACTTTGCTGCCAATGCGGGGAATGCTTGACAAAAGCTCCTCCACATCGTGCTTGGCCTGCTTGTACTGGGGGGCCAGACGTATGCGGGAAAGGTACTCGCTCATGGCCCCCACGTTCTTGTCAATGGACATTTCATTGTCATTCAAGATGACGATAAGGTCCCGCCCCAACTGTCCTGCGTGATTCAGGGCCTCGAAGGCCTCCCCCCCCGTGAGGGCGCCATCCCCGATCACCGCGATCACCTTATTGCGGCGGCCGCTCAAATCACGTGAGATGGCCATGCCCAGGGCAGCGGAAATCGAAGTGCTGGCGTGACCCACGCCAAAGGCATCATAAGGAGATTCAAACCTGTTGGGAAAGCCTGTAATGCCCCCCTTTTGCCGCAGGGTGGAAAATCTGTCCTTCCTGCCAGTGAGTATCTTATGTGTATAGGCCTGGTGTCCCACATCCCAAATGAGCTTGTCCTGAGGGAATTTGAAGACGCTGTAAAGAGCCAGGGTCAGTTCCACCGTTCCCAGGCTGGGGGCCAGGTGCCCGCCATTTTTAGCTACGGTTTCCGTAATGAGCTGGCGGATTTCCTGAGCCAGATTTTCCAGCTCAAAGAGAGAGTATTTCTTTAAATCCTCCGGCTGACCTAGCTTATCAAGCAGTGGATACATAAAAGCACTTCCTGTCATTTATTTCTTTTCAGCAGGTATTCTACAAGTTCCCGCAGGAAACCTGCCTTCTCACCCAGGGGTGCCAGGGCCGCCACAGCACCCTCCACCGTTTCTTGAGCCAGCTTTCTGGCCTCATCCAGTGAGGTCAGGGTCACATAAGTTGATTTGTCGTTGCGCTCATCACTGCCCACGGGCTTGCCGATGACTGCTTCATCCCCGGTCACATCCAGTATATCATCCGTGATCTGGAAAGCCAGGCCGAACTTGTCTGCATAAGTGGTGAGGGCGGCAAGCTCCTCCTCCGAGGCCCCAGCCAGCATGGCACCGCTGCGGATAGCGGCGTGGAAGAGTGCTCCCGTCTTGCCCATGTGAAGGCGTTTGAGGGTGTCCATATCTATCTTTTGGCCCTCAGCTTCCAGATCCATGGCCTGGCCTCCCACCATGCCGCTCTGGCCGGCAGCCAGGGCAAACTCCTTCAGCACTGCCAGCTTGACGGAAGGCTCAGCTTCCTGCCGCAGGACAACCTCAAAAGCCAGGGTAAGCAGGGCATCCCCTGCCAGAATGGCCATGCCGTCTCCATAAACCTTGTGATTGGTCAGCTTGCCCCGGCGATAGTCATCGTTATCCATGGCAGGCAGATCATCGTGAATCAGGGAATATGTATGTATCATTTCCATGGCACAGCCTGCCGTAAGATAATCCGTGCCTTTGCCGCCTACGGCATCAGCAGCTGCCATAAGCAGCATAGGGCGCATCCTCTTGCCGCCTGCCATGAGACTGTACTCCATGGCAGCCCCTAATTTGGCATCCAGGGAAGGATTGGCCTTCAATTCCTTTTCCAGCTGTGCTTCAACTAACTGCAGACGTTCCTGCCAGATTTCCTTCAGCATTTTATTTCTCCTCTATGACCAGTTCTTCTTCTGCTATTTCTCCCTGATTTTCCTGCACCATAAGGTCCATGGCCTTCTCGGCCCGATCCAGGGCTTTCAGGCAGGACTGGGATAGGGTAACTCCTTCGGAATAGGCTGCCATCAGATCCTTGAGGCTCATATCGCCCTTTTCCATAGCCTCTACAATCTCTTCCAACCGGGAGAGGGATTCCTCAAAGGGCAATTCTTTTTTTCTCGGCATAACTATCATCCTTCCTGCCCAGTGAGGGATTCAATCCTGGCACTGAGTGAACCATCCTTCAAAGTAACTTTGATCAGGCTGCCTGCAGCAGCTTCCCTGACGCTTGAAAGGACCTTGCCCTCCTGCTCCACTATGCCGTAGCCGCGCCTGAGCACCTGCACGGGACTAAGCATTTCAAGCTTCTCCATAGCCACTTCCAGGCCATGCTGCTTCTCCGTCATAGCCGTCCTGGTTCCCTGCTGCAGTTTCAATACAGCCATGTCCAGTCTTTGGCGCCTGGAAGCCAATAGTTTCTGCGGTTCCCTCAGGGCAGGGCGCTGCATGAGATGCAGAAGCCGCTTCCTGCAGTCTGCCAGCTCGCTTTCGGCCCCGCGAGTGAGCCTGGCTGAAAGCATCAGCAGATATCTCTGCAATTCCTCCCTGTCCGGCACGGCCAGTTCTGCCGCCTGTGAGGGGGTAGCGGCCCGTTGGTCGCTGACAAAATCTATCAGGGTGAAATCAGTCTCATGGCCCACCGCAGAAATCACGGGAATCCGGGAGGCGAAGACAGCCCTGACTACGATTTCCTCATTGAAAGCCTGCAAGTCCTCCATGGAGCCGCCGCCACGTCCTACAATCAGGGTGTCCACAGGGTAGCTGCGGTTGAAGAACTCTATAGCCCGGACAATCTGCTCAGCTGCCCCCTCCCCCTGCACCTGCACAGGGTAAAGCACCAGCTGCACCATGGGCCAGCGACGGGACGATACATGGTATATATCCCTGAGCACAGCCCCTGCCAATGAGGTCACCACACCAATCTTCCTTGGGAATCTGGGCAGAGGCTTTTTATGTGCCTCTGCAAAAAGCCCTTCAGCTGAGAGCTTCTCCTTGAGCTGTTCAAAAGCCAGCGCCAGATCTCCAGTCCCCTCAGGCACAAGGGATTCAGCATAAAGCTGATAGACCCCGTCACGCTCATAGACGGCCATGCTTCCTCCTGCAATGACCTGCAGGCCGTTGACAGGCAGGAAGCGCAGATGTTGGGCATAGCTCCTGAACATGACGCATTTCAAAGCCGACAGCTTGTCCTTCAGGGTGAAGTAGCAATGACCGGAAGGATATTGCTTGAAATTGGAAATCTCCCCCCTTACCAGCATGTGCTGCAGGGGCAGCTCCCCAGCGATAAGGTTCTTGATATACCTGTTTATCTCACTGACGCTGTGTACTGCCATCACTATCCCCCCTAAAAGAACTTGCAGCGCAAAAGAGAGGCCAGGCTGCAATCTGCGGTCTGGCCTCCCGGAGTCTAAACTCAATCCGCCTGCTTTTTCACCAGGGCATTCAGGATACCATTGATGTAGCGTCCCGATTCATCTGTGCCGAACTTCTTGGCCAGCTCAACTGCCTCATTGATAGCAATGCCGGGAGCCAGCTTTTCCTCTGCGAAGCACATCTCGAATACGGCCAGGCGCGCCAGATTGCGGTCTACTGCCGCCATGCGGCCCAGCTTCCAGCCTTTGGCATGGGCACTGAGCATTTCATCAATGGCCCCCAGCTGGCTTCTGGTACCAGCCACTACCATCTCGATATACTGGCGGTCCTTCTTTGTCAGGGTCTCCCCCTCTGCCTCGCCCAAGGCTGTATCAATGGCCAGGGTTTCATAAGCTGCTTTCTGCTCTTCCACATCAGGACTATTGAAATCTAACTGGAAAAGCGCTTGCAAAGCAACTTCCCTTGCTTGTCTACGACTCATATCTTCTTTCGTTACCTTTCTTTCCTAAAACTGTAATCCGTATAATCTTTGCCCCTGAAGCGCTGGTATCTCACGGGCAGGAAGCGGGCCAGAGTCTCCTTCAGGTCCAGCCAGGCATCTGCCTTGCTGTCGTATTCATTGCCCAGCCACAGACCTGCCAGTGCCATGAAAATCACGAACAATGTCTGCCAAAAGCCAAAAATCAGCATGGCCACGGCCACCATTGCTCCCACCAAAAGCCCCAGGCTGGCGCCACGATGATTATCCCACAGGCTCAGGAGCTCCTCAAGTATCTTTGCTTTCATCCGCCTCACCAGCCTTAAACCACACGGTGCTTCCTGTCAGGAGCAGCATTGGTGATGTCCGTGATCAGCACTTCCACTGGCACCTGGCTGTAACCCAGGATCTTTTCCAGCTGAGCACTGACCAGACCTGAAGCTGCAGCAGACACCTCTGCCACATTGGTTTCCTGACCAATGATCAAAGCCAGGGAAACAGACAGAGGCTCTCCTTCCCCCTTCCGGGCAGAACGGACTTTCACCTTGGCATCACGAACTCCCCGAACATCACGCACCAGCTTGTCCACCAGACCGCGCACGGCATCCAGGGCTACGCCTACCTCCCCCATAGAGCTTTCCACCATTACCAGTTCCCCGTGGGAAACCGTCTTGGGAGCCTGGCGGCTGAAGGAAAGCAGCATCAAATGCAGGCTGAGGAAAAAGGCAGCTGCCGAAACCGCGATGGTTTCAGTCCGCCCCAGGGCAAAGCGAAGCTCATTGAGCCAGTAATGTTCAGGCACAATTTGCAGGCACATTGCCAGCACTGCCAAAGAGAGCATGACCAGAAAAAGCGCGAAAACAAATAAGAAAAAGCGATTGATTATCCCCATCTATCAGGCCTCTCTTCAGTTTGTCAAAGCCTTAAGCGGTTATCTTACCCGCACTTCTTCAGGCTTGTTCTCATCTTCCGGGAAACCTACTCCCTGGACGTGAATGTTCACTTCCACCACGGAAAGGCCCGTCATGGTCTCAATGGCCTGTTTCACATTCTCCTGGGCAGCCAGAGCTACATCGGGGATACGCACACCATATTTCACGATAATGTAGAGGTCAACGGCAGCTTCCTTCTCGCCCACCTCAACCTTCACGCCCTTGGCAAAATTCCTGCGGCCCAGCATCTCGGCAATGCCGCCAGCGATGCCGCCGCTCATGCCGGCAATGCCCTCCACCTCAGTGGCAGCCAGGCCGGCAATGATGCTGACTACTTCATCAGCAATGCGAATGGAGCCCAGAGAATTATCTTTCCGCACAATTTCCTTTTCGTTTGCCATGTTGAAAACCTCCTTGAGCCTTTAGAGTGGCTTCGTATGTTTAATGCATAAAAATACTTACTTCATTATCTATTCTATACAGCTGATAAAATTTCCTTCTATGGCATGAAACTAGTTGCAGGAGCACCAGAAAAAACGTGTTGTTACATAAAAACTGCCGTACCATGCCCTGATGATACGGCAGCTGATTTCTTTAAGCGCGCTCGATGTAGTTGCCCGTACGGGTATCAATGCGGAGGGTGTCGCCCTCGTTGACGAACAGGGGCACACGAACCTCGTAGCCAGTCTCAACCTTGGCCATCTTGGTAGCGCCGGTGGCAGTATTGCCCTTGACGCTGGGCTCGCACTCCACAACCTTCAGGTTGACAGAGTTCGGCAGGCTGATGCCGATGATGCGGCCCTTGAAGGACTGGAGGGTAACTTCCATGTTCTCCATGAGGTAGTTCAGTGCATCGCCCAGCTGCTCCTTGTTGAGCTCGGACTGCTCATAGGACTCCATGTCCATGAAAGTATACATTCCATCAGCCTCATAGAGGAACTGCATGTTGCGGTTCTCCAGATGAGCAGCAGGCATCTTCTCGTTGGGGTTGAAAGTGCGCTCAACCACAGCGCCAGTCTCAACGTTCTTGATCTTGGTGCGAACGAAGGCTGCGCCCTTGCCCGGCTTCACATGCTGGAAATCTACAATCTGCCAGACACCGCCATCAATCTCGATGGTCAGGCCCGTGCGGAAATCAGTACTGTTAATCATTAACTTACGCCCTCCAAATTTTTAGCGATATGCTACAGTGATGTTACCTATTATAAAATATTTTTCCCGTTAATTCAACGGTATTTCTATAAATTCCTTATTGGCACGGGTCAAAGCCTCGCTGCCAGTCTCAGTCACCAGCACCGTATCCTCAATGCGCAGGCCGCCCCAACACGGAATATATACCCCTGGCTCATCGGTAACCAGCATGCCGGGGCGCAGGTCATTGCAGGTGCTCTTCTTGGAAAGGCGTGGCGACTCGTGGATTTCCAGCCCCAGGCTGTGTCCCAGCCCATGGCCGAAGTATTTTCCCAGGTCGTCTTTGTCCAGAGCCTCACGTACGGCCTGGTCCACCGCCTTGCCGGCAGCACCAGGCTTGATAAGGGTCAGTGCCATCTTCTGCGCCTCCAGCACCTTGCTGTAGATAAAGCGCTGCTTTTCGCTGGCAGGACCAACGCAGATAGTACGGGTAATATCAGAGCAGTAGCCCTGGTACATGCCGCCGAAATCCATGGTGACAAGTTCCCCTGCCTCTATCACCTTGTCCGTGGCAGTGCCATGGGGCAGGCTGCCCCGCAGGCCGGAGGCCACAATGGTAGTGAAGGAAGGCTTCTCGGAGCCGTTTTCCCGCATGGCATTCTCCAGCCGGGCCGCCACAGCCAGTTCCGTGACACCGGGACGGATAAAAGAAAGCACCTCGGCAAAAGCCTTGTCAGCAATCTCACAGGCCTTGCGGATATAAGAAATCTCCTCCGCATCCTTGATCTCCCGCAGTTTATCCAGATGCATAGCCGTCCTGAACTCTACTCCTTCCAGCAATTCTGTAAGTTTCTGGAAATCATCGTAAATAAGGGCATTGCCCTCGAAAGCAACCTTCCTGCAGCCGAAGGACTTCACCACTTCTGCCGTCTTGGACAGCAGGCCGTCCTGCTGCTCTACGATTTCAAAGAGCGGTGCCTGCAAGCCGGCCTGCTCGGTGTAGCGGTTATCCGTGATAAGGGCCGCCTTGTCACGGGAAATCACCAGCGTAGTATCATCGCCACGAAAGCCGCTGAAGTAATGGAGATTCACGTACTTCGTAACCACCACGGCATCCACTCCCTGTTCGGTCAGCAAGGCACGCACAGCTTCAAGACGGCTCTTTATCATAAAAATTACCTCTTTCCATGTAGTTCATCCAATATATTGACATACAAAATATTATAACACAGACTTTCAAGTCTTGTCGCTGGCTTTGACACACAATACATAAGCGGAAGCGCCATTTGGCACCTCCGCCTGTTGTCAATCTTTTTCCTGCTTGCCCACCATAAGCCGCTCAGTACTCTGTGACATTATCATCTTTGGGCTGATAGGACTCGTCATACTTGAGGTAATGGCCGCAATCGCTGTTGCTCAAGAGCTTTCCGTAAAGCACCTTCCAGTCTGACAAGGCACGGACAGCATTTTTATTCAAAGTCCTGGCAAAAGCTTCAGCTGACATGCCGGCAGCTTCATTTACCAGCTTTATCCCCCGCTGTTCTTCCTGAAAAGCTGCCTCCCGCACTTGTGGGGAAAGGGCACTGTAATAGCCACGGGTCAGAGTGGTCACCTGCCCGGAAATCCACCAGGCCTTATCCTGGTCATAATTCTTGCGGTCATTGCCGCTGTACGCTTCCGGCAGAGGAGCTACCGCCAGGGGCAGGTACACGCTTTCAGCCGGGGCATTCATGGCCAGCCAGAAAAGGGGACAGGGCAAATCAGCACGAGCCTGGGTTATCCAGGCATAAGCGATATTGGTGGCAGTGATGGAACGGTCCCACTTGGGCTTGCTGGCATGACGATAAGGAGAAGCAAAGAGCCCTGCACTTTCCCCCTTGCGGCGGTCAAATTCCGTACCCTCATAGGCATCCCGATGAAGGTTCATGACCTCCTGCACAGTAAGGCGATGGTCCGGGCGAATGGAGAAAGGGTAGCTTTCCGTATCCCAGTTCTCCACCCTGGCAGGAAGGTTTGCCGAAGGTGCTGCCAGCGAAAGTGCCCGCCAGACACGCCGCAGGGCAAAATAGGGATGGAAATCCTCCACGGCCTGCATGGAGAGTACCCAATCCATATTTCCGTCTTTGTCATAGGCAGCCCAGCCAGCTTCTTTCAGCTTCTCGGGCAAGCCAGGATTAAAAATCTGGTCCCTTGCTCCCGGCCTGATAGCACGGATACGGAACTGATTGGCTGCCACGAAAAACTCTCCATCGGGCACCTTCTGGGCAATCCAGAAACCTCCCTTGCCCGAAGGAGTGGGCTGCATTTCCAGCACCCATCCCTCGTCTTTATCTGCCACCAGCAAGGTTTCTCCCGTGCCCCAAAGGCCGTGTTCGTCTATCATCTCTCCCATGAGGTTGATGGCTTCCCGTGCCGTGCGGCAACGCTCGAGAGCTACCCGCCCCAGCTCTGAGGCATAAAATATTCCCCTGCCTTCTCCTGGCTCCAAATATTCCAGATGAGCAGAGTTATTGGTGCATTCTCCCAGCATCAGGCCGTGCTCATTCATCACCCCGTAGTCGCTATCGATATACGCATAGGTATGGGAAATCTCAGGTATCTCCCCCAGCGGCTTCGTCTTTTCCCTGCCAGGATAGTCGTAGCCAGCCGCCCTCTCCGGCGCTACCAGGCGGGGATTGGCATAACAGGCATAGTCCGGCATCTCATCAAAGGCTATGGCAGCCGGATAAACCGGGCGCATCTCCCCTGCTTCATGGTCCTTGGCAGGCACATAGACTATATTGGGGTCACTGTCAAAGGAATCATTGGAATGGCTGACAAAGACACTCCCATCGGCAGAAGCCCCCTTAGTCACGATAGTCGTGGTGCAAGCCTGAGCACCCACAGGTGCCAGGCAGAAGGCGCCCAGCAACAGGGAAAGTAAAACTTTCTTTTTCAATTTCATTTTCTCAACCTCCCGTAAACTCATTCCGGCTCTGGGAAATATGCCGTATCAAGTGCCATCTTCCGCTTCAGCTCATAGGAAATATCATGTTCCTCAAGCTGGGCAAAAAAAGAATTTATGATAGACTCATCAGCAAATTTCTGCAGGACAGACAGGCCAATCTTGCCATTCACGGCAGTGACCCCCGCAAAAAAGTCTTGTGCCTCAGGAGCATGAATCCAGAATTCCTCAATACACTCACCTAAAGCCGGGAACTTCCATTTCCCCACGTAGCTGACCATGCAGGTCTGGCTGCGTCTGGACCCCTTGAGGATATCACCGAAAGCAGACTTTTTCATCTCAATGTCAGGATTGTTTTCCAGGATATACTTGGCATAAGAAGCCATGGCTGCCATCTGTGGCCTGACCACCTCCTCTTCGCAAGCAATGAAAGTCCTGCCTCGGTAGACTGTAGCCTGGCTTGACAAGGGCATTTTCTTTAGCCGCTCACTGTAGATGAGGGGAGCAGCGCTGATGCAGTTGTGATGAGATTCCGGCGCTTTCAACATTGGCCTGCAGTTGATGACATAAGGTGTAATGACAGGCTTGTCACGCCGCGGGAACACAGCATCAATGGCCCTGTCCAGCAAAAGGGACAGCATGATGCCAGGAGAGCCGTCGTGGGCAGACGAGAACTCCACAAAAGACTTCTCAGGCAGCAGGATATCGTAAATCACTGCCGGGCCCGGCTGCAAGCCCCCATCGTGAACAGGTGAGAAAGCTTCTACCGGCTTTGGCGGCGTCAGCTTGGTCACATCTATGGCAGGCAGTGCATCCAAAGGCTCTTCAGTTTCCTCTGGCAGGATAGGGTCCTCCAGCGTGCGGATGCCCTGATGCTCTGTCACGCCATAGCGCAGATGGCAGTAATAATAGAGCAGGGTAGCAATGACACGAGTCCTCCCCGTGCCATCAGCAATACCGTGATAGAAATCAATGAAGATCCAGTCCTCCTGATAGCACACCACCCAGACATGGTAATTCGTTTCTTTATGGTTCAGATGAATACGTCCATCAGTGTTCAGAAGCGCCACCGGCGCTTTGTTTTCTTCCCAAAAATATTCACTATCGTTTTTGCGAAGGCGCAAAGACATATAGGGATAGCGCTTCTCCGTCTGCCGCAGGGCAGCTTCCAACATCTCGCCGTTCACTTCGTCCTTCATCCGCACAGACTGGCGGCTGGCATAGTCGAAGCCCAGCCCGTAGCTGCTATAGATCTGGAACACATCACCTGTCGAAATCTTCAAGCTTCATCCTCTCCTTTCATTGCTCCCCGACGGGGACCCAAAGCCCCCGCCAGAGATTCCTCAATCCCATGCTTCATCAAAGAACCCCAGACCATTCAGCACATTCATGAACTTCCGCAAGTAATCCCAAGAAGTAACCGGCCAGGCCAGCCCCAGACGATAGAGCACCTGCAGGGTGTACTCCCGGCTCATGGAGAGACGCACCCGCTCCCTGTCACCTGCGCCATGGGCATAAGCCATAAGGCTGGTCAGCCTTGGAGCCTTCCTGGGATTGCTCTGTGCCCTGGCAAAGACTTCAGCAAAGACTTCAGGCTCTACAAATTCCACCGGATGCCCCATGGCTCTCATCTCCCGGAAAACATGTACCATAGGAATATACTGGTCAGTGATGACGTGGAAGATACGGCATTCATCCGGCGTTTGCGAAAGAGCCACGGTTGCCCTGGCTACGGCATCAATGGGCGAGAACTCCACAGTCCTGTCCAGCTGGTCATAGGCTGCACAGCCCAGAGCCGCATATCCCTTCAGCATGCCCATGGCAGCATTGGAAGCAAAGTTGATCTGGAACTCACCGTCGCTGGCTCTGGAAGCAAGGTTGCCATAGCGCATGATTTTGGCAGAAAGCCCCTGCTGCACCACTGCTTCCAGCACCGCCCGCTCTGCCAGAAATTTGGAATGAACATACTTGTTGGTCAGGTCCTGTCCGAAGTACAAGGTCTGCTCCGTAGGCTGGCCATGGTTGGGCAGATTATCCTTGTACCCCGTCTCCAAAACGCTCATGGTGGAGGTTTGGATCATCCTTGCCTTCTTCTCAAGGCAAAACTTAATCACATTCCTGGCCCCGCCCACATTGATGTCCTCTATGCGGCTATCGTGAGCAAAGTGCTTGACGCTGGCCGCGCAGTTGATGACAGTGTCAATCTGGCAGTCCTCCAGCCCCTCAAAGGCAGCGGAATCAGTGACATCCCCCTCTATTACGAAAAGACGTTTTCCTTCCAACTCCCGATAGGCATTCTGGAAGTAGTAGAAGCAGAGCGCATGCAGGCGGTTCTCAGCCCGTCGTCCCCCCTTGGCACGCAGCAGGCAGTAAACCTTGGCTTCGGTGTTTTCCAACAATTCATGCAGGATATGCATACCCAGGTAGCCGGTGGCTCCCGTCAGGAGCACATTGCCCAAAGGAAGAGCCTTGCCACCCTTGAAAGCTTCTAGCGTGTTCCGCTGCAGAAGATTATTGATTGCCGTGTAATCGTAATCCTCAACCTCTTTATCCCTCTCCTCCTGGGGCACTTCCGTATTTTCCTCAAAGATGGCTGCCAACGCCCTGGGAGTGGGCTTCTGAAACACATCGCCAAAGACGATATTGTAGCCCCGTTTGCCGGCCTCGATGACCACCTTCGTCACCAGGAGGGAAGTCCCTCCCAGCTCGAAGAAGCTCTCAGTAGCAAGCACCTCTGGCACGTTCAAAAGCTCTGAGAAAATCTCGCAGAAATCCCTTTCTGTCTGAGTCCGGGCCGCATCGCCTCCTGCCCGAAAGACTTCCGGCACCGGCAGATGTTTAAGGTCAAGCTTGCCGTTGGGGGTAAAGGGCATGGACTCCATCTGCATGTAAGCAGTGGGCACCATATAAGCAGTCAGGGTCTTGCCCAGCGCTGCCTTCAACTGAGGGATATCTACCTTGTCCTCATTGGTGAACCAGGCGCAGAGGTGCTCGATGCCGTTGATCTTCTCAATCTTCACGGCCGTATGCCTCATGCCCGGCTGCTGGGCCAGCACCGTTTCCACCTCATCAAGTTCAATGCGCAGCCCTCTGAGCTTGATCTGGTTGTCCTTGCGGCCAATTATCTCCAGATAGCCATTTTTTCGCCAGCGGCCATAGTCACCGGACTTATAGATCCGCTCGCCCCGGTAACTGATAAATTTCTCCGCCGTCAGTTCTGGCAGGTTGTTGTACCCTGCTCCCACGCCCCAGCCACCGATATAAATTTCACCTACTACACCAATGGGCAGTTCATTGCCATCCGTGTCCACTACATACTCGGTCACACCAGGGGTAGGCCTGCCCACGGTAATAAGCTCCTCCTTGGCCATATCATGCTCGTTGCAGGAAATGGTGATTTCCGAAGGTCCATAGATATTCATGGGATGTGGCACCACTTCTTTAAGTGCGTTCATCAGCTTTTCCGAATACTTCTCGCCACCACAGATCACCAGCTTGCCATAGGTCCTGAGTGCATTCTTGAAGGCCTCTGAGCCAATCAAGGTATAGATTCTTGAGGGCACATCACTGATAACATCAGCATGAGTCTCCATCATCCGCGCCGCCAGGAGATCGGCATTGTTGCACTCTTCCTCATTGGCGAAATAAACCGTCAGCCCATTGGCCAGCGCCAGGGAATAACCCATGACAGACATATCGAAGGACAGGGTGGTGATGCAGGCATAGACCGAGCAATAATCCCGCAGGGCATTCACCATTTCCTTATTTGGCATATTGGCCACATAATGGGCCATACCCCCGTGGGTAAGCATGACACCCTTGGGCCGCCCTGTGGAACCTGAGGTGTAGATGAAATAGGAAATATGCTCCTGGGTAAGAGGCACACGGGGTTTGGTCTCATCAGTTTCCAGCAGCAGTTCCTCCACATCAATAGCGCATTTGTCAGCGAATCTGGGCAGCATATCGGCAGTAGTGATGACAAACTGGGCATCAGAATCTTCGATGACCATATTCACCCGCTCGGCCGGATAAGTTGGATCAAAGGGAATATAGCCCAACCCCGCCTTGCTGGCTCCGTAAAAGGCAAAAAGCGCTCTGGAGGTGCGGGGCAGCAGGATAAGCACCCTGCCCCCCACTTTTGCACCCCGCTTGATAAGGGCATTGGCCACCCGGTCGGTGATGGTGTCAAATTCCCTGTAAGTAAAGGTGCCATCCGTGGCAATCAGAGCCGTGCGTTCTGGGTACTCCCGTGCAAACTCTTCCATATTGGAGAAGAAGAACGTATCCTTGGGAACTTTCCTCGCTTCGGGAACGGTACAGAAATCCCTCAGCAAACGCCTTTCATGTTCATCCACCAGGGAAATGCTGCGCAGGCGTGCCCCACCGTTTTCTGCGAATCGCTGCAGCACAGTGCAGCAGTAACGCCCTATATTCTCTGCCAACTCAGCAGAATATAGAGCATCATTGTAAACAATCTCAAGAACAGGCGAATCCTCACCGTCAATAACCTGTATATCCAAGGGGAATTTCGGAGTATCGAGGTTTCCCGCGCTGACGAATACCAGACCCGGGATTTTTGGCAGCCTGCTGCCGCCCTCCTGTCCGGCGAACTGCCTGATAACACCGCGCTGATAGGTATACATCACCTCTACGGAATAGTCCCACTTGTCCGCCAGCCAGGCAAAGGGATAGTCCTCATGAGCCACAGCCGCCTCAAGTCCCCGGGCAGTCTCTAGGATATAATCATCCACAGTCCCGTCACCCAGCCTGGAAGCCAGAGGCAAAGTATTGACAAACATGCCGTAGGTCTCTGCAAATCTGGCATCGCTGCGCCCAGAGGAAACCGTGGAAATATACACCTGGTCAGAACTGGTGAGTCTGGCGGTCACATAGTAGAGCACCGCCAGGAAAAAGGCTGCTTCCGAAACCTCCGTGCGCTGCAAGACTTGGTCTACGCATCCCTGCGACACTGCAAAACGCACCCGCTGGGCCTTGCCCGGCTCGTCTGACTTTGGCAGGTCCGGCGTGATTCTGGAGGGAGAATCGTAATCGGCCAGTAGCTTGCCAAAATAAACATCAAATTCCCCGGCGCCTTCCCCTGCGAGAAGTTCCTGCTGCTGCCTCACGAAATCTGCATAGCTTGCAGTCTCACGGGAACAAGTCTTTCCCTCAAGCTCGGCAGTAAAATCCTGCATAAAGAGATTCAAGGAAAAACCATCAAATATCAAATGGTGGAAATCCACAAAAAGGTAAAGGGATTTCTCAGTCCTCACAAAGACGAAGATGCACAAAGGCAATTTGTTCAAAAGGAAGGGCCTGGGGAATTTGCTCCTGAATTCCTGACACTCTTCCTCCGTCTTTTCAAGCTTCAGAACAACAATTTCCCTGTCTTCATTTTTGACTGTCATGACATTATGATCCACCATGCCAAAATGAACGTTCAATGACGGATGGGCTGCCAGCACACGCTCAAGAGCTGCAGCCACAGCATCTTCATCAGTGTCAAGGGAAAATTCCAGCACCGAGGGGATATTATAGGCTGTGCTTTCGGGATTCTTCATGCACTCCATGTAAAGCCCCATCTGGGCCGCGCTCAAGGGATAGGGAACAAATTCTTCCTCCCCTGCTTCCAGCTCTCCCAAAGGTTCCTTTGAAGTCGCACCGCTTACGCTGCCGGACATCCAGGCCGCCAGCATCTCATTTTCCAGCCCCAGCAGGCTGATGCCCTTGAACTTCTTGGCAGGCATACTGAAGCCGTACCTCTTGTAAAGCATGGCAGCCAGGCGAATGAGGCCAATGCTGGACACCCCGGCCCTGTCCAAAGGAATGCTCAAAGGCACATGGTCCTGTCCCGTAATCTCTCCCACCAGCTGCTGGAGCTCTTTCTCCAGTGCATTGACGGGACGGGAAGCGTCCTCTTCCACTTCAGAAACAACAGACAGTTCCGGCACCGGCAGGGCACGACGGTTCACCTTGCTGTTCTGGTTCAGGGGAATCTTATCCAGCTGGGTGAAGGTTTCCGGCACCATATAGGGGGGCTTGCGCTCCCGAATAAAATCGGCTATAGCCGCAAAATCAAGTTCCGCATCTCCCACCACATAAGCAGCCACGAATTTGCCGCCCCCTGGATGGTCAAAAGCCGCCACCGTAGCATCCTTCACTCCTGGATATTCGCGGATAACCGCCTCCACCTCGGTGAGCTCGATACGGAAGCCGCGAACCTTCACCTGACCGTCCCGGCGGCCGATAAACTCGATATTCCCATCGGGCAGATACCGCACAATATCCCCGGTGCGATAAACACGGCCATATTCTCCCTTGTCCCAAGGGTTTGCCACGAAAACCTCAGCTGTTTTTTCGGGGCGATTTAGATAACCAGCCCCCACCTGAGGGCCTGCAGCCCAAAGCTCACCCAGAGCGCCGACGGGTACACGCCGCCTATTGTTGTCCACCACATAGACCTTCACATTGTCTAAAGGCTTGCCAATGGGAATATTGGACATGACCTTTTCGACCTGGAAAATCGTCAGCAGCATAGTGGTTTCGGTGGGACCATAGCCGTTGACAAGCCTGAAATTCTTCGGCGGCTCTACCGTGACGAGTTTCTCGCCAGCCACTGTGACATCCTTCAAGCCATGATTGTCAATGTTTTCCACAAACTGGCGACCTACCTGAGTGGTAATGAAAGCATGCGTCACATGATGAATTTCAAAATAGGCATTCACTGCCTGCAGATCCAAGCGAATGTCCTCTGGCACAATGGCAACCGTTGCACCACTTGCAAAGGCGGCATAGGTGTCATACATATGCATATCGAAGCCGTAGCTGGCATACTCACCGCAGCAGTCCTCCGGGGTGATGCCATAATATTTCCTGTACCAGTTGATATTGCAGACAAGATTCTTATGGGTCAGCTTCACTCCCTTGGGCGTACCGGTAGACCCGGAAGTGTAGAGCAGGATGAAGATATCCTCCGGCACGATTTCTGCTGCCACGGGGGCAGCAGGCATAGGCAAGGCGGGAATATCCTGCAGGAACAGCACCTCTTCCTGATAATCAGTCAGGAGCGGACGCAGCTCTTCTGTTGCAATCAGAAGCTTGGCAGAAGCATCCTGCACCATGAACTTCAACCGCTCCGCCGGGTAGGTGATATCTAGCGGCTGATAGGCGCAGCCCGCCTTCAGCACCCCCAGGGACGCAATATACATATACTCCGAGCGGGGAATCATGATGGACACCACATCGCCACGCCCCAAGCCTTTATTAGCCACATAAGCCGCTATCTTCTCCGAGAGCTCATCCACTTCGGCGTAGGTATACTTCTTATCATTGAAGATAATTGCCGTGCGCCCTGCATGCTCCCGGGCGGCCTTGCTAAACAGGGAAATGACAGTCTGACTATTGTCGTAGGGAACTTCCGTCTTATTGAAGTTGTCCAGCTTCGCCTCAGCCTCACGGCTCAGCAGCGAAACTTCACCCAGAGTTTCCTTGTTCAGGAATTCCCTGGCAGCTTCGGCAAGGCTGTCCAGAATGCTCTTTACAAATTCCTCACTGTACCTGTCGCTGCGATATTCGCAGGTAAAGGCCACCTGGCCCTCTCTGCCATGCACATGGATCTCCAGAGGGGCCTTGGCCGCATCAAGGGCCAGCTGGCAGAATTCTGCTTCTTCTCCACAGATTTTTTCCTGCACAAAGCCTTCCCCTTGATAGACAAAGAGCAGGTCAGCCCTTATCTCATGAGCATGGGCAATATCCGCAAAGGAGAAAATATCATTGTCCATGCCGGACTGCAGCTGCTTTCCGGCTTCCCGCAAGAAATCCAGGATTCCCCTTTCCTCCTGCACAGGCAGGCAAATGGGGAAGGTCTTGACCAGCATGGCCACTGCCCTGCTCAGGCGCGAATCGTTCCTGCCATTGTAGACGGTGGCATAGAAAGCTTCCTCCCTGCCAGTGAATTTGGTCAGCACATAGGCAAAGGCCCCGTGGAAGAAGGCATTTTCCGTAATCTTCTGCCTGGCGCAGAACTCCCTGATGGTCTGAAGCTTCAGCTGTGTCTCGTAAGTCAGGCTGGCCGCTCTTTCCTGCTGGCCTTCAACATCCCCCGGCGGCAGCATCTCCCTGTCCACCTCTGTCAGCAGGTTGTCATAGTAGTTTTTGGCCTCCTCATAGGCCTTGCTGTTGCGAAGCTTTTCCTCGTCCAGGGCCAGTTCAAAGCCGGTATAACTTTCCTTCTCCACCTCAGCGCCTGCATAAGCAGCGTTCATGTCTCCCAGCAGGACAGCTGTAGAAGTGCCGTCAAAAATCAGATGGTGGCAGTCCATGAAGAGATAGTTTCCAGCTGTGGTTTCGTAGATTTTGGCGCGATAAAGCCTGTCCCCTGCCACCTCAAAGGGCATGACCAGCGTGTCAGGCAGATGGTCAGTTTTGATGACTTCCACTACTGGCGCAAGGCCATCATTCCTTCTGGCACGGAAATTGCCACTGTCATCAGCAAAAAAGACGGTGTTAAGGCAGGGATGGGCAGCCAAAGCCGTCTCCAAGGCAGTTTTCAGCCGTGGGATTTCCACCCTGGGTGACAGCTTGAAGAGAATTGGAATGTTGTACATCGTGGTATGGGGATTCTCCATACATTCAACCAGGACACCTTCCTGGTTTTTAGTGAGGGGGTAATCAGGTAAAAGAGCATAGTTCTCCAGAGGCTCGCGGGCAGACAGAAAGGTCTCCAGTGCTGCCACCGTGGAGTTGTCCCGCAGGTCACGAGTAGTTACAGGCACTTCAAAGGCCTTGGACAGCAACACATTCAGGCGGATGGCTCCCAGAGAAGACAGCCCTGTCTCGTAAAGGTCCGTAGCAATGCCGAACTCCTTATGCCCCAAGACCTCAACGGCCAGGTCAAAAATCCTTTGCTGGCGCTCGTTTTGCGGTGGAATGATTTCTTCTGTCTGCTGGCGCACAGGCGCAGGCAAAGCTTTTTTATCTACCTTGCCGTTGGAGGTCATGGGAACAAACTCCAGTTGCATAAAGACAGAGGGAATCATGTACTTGGCCAGACTCTTTGCCACATAGGCTTTGAGTTCTGCAAGGCCAATTTCCTTGTTTGCCGTGAACCAGGCGCAGAGGAAGGGGTCCCCTGCCTCCTTGTCCCAAACCAGCACAATGCAGCGGTCAATGCCGGGATAGGAAGCAATGACGTTTTCAATCTCGTCCAGCTCGATGCGCAGTCCCCGCAGTTTCACCTGATTGTCCAGGCGGCCGAAGAATTCAATTTCGCCGTTATCTGCCAAGCGTGCCAGATCCCCTGTCCGATAGGCCCTCTGCCCCTGAAGGCTAATGAAGGCGGCGGCATTTTTTTCTGGCAGGCCGATATAGCCACGGCCTACTCCCAGACCGCCAATGCAGAGCTCCCCTCTGGCACCAGGAGGCAACAGATGACCAGCACGATCGATAATCCACGCCTTGACATTGGCAGCAGGGCGGCCGATAGTGATATTCTCGCCGGACTCAACCACCTTAGAAATACAGCTGATGGTGGCTTCTGTAGGACCATAGCCATTCACAATGACTGCTTCAGGGCTGGCCGCCCGCAGATTCTTATAAAGCGCCGGCGGGAAAGCCTCCGCGCCTGTATCATACATTTTTACATTTCGCAAAGCTTCAGCCGCCTCGGGAATGGCCAGCAGGCTGCCCAGGAAAGAAGGCGTGCCTGCGATGATATCCACCTGATGCTTCCGAATGGTTTCTGCCAACAGCAGCGGATTGGTGATCTCATCTTCGCTGGCTATGCAGAGGGTCAGGCCGTGGGTCAGAGGCAAATGCAGCTCCATAATGGAAAAATCAAAGGAAAGCGAAGCCACTGACAGCCCCACCCGACCATAAGAAACATAGTTTCGGCATTCCTCATTTTTCTCATTGGCATGCAGGAAATTGCAGAGATTGCCGTGGGTGATCATTACTCCCTTGGGCTTGCCTGTGGAACCTGAGGTATAGATGGCATAGGCCAGAGAATCGGCACTGATATCAAGCTTCGGATTCTGGCAGTTATTTTCGCCATATAGGGATTCTATGGTCAGGCCATGATACGGACGCTCCGCAAAGAGCATTTGCCTTTCTTCCATGAAGGACTCCGGCGTGATGACAAAGCGGCATTTGGCATCAGTCAGGCAGTAGTCGATGCGGTCATCGGGATAGTCCGGCAGCATGGGCAAAAAGGCGCCGCCTGCTTTCAAAATGCCATACTCAACAGCCATGGCATCCACAGTGCGGGGCATAATCATGCCTACGATTTCTTCTTTGGCCAGGCCGCGGCTCACCAGAGCATTGGCGATCATATTAGCCCGTTCATTCAGCTGGGCATAAGTGAGGCTATCGTTCCCGGCGATGACTGCCACTTTGTCTGGGTGCCTGCGTACCTGTTCCTCAAAGAGCCCATGGACGTGCTTCAGTTCCACAGGATAATCCGTAGCATTGAAACTCTCCACCCTGGCTTTGGCTGCCTCATCCAGCAGACTGATATCCTTCACGTTTTCTTTGGACAGGAATTCACGGGCTGCCTGAATCAGGCAGGAAATAAAGCCCCGCACAAAATTCTCACTGTATCGCTGCTGCTCATATTCGCAGGAAATATTGACCATGCCCTTTTTTACAGTAACTTCCACATCCAGTGGAGCCTTGATGGTGTCAACTGCCACCGGGCAAAGCTCGGCCTCCTCGCCACCGACGGTATGGAAATCCAGATAATCCCCCTGATAGGTTAAGAACATATCAGCCCGAATGCCGAGCGATGTGCAGATTTCTGCGAAGGAATAGAGGTCATGGGCCATGCTCTCCCCCAGCTGCCGGCCCATTCCCCTAATGAAATCGCTTACCTTAGCTGCTCCGTCAATCTTCGCCAGAGCGGGGAAGGTCTTCACCAGCATGACCACAGCCCGCTGCAGGCGGGAATCCTTCCGACTGTTCCAAAGGGTAGTATAGATGGCTTCATCGCTGTATTCGTATCTGGAAAGCACAAAGGCAAAGGCAGCATTGAAAAAGGCGCTTTCCGTAAGCTCATGCACACGGCAAAATTCCTTGATGGCAGCCAAATCAAGGCTGTCAGCCATCACATCCAGATGTTTTCCTTCACCTGCCTTATGGACAATGCCCTCGGGCAGCATGCCACGCTGTGCATCAGCCAAAAGCTTTTCCCAATAGTCCTTGGCCTCGTCATATTCCCCGGTGCCACGAAGCTGCTCTTCATCCAGAGCCCACTCATAGCCCGTGTAACTTTCTTTCTCAAGGCTTTCACCTGCATAGGCCGCGTTGATATCATCCAGCAGGATCCTGCAGCTGGTACCGTCAAAAATAATATGGTGGAAGTCCAGGAAAAGGTAATTATCTTTACCCGTGACGTAGATTTCGGCACGGAAAAGAAAACCTCCGGCAAAATCAAAAGGCACAGCCAGCTGCGCAGGCAGTTCATCCACCTGCATGATTTCCACCGTCACAGGCGCTTCATCATCCCTGCGGACGCGGTAATTTCCTTCCTCCGTGGCGAAAAGCCTGGCCTTCAGGTAGGGGTGGGCTCCAATAGTTTCTTCCACTGCCATCTTCAGTCGCATGATATCCACCTTGGGAGACAGGCGGAACAGCGTGGGCAAATGATAAATGGTAGTGTCCGGATGAGCCAGGCTTTCCACCAAAATTCCCTTCTGGGTCTGGCTCAGGGGATAATCTGTCAAAATGTCATAATCAGCCTGAGGTTCCTTAGCAGCCAGCAGCTGCGCCAATTCGCTGACGGTGGGATTTTTCCTGATCTCTCCCACGGTCACAGGCACAGAAAAAATTTCAGCCAAATTCACTGTCAGACGGATGACACCAATGGAAGACAAGCCAATGGCAAAGAGATCATCACTGATGCCAAAATTCTTATGTTCCACAATCTCCGCCACTGCCGCCAGAACCTTCGCCTGCTCCTCATTCTGCGGAGGGTCAATGGGACGGACGGGATGGGTGACTTCAGGCTTTGCCAGCGCCTGCCTGTCCAGCTTGCCACTGGCATTCAGGGGCATTTTATCAAGGCGCAGGAAATAAGCCGGAACCATATAAGAGGGCAGGACCCTTGCCAGGGTTTTGCGCAACTCATCCTCACCTTTTGATGTTTCGGCGGTGTAATAGGCTGCCAGAAAGACTTCCCCCGTGCTGTCCGTGAAATCCCTGACTGCGGCATCCGTGATGCCCTCAATGCCACGGAGTTCCTCTTCAATCTCTCCCGGTTCCACCCGCTGGCCGTTGATTTTCACCATCCAGTCCTTGCGGTTGACATATTCTATCTTGCCATCGGGCAGACGACGTCCCAAGTCGCCAGTATGCACCAGCACAGCGAAACCATCCTGCTCCTTGAAAGGATTGGGCACAAATGTCTTTGCAGTCTGCTCTGCCAGATTCAGGTAACCATGCCCAACTTCCCCGGCAACACAGATTTCCCCTTCATCTCCCAGCTGCCCCTTTTCATCCAACAGGTAAACCGCCACATCAGAAGCAGACTGGCCAATGGGAGTATTGTCATACTTCATGTCCACCCAAAAATAAGTAGCCAGGCCCAGAGTCTCAGTGGTGCCATACATCTCAAGAATCTGGAAACCTTCGCCACAGACACCTGTCAGGCGTTCTCCCACCGTTATCACCAGACGCAGGCTTTCACCCTGCCTGGTGAAATATTTCAAGACCTTGGGAGCAATGACAACTATACTGATCTTGTGCTTGTCAATGAAGTCCGCCAGTTCCGCCGGGTCTCCCCGCAGATCTTCGGGTACCAGCACCGCCGGTATCCCGCTGGTCAAGCAGGCAAAAATATCATAAACATGCACGATAAAATTGAAAGAGCCGTCAATGCCGTAGACATCCTCAGGTGAATATGCCACCAGCTTGTTCCACCGCTCAATAGCCCTGGCTATCCCTATGTGGGTGTGGACAATGCCCTTGGGCTTGCCCGTGGAGCCAGAAGTATAAGCTATCAAGGCCCTGTCTTCTGGCAAGATATTTTCAGCTTCAGACAAAGGAGCCACTTCTGCCGCCAGGCGGATATACTCGTCATCAAGCCGAACTTTTGCGCCGCAATCATCGGCAATATATTTTACGCGGGACTCAGGGTAATGGTCAGACAAGGGCACATAAGCGCCGCCTGCCATCAGCACTCCAAAAACAGCCTCGATATACCCTGCGCTGCGGGAGGCAGTGATTATCACAGTATCGCCTTTTTCCACGCCGTCACTTTTCAGCCTGGCGGCGATACGACGGGCATTTTCATCAAGCTCACCATAGGTGAGAGCTATGCCTGTCCTAGGGTCATGCAGAGCCACCATACTCCCCTGCTTTTCCACCTGCTTCCGCCATGAAAGGATGATATTTTCCATACGATCCTCCTATATTTCAATAAGTGTCTGGTTCAAAGACAGCACCCGGCTGTACTTGATGTCTTTTGCCAAAGCCTTCAGAAGCATAATGCCGTCAGTCAAATACTGGCTTTTTTCCCCGGCTGTGTATTCCATGGGATTAAATGGCGCTCCATTATCCCTGAGGGCAATCACAACGCCTGTTTCATTTTTGTTTATCCTTATATCAAGGCTGCTTTCCTTTTGTGCATCGCGGCTGGCTAAATTTACAGCCATTTCTTCCAAAGCGACTCCCGCCTTGATGGCAATGTCCTCCGCCATGCCGCTCTGCCGCAGAGCCTTTACTGCACTTTTGGACAAAGTTACGGCATTCTCCTTGGCAGCCTGCACCGACACATCATAGAGCAACGACCCTGTGCTTTGCGGAATCAGGAAGAAATCAGGAAAAGCTCTGCTGTCCCTGGCTTCCAGTCGCTTGATGTAGACAAAAAGCACTGCAAAGCCAGCTACTTCTGCCAGGACAAAGGCTGCCCATACACCTGTCAGCCCCATCCACTGCACCAGCAGCCAGGCTGCAGGGACCACCACCAGAATGCCCTCTACCCAGGAAAGCAAATTTGCTGCCGTCTTTTGCCCTACTGTCATATAGTAATACATCAGAAGGAAGGTAAGGGTCACACCTATCAGGCTGACAGAAAACAGGCGGATGGCCACAGAGCCACTCTCATAAAGGGAAGGAGAAATATTGAACAAGGCCAGCACTTCCTGAGGAAACAGTACAAGGATTATTACCAGTCCCCCTGCCAGTCTCATGGAAAAGCGCATGACATAACGCACCAGCATGCGAACGCCCAGATAATCTCTTTCGCCATAAAGCATGCCCAGGACAGGCACCATGGCTCCCTGGCAGCCACCCATGACCAGGGACAGCAATGACAGGCAGGACATGCAGACCGTATAGATGGCCATGGCATCCGCACCACCGGTCATGCCCAAAATGCGGTAAATGCACCACACTTTTAAGGAAATCAGCCCCATGCCTGAAGCCACAGGAAAGCCTGTCTGCACCAGGCTGCGCGCCAGTCCAGCAAATTGCCTTACACTGCCAGCCATACCCACAAAGTACAGCATCCGCGTCTCTGTCCTAAAATAGCGCCAGCCAATCCAGGCCATACCTGATGCAGTCCCTGCCACAGTAGCCACAGCCGCCCCGGTCAGTCCCATCCCAGAACCGATAAGCAAAAGATCCAGTCCAACATTCACCAGCTGTGACAGCAATACCCCCTGACTGGCTAATTTAGCCATGCCATCAGTCCGTACCAGGATGCTGCCAGAAGCGGCAAACATGGCAAAGGGAATGTACCAAATCATGACGTCCAGATATTCATAGGCCAGGGCAGCTATTTTTTCTTCTCCTGCCAAGAAAGCCGCCACTTCATGAAGCAAGGGAGCAAGTATTAACAGGAATACTACTGCAGCCAGGCCATTCAGGATCAATACTGCGCTGAAGATCCTATTTGCCTCTTCCTTTTGCCTGGCCCCTGCCGCCACGGCAATCATGCTGCCAGCACCAACGGTAAGCAGAAAGGAAAATGCTCCCAAAATCTGAGTGAGGGGCATGCAGACGCCCACCCCGGCCATGGCATCAGCGCCAAGCATATTTCCAACAATTATGCTGTCCAGGATGGTGCCAATCTGCATGGCCATGGTGGCCAGCACTGTGGGCCAAAAGAACTCACGAAACTTTTGCGTCACCAGAGCGCTGGATTTAGATAAAACAGGGTTCATACGCAAGATCCCCCTCTTTGGAAAATTACCAAAATAAACTGTTTGCTTTTCAAAATTCTAGACCCAGCCTTGTTTTCCTGCATGATTACTTGCATTAAAACAGGCCACTTCCTTACATCGAAGGAAATGGCCTTGTGTTGATCCCACTTCAGAAATCAGGCTTCTCTATTAACATAACTTCTAACTTCCGCGGGCAACTCTTCCCAACGCACCATATTTGCTTCAAGTTCATGCGCTATCCCCCAGGCCGCCGCAATGCCTGCCGCTTCACCGATGCTCATGCAGGTGGGCTGGATGCGCATGGAGGCCTGCAAGATGAAGCTGGCGCTGATGCAGCGCCCTGCCACGATGAGATTCTCCACTTCCTCTGCCACCAGAGAACGGTAAGGAATCTCATAGAAGCCCCCCTGGGGCAGTTTCTCAGAGACCTTCTCGCCGTGGGCATCAATGAACCAGGCTGTGCGACAGACAGCATCATGGAAACGGCTCTGGCTATGGTAATCATCTTCCACCAAGTAATACTTTCCGCGTATACGCCATGATTCCCTGGCGCCCAGCATGGCAGCCTCACGGCTGATAAAGGCGTGTTCAAAGCCTGGCAGATGACGGATAAGGTAGGAGGCAATATGGTGCATCATTTTGCGGCCAAAAGAGACAGCCTTGCTGTATGATACGGGATCTGTTGCGGAAAAGCGCACAGGCAATTCAGGACAGTTCATGCTCATGACCCCATTCTTGCCAATGATAGTGTAAGCCTGCATGTATTCCGCTTCTTCCTGGGTAATTTCCCCAGTTTCAACTCCTTTTGCCATCAGCGCTTCCAGCTTGTAGCGCTGCTTCCTGTGCATGGCTTCGGCAATCTCAAAGTAAGGCGGCTTGGACTTGCACCAGTCCTCGTCAAGCTCCACCGCCACATGACGGTATAGCCGCTCCACGTCAATGCCACCCATTTCAAAGCGGAAAGATAACGGCTGGTTGTTGCCTGTCTTTTCATATCCCCGCTCATGAGGAACTCCTGCTGAGCGCGCAAGATAGGCATCTCCGGTAGCATCAATGAATGTCTTAGCCTGAATAGCAGCCAAACCCGCGATGGTCTGCACAACGGCTGCAGTGATCCTATGGTCGAATCTTATCGTATCCACCAACACCGTCTGATAGAGAATTTCCACCCCCGATTCTTCACACATTTCATCATAGATAAGGGTGAGGGTCTCAGGATTGTGCCAGGTCTGCCTGGTCACCCCATCAAATGGCTCAATGCCGTGCCTGCGCAGCCTGTCCTTCACTTCTGTCACATAAGGTGTATCGCTGTCTGTTGCATGGGTGTCCATAAAGGGATATACGCACCCCAGCACTGCCAGACCACCCAGGGCAACGCCACGTTCTATCAATACGGTTCTTGCACCGTTTCTCCCGGCACTGATGGCTGCCGCTGTGCCAGAGGGTCCACCGCCTGCTACGCAGACATCCACCGAAAAAAGCAAGGGAATGTCTTTGCCAGCGTACTTGATAGTTTTGCCTGACACTGCAAGCAAATCGGCCTCCTCCTTTCCTGTGACTGCACCTGTTGCACCGCAGGCTAATGCCCCAGCTGCCAGTTCAGTCATTTTCATTAAATTACGCATGAAAACAGGAATTCCCAAAGACATTTCCATGTTTTTCACGTAAGTACCCCCCAATATTTGTTATCTCCCGCACCAATATGCGTGGAATCTTCCCTGCCAAAGCTACTGACAAGATATGCCTCTGCCACTCCAGGCTGCTGATACCATAGACATCCCCACAGTAAGAAATCCCATTTGCACAATCCAGGGGCAGCGTACAGATCTGTCCAGGTTCAGCCATGAAACCACGGCCTTCGCACTTCAGCAAGCTTTCTTTCCTGGTCCAAAGCCTGTAGAACATTTTCGTTTTTTCAGCATTTGTTTCACAAGAAGATAAATATTGATATTCCTCATCAGCCAGAGCCGCACTGGCCCATTCTTCCACTGGTCCCATCATCTTCTCAATATCCAGCCCCACTGATATATCAGGCTTCACTTCGGCCAAACCTGCATAATCACCCCCATGTGACAAACTGAAACTGCAGCCAGGGGCATAGGGCTTTCCCGCTGCCGTATAGTATATCGGCCGCCCCTCAGACACTTGTCTCAGCAGCAGGGCGGCGCCAAAGCTCCGCAAGCGGTCTTCTTCCTGCCTGTATGACAACATCTTTTGATGCCTTTCAGCGGAAATGATTTCCCTTGCCTGATGCAGCCAAGGCCGCAATTTCCCCACAGGGAGGAGCGTCACCATCACAATTTCCTCTGATGAAAGTATTTTTGGTTTTATTTTTCCTCACCCCATTAAAATTGCCACAATCACCATGCCTGTCTATTCTATAAAGATTCTAATTTACCTGCTGCTTATGCTTTTCTGCCCACAAAGTGAAAATCAAGCAAAAAGGACATTTTCGAGAAAGTCTCCCAAAAATGTCCTGCTTTGCCATTATGTTTTTTGTTATGCCTTGAGCCTGAAGATGATGGCCTCCAAAGCTGCCAGATAACTGGCAACGCCCAAGCCGCAAATCTGTCCCAAGGCTACTGGAGCCAATACAGAAGCGTGCCTAAACTCTTCACGCTTATGGATATTGGATATATGCACCTCTATCACCGGCACTTCCACGGCAGCGATGGCATCCCGCAGGGCAATGCTGTAGTGAGTGAAGGCAGCGGCGTTGAAGATGATATAGTCATACTTGCCACGTGCACCCTGAACTGCATCCACCAATACTCCCTCATGGTTTGACTGCAGGAAATCTATGCCCAGCCCGGCCTCTTCAGCCCGCTTTCTCAAGAGTTCATTGATATCCTCCAGTGTATCGGAACCATAGATTTCCGGCTCGCGGGTTCCCAAAAGATTCAGATTAGGTCCGTGAAGCACCAAGACATTCGCCATCATCACACCTCCTCAGTATCTTATCGAAAAACCATTCTCCGGCGGCAGGACGGGATTCTGCTTTTCTATGTGGAATTCCGTCACCTTGATGAAATAGTTCCCTGCCTGAATAATCTCAAAGAGCTTGTCAACTTTGTCTGAAGGCCCCTGCACCTCCATGTCCACTGTGCCGTCGCTCATGTTCATGACCCAGCCACGGATTCCCAGCCTGCTGGCATTTTCCCGCACATACATGCGGAAACCTACCCCCTGGACCCTGCCAGAAGCTTTGGCAAAATAGCGTACAGTTTCTTCCATTTTCAAACACTCCCTTTTCTTTTTTTGCAGGATTATCCCTGCACATCCCTTCTGAGTATGGTATAAGGCTCTACAGGCCTTGCCATGCGAATCCTGACAATTTGCTGGGGATGAGGTGCCACCTCTATGGGCTGTCCCTCCTCATCCAGCATATCCGAAAGTTCCTGACGGAAGCCCTCTCCCTTGGGCTGGAAGATTTCCAGTTCCTGTCCCCGCTTCATGTTGTTGCGCTGTTCCACCGTAGCGTAGCCAGTAGCTTCGTCATAGGAGAGCACCAGCCCCACAAAGTCAGAGGTCTGGATATAGGAAGAAGTGCCATAAATCTGGTCATCAGCATCCGGCTGATGATAGTAAAAGCCTGTGGTATAAGGCCTATGGGATACTTTCTCCAGTTCATCCAGCCATTCCTGCTTTATCTCAAAATGCTCCGGATCCTCAAAATAGCTGTCAATAGCCAGGCGATAAGCCTTAGTAACACTGGCAGCATAATGAACGCTTTTCATGCGCCCCTCAATCTTCAGACTGTCCACGCCGCTTTCAATGACATCCTTCAAATGAGGCAGCAGGCACATATCCTTGGAGTTCATGATGTAGCTGCCCCTGTCGTCTTCCTCAATGGGAAAGTACTTGCCGGGACGTGTTTCCTCCACCAGCGCATACTTCCAGCGGCAGGACTGGGCACAGGCGCCCCGGTTGGCATCCCTGCCCGTGAAATAGTTGCTGAGCAGGCAGCGTCCTGAGTAGGAAATGCACATGGCACCATGCACGAACATCTCCAGATCTGCCTTGGTTTTCTCCCTGATGGTGCCGACTTCCTTAAGGCTCATCTCCCTGGCCAGCACCACCCTTTTCGCCCCCAGCTCATGCCAGGCGTTGACGGTAGCCCAGTTGGTATTGTTGGCTTGGGTGCTGATATGAAGTTCCATCTCCGGGATAACCTGCTGGCAAAGGCGGAAAAGTCCCAAATCAGCCACCAGCAGGGCGTCCGTGCCTATTTCAGCCAGATAGCGCAGATAGTCAGGCAAATCCTCTAAATCCGCATTATGAGGGAAGATATTCACCGTCACGTAGACCTTTTTGCCCAGACCGTGGGCAAATTCCATAGCTTCCTTGAGCTCATCCCTGGTGAAATTCCCCCCCAAGGCCCTGAGTCCGTAGGACTTGCCCCCCAAATACACAGCGTCTGCTCCGTAGAGCAGGGCCATCTTCATCTTCTCCATATTGCCGGCAGGCGCCAAAAGCTCCGGTTTCTTCAAAATCAAATTCTTTCCTCCGTTGTATCTATATAGGTAACGGCCAAACCATCACCGTTTTCCAGTATTTCCGTTCTGAAGCCCGGGGTATGCTGTACCAGGTCAAGATACTCCCGCAATCTTTTCACAATGGTCTTATAGCGTCTGGGCGGTTTTTCCTTTCCAAGCACATAGCCGCGAAAAAGAACATTATCTGCCACGATTACCGCCTTTTCAGCCAACAGGGGCTGCACCTTGCGGAAATAATCCACATACTGGCCCTTGGCAGCATCAATGAAGACGAAATCAAAGCCTTTCGGAGGAGGCACCAAACGGGATAGAATTTCTCCCGCATCGCCAATATGCAGTTTCATGCGCTCCCGATGGGGCGATTTCCCCCAATAGCTTTTGGCAGCCTCCGCCCTTTCCTCCGAAAGCTCCAGGGTGGTGATACGGATATCCTCCGCCCCATGGCATGCCAGCAGCAGGGCCGAGTAGCCGATGGCAGTGCCTATTTCCAGCACTCTGTGGGGCTTATTTTCTTCAATCAGGCGGATAAAGGCTTCCCTGCCCTTCTCGTTGATGATGGGCACCTGCTCCCTCTGGGCATAGGCCTCCATTTCCCGCAAAAGTTCGTCCAAATTCTTTCTTCCTTTATCCTATCGCACCTGATCCACTATAGCCAGATGATCCGCATAAGTATTAGAGTAGTGGTTGTGTCCCTGGCGGTCTGCCACGAAATAGAGATAGTCCGTATCGGCAGGATAGAGCACCGCTTCAATAGCCGCCATGCCGGGACTGGCAATGGGCCCCGGGGGCAGTCCGTCATGCTGGTATGTGTTGTACGGCGAATCTATCTTCGTATCGGCAATGCTCACATCTTCCTTGGGGGCATCAAGCAAATACTGCAGGGTAGTATCCGACTGCAGGGGCATGCCAATGCGCAGCCGCTTGAAAAACACTTGGGCAATGATTGGCCTGTCTTCGTCATATCTGGCTTCTTTTTCTACCAGTGAGGCCAACGTAACCAAATCATAGATGGAAAGATGCATTTCCTCAGCCCTGTCCCGCAGCTTTTTCGTAAGCCGCTGGTCAAAATCCTGGGCCATCATATCCATGATATCCTTTTCCGACACATCGGAATGGATTTCGTAGGTGTCAGGAAAGAGGAACCCCTCTGCCGCATAGCGGGCATTTTCCCTGCGTTCTACATAGTCATAAGGAGCATAATCTTTAGCCAGCTTCAGGAATTTTTCCTCATCTGCCAGTCCCTCATGGGAAAGCCTCTCGGCGATTTCCTTGATGCCGAAGCCCTCGGGAATGGTGAACTTGATAGTGGTGGTTTCCCCGGAAATAAGCTTGGCAATAGCATCTTCTGTCTGCATGCCGGGATGCATGAGATACGTGCCAGCCTTGAACTTATCCTGCAGGCCGCCGGTCTTCACCTGCCACCAGAAGGATAATTTGCTGTCGATAATGCCATGTTCCAAAAGCTGTCCGGCTATGGCATCCGCATCCATGCCAGGCTTCACAGTGATATAGACATCCCCCTGGGGTCCAGCTGCCGCCTGCCTGCCGCCATCCGTGCCAAAGGCAAGATACATGGTGCCCATGGTTATGACAAGCAGCGCCACAGCCAGAGCCGCCCAGCGCTTCCAGGTCAACTGGTCAGACAGTTCCTCCAGCCTTTCCTTCAGCCAGCTGCAGAATGTTTCCTTATACCCCATGAACCTGCCAAAGATACCTTCCATACCATCCTTAGGCAGCTTAGGTTCCATGCCCATCTCTCCCATCTCATCTTTACATGAAAGAGCCGCCATCCTCACGGATGGCAGCTCTCCCACTGTACTGGTCTGTCTTATTCCTTTTCGGATTCTTCTACCAAAGCATCATATGCCTTCTGCACAGCCTCGAACTCTTCGTCAGTAGGCTCGATGTATTCTTCTTCGCCTTCTTCGTTGACGACAATCTTGGCAATCAGCACATCCTCATCATCCTCGCAGCCACAGCCACAACCGCAGCCATGCTCATGCTCATCATCGTGGATGCCCACCAGCAAAGCGTAGCGCTGATCGCCTACGGGAATGATCATTTCTTCCTGGTAGTAATACTCGTTACCTTCTTCATCAGTCATGACAACCATGACATCCTCATCCTGCATATCTTTTTCCTTATCGGACATGACAATCACCTCTCCTATCATTTTTCAATAATTGAATTTTACCTTAATGAAAACCCGCTTGTCAACCCTTGGCCTGAGGGCTGTCCAGGAAGCCCTGAAGAATGAAGACTGCCGCCATCTTGTCTATGACTTTTCGCCTCTTCCTGCGGGAAACGTCTGCCTCCAGCAGGGAGCGGGTGGCAGCCACAGTAGAAAGCCGTTCATCCCAGAAAAACACTTCCGTATCGGGGTAAGTCTTCTGTACCTCTGCCATGAATTCTTTCACAAATTCACACCGTTCTCCTTCGGTGCCATTCATATTCTTGGGATAGCCTGAAACCAAGGATTTCGTCTCATACTGCTCCATCAGTTCTCCCAGGCGCCTGATATCCGACTCCATATCCGTACGGCGGATGGTCTCCACGCCCTGTGCCGTAAGCCCTAAGAGATCACTGGCTGCAATTCCTATGGTACGGTCGCCGATATCAAGTCCTAAATATCTCTTCATTCTTTCTTCTCCAGATAAGCGCGCACCAACTCTTCCAGCAGCTCATCTCTCTCCAGGGAGCGAATCTTGCTGCGGGCATCATTGTGGCTGGTAACATAAGCGGGGTCCCCGGAGAGAAGGTAGCCTACCAGCTGATTGATGGGATTGTACCCCTTTTCCTCCATGGCGGCACAAGCATTGCGGATAACCGTCTCTGCCTTGTTTTCATCATTGCCGAACTTGAACATCATTGTTTCCTGACTAACCATATCCATACCTGCCTTCCTGTCAAAAACACTCTTATGGGTATTTTACCACAAACAGACCGCTTATGACAAAGCGGCCTGAAGAATCTTATAAAAGAAAATTCCTGCCAGGACAGGTACAAAAATCATCAGCACGTTGTCACAGAAGTTCTCCCAAATACATCCTGAGCACATTTGGGATTTCCAGATCCCAGGTCCCGGCACCATAGGCGATGCTTTCTGTCTTGAAATTTACCGGCAGGCTTTCCTCATAAGAGGCCAGGCTCTTCAGGAACGCAGCTCCTGTAGGAGTTGTCAGTTCTCTCTCAGCCCCCTTGTGATAAGTTGGCAATCCTAATAGCAATTCTGCCGTGGCAGGCGCAGGCACAGGTATCAGGCCGTGAGCACAACGCACAAAACCGCTGCCGGTATTGATGCGTGATACCAGGACTTTTTCAATATCAAGATATTCCAGGCAGATAGCGCTGCCCACAATATCCACGATGGAATCCAAAGCCCCCACTTCATGGAAAACAACATCATCGACATTCATGCCATGGATCTTTCCTTCAGCCGCAGCCAGAGTCCCAAAGATCCCGCAACTGAGGTCCCTGACCTTCTCTGTCAAGCCCGACCCTCTTATCAATTTGCAGATTTCCCCCCAGGAATGGTGATGATGCCCATCCTCATGGGATCCGTCCCGCCCATGCTGTTCTTTCGTCAGCACTTCCACATACACGGCGGCAATGCCGTTCTTGCTCACCGTATTCGCCTTTAGTTCATATTCATCATGAAGCCCCAATTCCTGCAGCTCATCATTCAGATATTCAAAAGGGACCCCGCTTTGCAGGAACGCTCCCAGCAGCATATTGCCGCTGATGCCGGAAAAACAGTCCAAATATATCGCCTTCATGATTCACCTGCCTACGCACTCAGCCAAAAGTGCCTGCACACTGTAAACATCGGCATCTTTGCTGAAGGTATACACCAGCGGCTCTGTGCCCATGCTGGCTACCCAGATCTTCAGTTCCGCCTCCAGGTCGAAGTGGCCTGCTGACTCTACTGCAAAATGACGGATGCTCTTATAGGGAATGGAATGGTATTCCACTTTCTTGCCGGTGGCTCCCTGTATATCTACCAAAATCAGCCTGAAATCAGTAAAGATCATCAGGTCCCTGACCCATTGGTATGCCTGGAGGACTTCCTCATTCTTCCCCAACAGTTTGCCGTAGTCTTCCTTTACCTCTTCAACACTTGTCTTAGCCGCGTTGCCCATAAGCCCGCTGAAAAGTCCCATCTTATCTGCCTCCCTTTCTGTGTATATGGTATGAATTCGCTTCACTAAGGCAAAAAACCTGCTCCCTGCCGCGAAATACTCCGGCAGGAAGCAGGTTCTGTCAGGATAGGACCGCCTTCTCAGCAATTATTCTTGCCAACACGAGGCGGGGCAGGAAGAATGACAAAATCCTCCCCGGACTGCCCTCTTGCTTTCAGCAGCAGGGCTATGAGCAAGTTCAGCACAAAGCAGCCAGCAAAGAAATACAAGGTTGCACCATAACCGCTGGTGCTTTCCCTGAACACAGCAATAAGCGTGGGGCCTGCCAGGCCAGCCATCCCCCAGGCAGTGAGGATGCGGCCGTGTATGGCGCTGAGCTGACGGGTACCAAAGAGGTCAGAAAGATACGCCGGCATGCAGGAAAAACCGCCCCCATAGCAAGTGATGATCAAAAATACCAAAGCCTGGAACATCAGTGCCTCATTTGTCTGAGCCAAAAGACCAAAAGCCAGGATCTCTATGGCAAAGAACAGGGCATAGGTAACAGCGCGGCCCAGGAAATCTGAGACGCTGGACCAGAAAATACGCCCTGCTCCATTGAGGAGGCCGATAATGCCTACCATGGAAGCTGCCTCAGAAGCCTCCATGCCAACTACCTCCTGAGCCATAGGTGAAGCCACTGCCAAAAGACCAATGCCGCAGGTGATATTCACGAAGAAGATCCACCAAAGTGCCCCAAACTGCCAGGTCTTCACAGCTTCCGGAGCAGTAAGTCCATGCTGTCTCTGGCTTATCTGATGCTTCGGAACTTCCAGGACAGGCGGCTTCAGATAAAGGGAGGAAGCCGCCATCACGACCATATAAGAAAGCCCCATGATGATGAAATTATTGACCAGGCCATAAACTGTGGAAAGGTGCTGCATCAAAGGCCCGGCCAACAGGGCAGCAAAGCCGAAGCCCATGATGGCAAGTCCCGTGGCAAATCCCCTATGGCCGGGGAAATACTTCACCAGCGTAGACACTGGCGTGATATAGCCCACTCCCAGCCCCACACCGCCGATGCAGCCATAAAAAAGATACAGCAGGGGCAGGCTGTGCAGATAAATAGCCAGGGCTGTTCCCAGCATGCCAGCACCAAAGAAGCAAGTGGCAAGCAGACCGCTTTTCCTGGGACCAATTTTCTCCACGAAACTGCCCAGGAATCCTGCAGAAAGGCCAAGGAAGAGGATGGCAATAGAGAACACCCAGGTGACTTCCTTCAAGGTTGCTCCCATTTCCATCATCATGGGCTTGGTGAGCACACTCCAGGCATAGACGCTGCCAATGGAGATGTGAAGACCGATGGCAGACAGGGCAATGAGCCAGCGATTTCTCATAGGAAACCTTCCTTTCACGAAACTCAAGAAGCTCTGCCCCAAAAACTCAAGGGATTTCTGCCAACACGCAAAAGACCGCCTGGGCAGGAACTTCTCGCCCAGACGGTCGGCTTGTAAAGCTTCCCACGGCATGCAGTGAACTCTGCTGAACCGTCAGCCATGGAAAGCCTGTATGCTGTTTTCGTTATCAGTATATCATCAAAGGCAAAAAATAGCAATCAAATTTTGCTGCCTGGAAGGGACAATCACCCCTGCATTCTTTCCAGGGCCCTGTGGGCAATATCCTTGCGGTACTGCACACCCTGAAAATGGATCTTCTCCACTCCTGCATAAGCCTTATCCACAGCTGCCTTGATATTCTCAGCCTCTGCCACCACGCCCAGCACACGTCCGCCGCTGGTGACAATCTTGCCGTCTTTTTCTGCCGTACCGGCATGGAAAACCATGGTGCCTGCCGCTTCAGCTTCCTCCAGGCCATGGATAGGCGCACCCTTCATATAGCTGCCGGGATAGCCGCCAGAAGCCAGCACTACGCAGACAGCCGCCCCGTCGGACCACTGGATTTCCTGCTGGTCCAGTTTTCCCTCGCAGCAGGCCAGCATGATTTCCGCCAGATCGCTCTTCAAGAGCGGCAGCACCACCTGGGTCTCCGGGTCGCCAAAACGTGCATTGAACTCCACCACCTTGGGACCTTCTGCCGTAATCATCAGGCCGGCATAGAGGCAGCCCTTGTAGGGACGACCCTCGGCCTTCATGCCTGCGATGATGGGCTTCAGCACCTTCTCAACAGCAATCTCCACCATGTCAGGAGTCATGACCGGTGCGGGAGCATAGGTGCCCATGCCGCCTGTGTTGGGGCCCTTGTCCCCGTCATAGGCCCGCTTGTGGTCCTGGGAGCTGATCATGGGGACGATGGTCTCGCCGTCTGTGAAGGCCAGCAGGGAAGCTTCCTCTCCCACCATGCACTCCTCAATGACCACGCGGCTGCCTGCATTGCCGAAGGAATTTCCTTCCATGATATTGTTGACGGCGGAAATGGCTTCCTCCACCGTCTGGGCTACCACTACCCCCTTGCCGGCTGCCAAACCGTCTGCCTTGATGACAATGGGAGCCCCCTGCTCCTTCACATAGTCACGGGCCTCCTCGGCCTTGGTGAAGACCTTGAACCTGGCCGTGGGAATGTGGTATTTTTCCATCATGGCCTTGGCAAAGGATTTGGAACCCTCCAGCTCTGCCGCTGCCTGACTGGGGCCAAAGGCGGGAATGCCAACTTCCTCCAAAGCATCCACCAGGCCACGGGTAAGTGGCGCCTCCGGCCCTACCACTGCCATGTCAATAGCTGCCTGCTGGGCAAAGGCCACAATCATCTCGTTGTTGTCCAGGGAAATGCCCTCTACGCACTGGGCTACCTTCGCCATGCCAGGATTGCCGGGGATAGCGAAAATCTGCTCCACCCTGGGGCTCTGGGCAAGTTTCCAGGCCAGGGTGTGCTCACGGCCGCCGCCGCCGATTACCAGGATATTCATGCCTTCTCCCCCTGTTTGATGACCTTGGCCAGATAATCCTTGATAGCCGTATCATAGTCGGCAGTATGGGCAAAAGCTTCCTGAGCCAGTTCCATGCGCAGGCTGTCGCTGACTTCGCCGTCGGCTTCCACCTGAGCTGCCACCTCCTCATAGCGGGCAGGGTTGGTGACAATGGTGACGAACTTGAAGTTCTTGGCAGCTGCACGGATCATGGCAGGACCGCCGATATCGATGTTTTCAATAGCTTCAGCCAGCTCCACACCGGGCTTGGCAATAGTCTCCTTGAAGGGATAGAGGTTCACCACCACCAGGTCGATGCCCTTGATGCCATGCTCCTGCATCTGATTGAGGTGCTCCTGATTGTCACGGACAGAAAGGATGCCGCCGTGGATAAAGGGATTCAGGGTCTTGACCCTGCCATCCATGATCTCGGGGAAGCCCGTCACATCGCTCACATAGGTCACGGGAATGCCCGCTTCCTTGATAGACTTCATAGTGCCGCCGGTGGAGATGATTTCCACCCCTGCAGCATGAAGCCTTTTGGCCAGTTCCACAACACCATTCTTATTGGAAACGCTGATCAGCGCGCGCTTGATTTTCATTTAAGCCTTTTCTCCTTCTATGATATGCACATGACGACCTTCAACCTTGAGCCTGCCTTCGCAGTAAAGCTGTACGCATTTGGGGTAGATGATATGTTCCTGTTCCAGCACCCGTGCCCCCAGAGTTTCTTCCGTATCCCCCGGCAGCACCGGCACAGCGGCCTGCATGATGATGGGACCGGAATCCGTCCCCTCATCCACAAAGTGCACCGTGCAGCCGCTGACCTTCACGCCGTAGGCCAGCACATCCCTGTGGGCATGGGCCCCCGGGAAACTTGGCAGGAGTGCAGGGTGTATGTTCATGATGCGCCCTGCAAAATGCCTGACAAAAAGCGGCGTCAGGATGCGCATGAAGCCTGCCAGCACCACCAGGGTGACTCCGGCTTCCTCCAGCTCCTTGATGAGAGCTTCCTCAAAAGGCTCCCGCCCCTCATACTGCTTGCGATTCACACATACCGCCTTGATGCCGGCCTTCCTGGCCCTTTCCAGCGCAAAGGCCTCAGGCTTGTCTGCAAGGACAACGGCAATCTCTGCCTCTACCTCTCCGCGGCCGATGGCATCAATGATGGACTGCAGGTCCGTGCCCCGGCCTGAGCAGAGGACTCCCAGTTTTTCCTTCTCAGCCACGGAACACCCCGCCTTTGATGGTCACATCGTGATTGCCCTTCACTACCCGGCCAATCTCATAAACCGTTTCGCCCCGGGCAGCCAGGAAAGCTTCAATCTTCTCAGCCTCATCTATGCTGGCAATGAGCACCATGCCAATGCCCATGTTGAAGGTACGGTACATCTCAGGCCAGTCCACATTGCCCCACTGCTGCAGCAGCTTGAAAATGGGAGGCACCTGCCAGGCTTCGGCATTGACTTCCACAGCCAGTCCCTCCGGCAGAGCACGGGGAATATTATCGTAGAAACCGCCGCCAGTGATATGCACCAAACCATGCAGGTCGAATTCCTTCAACAGGGGCAGGCAGGACTGGGGATAGAGGCGGGTGGGAGTCAGGAGCTCCTCACCGATGGTCTTGCCCAGTTCCTCAATATACTCATCGCCCTTGAAGCCCTTGTGCTCAAAGACAATCTTGCGCACCAGGGAGTAGCCGTTGGAATGAACGCCGGAGCTGGGCAGTCCCAGCAGGATATCCCCTTCCTTGACCTTCTCGGAAGTAATCAGCTTGGATTTCTCCACCACACCTACGGCAAAGCCGGCAATGTCATACTCGCCTTCAGGGTAGAAGCCGTTCATTTCAGCCGTCTCGCCGCCAATCAGGGCGCAACCGGACTCACGGCAGGCGCTGGCCACGCCCTTCACCACATCTGCCACCTGATCGGGATCAAGCTTGCCCACAGCCAGGTAGTCCAGGAAAAAGAGAGGCTCGGCCCCCTGCACCAGGATATCGTTCACGCACATGGCCACAGCATCCTGGCCGATGGTATCATGCTTGTCCAGCATGAAAGCCAGGCGCAGCTTGGTGCCTACGCCGTCCGTGCCGGATACCAGCACAGGCTCCTTGTAATTTGCCGCCTGCAGGGCAAAAAGCCCGCCAAAGCCGCCCAAATCTCCCAACACCTCAGGACGATAGGTGGCCTTCACGCTGTCTTTGATAAGCTGTACGCTGCGGTTACCAGCATCAATGTCCACGCCTGCATCTTTATATGTAAGTTTCTCAGTCATTGGCAATCAAAAACTCCTCTAATGCTCAAGTTTCAGCTATCCACGAAAAATCGTCGTCCTCAGCACTTGGGGTGCTCAAAGACATATTTGCTGTTGCCAGCGGGCTTTTCCCCATCTTCAATGGGATAAGCCTTGTTGAAGCAGGCATAGCACATATCCTCAGGATGCACATCCATCATGCACTTCTTCAAGCCCTCCAGGGAGAGGAAATGCAGGGAATCGGCGCCGATGAACTGGCGGATCTCCTCCACGCTCTTGGTGGCAGCGATGAGTTCCTTGCGAATGGAAGTATCTATGCCATAGTAGCAGGGATAACCAATGGGAGGACTGGAAACGCACATGTGCACTTCTTTTGCTCCCGCATCCTTCAGCATTTTCACGATTTTGCCGCTGGTGGTGCCGCGCACGATGCTGTCGTCCACCATGATGACGGACTTGCCCTTCACAGCAGCGCTGATGGCGTTGAGCTTCAGCTTCACTGCCGTATCGCGCTTCTTCTGGGTAGGCTGGATAAAGGTACGGCCGATATAGCGGTTCTTGATGAGCCCTTCCATGAAGGGAATGCCTGACTCGTAGGCAAAGCCCGTGGCAGCCGTGGTGCCGGAATCGGGCACGGAGATGACAACATCTCCCTTGAAACCGGACTCCCTGGCCAGCTGCCTGCCCATCATGAAACGGGCTTCGTGTACGCTCTGGCCGTCAATGACAGAATCAGGACGGGCAAAGTAGATGTATTCAAAAACGCAGGACGCTTTCTTTTCCTCGGTGGCAAAGGGGAATGATTTCACCCCTTCATCATCGATTACCACCATCTCTCCGGGCAGGATATCGCGGATAAACTCCGCCCCCACCACGTCCAGGCCGCAGCTCTCGGAAGAGAGGATATAACTGCCTTCCTCGGTCTTGCCCAGGCAAAGGGGACGGAAACCCTGAGGGTCACGAGCCCCGATGAGCTTAGATTCCGTCATGATAGTAAGGCAGTAAGCCCCCTTGATCTGCTTGAGGCTCTCGATGATCTTTTCCTCAATGGTCTCCTGACGGGAGCGGGCAATGAGATTCACAAAGACCTCGGAATCAATGGAAGTCTGAAAAATGGTGCCCTGCTCCTCCAGATCAGCCCGGATAGCAGCAGCATTGGTCAGGTTGCCGTTATGAGCCAGGGCAATCTTGCCTCTGGCGTAATTCACCAGCAAAGGCTGGGTGTTGGCCAGCAGGCTGGAGCCCGTGGTGGAATAACGGACATGGCCAATGGCAATGGTCTGATTCTCCATGTGGGGAACCTGATGGCGGAAAACTTCGTTCACCAGGCCCATGCCACGGGAAACATCCATCCAGGCACCATCCGTAATGGCAATGCCGGCACTTTCCTGGCCGCGGTGCTGCAGGGCATACAGACCAAGATAGGTCATGGTAGATACGTCTTCTGTGCGTGAATAAACGCCGTAGACACCGCATTCCTCATGCCACTGGGGTTTTAATGCGCAGTCATTTTCATACATGTTCTACAGTTCTCTCTTTCAAATAATACAAAAACAGTCCGCCAGCGCGCAGCTTAAAGCTGTGCAGCTACACGGGCTGCCTTCTTCTCTACACCTTGTACCATTTCCTCGCGATAATCAGCCAGCTTCTGCTGGAGGGCGGCATCAGCCACAGAAAAAATCTCCACTGCCAGGATAGCTGCATTCTTGGCGCCATTAACTGCCATAGTCGCTACCGGCACGCCAGAGGGCATCTGCACAGTGGAAAGCAGGGCATCCATGCCGTTCAGGGGAGTAGCATTGATGGGCACACCAATAACAGGCCTGGTGGTATAGCTTGCCACCACTCCGGCCAGATGGGCAGCCGCTCCTGCCGCCACAATGAACACACCTACGCCGTCCTCGACAGCCTTGGTGACGAAATTGCGGACCTTGTCCGGGGTGCGGTGGGCAGATGCTACTTCCACCACGGGCTCAATGCCAAACTGCTTCAGAACCTCTACTGCAGGCTTCAGGATTGGCCAGTCGGAATCACTGCCCATCAGAATAGCTGTCTTCACTTCGCTCCGCCTCCTTCAATATATGCACATACCGCAGGACCGGGAGCCCCGGTCCCACAGTCATTCTCTCAGAAATCCTTGCCAGTCAGCATCTTATAGGCTTCCTTGTACTTGGCAATAGTTTTGTCAATGATGTCCTGGGGAAGCTTATAGCCCTTGTCAGGATTAGCCTTCAGCCAGTCACGAACGAACTGCTTGTCATAGGAAGGCTGTCCATGGCCTGCTTCATAGCCTTCAAGAGGCCAGAAACGGGAGCTGTCGGGAGTCAGCATCTCGTCACCAATGACGATGTTGCCCTCCTCGTCCACGCCGAACTCAAACTTTGTATCAGCGATGATGATGCCCTTGGACTTGGCGTACTCGGCGCACTTCTTGTAGATGGCAATGGTGTAGTCGCGGATTTTCTCCACATATTCCTGACCATGGCCGGGGAAGACTTTCTCTACACAGGCTGCGCCCTGCTCCAGGGTTACGTTCTCGTCATGGTCACCCAGCTCAGCCTTGGTGCTGGGGGTGAAAATGGGCTCAGGAAGCTGCTGGGACTCTTTGAGACCGGCAGGCAGCTTGATACCGCAGACAGTGCCGTTTTCCTGATAGCTTTCCCAGCCGCTGCCGGTGATGTAGCCACGCACAATGCATTCCATGGGAATCATCTTGAGTTTCCGGCACTTGGTGGTGCGTCCCTGGAACTCATCTTTCTGGAAGAACTCCGGCAGGTCTGCCGTGTCCGTGGAAAGCACATGGTTCGGCAGGATATCGCTGGTGAAATCAAACCAGAACCTGGACATCTGGGTGAGGATAGCGCCCTTGTCCGTAATATCGTTCTCAAGGATATGGTCAAAGGCCGAAATGCGGTCAGTGGCCACCAGTACCAGGCTGTCATCCAGGTCATAGATTTCGCGGACCTTGCCGGATTTGAACGGTTTGTACTCTTTCATGAGCTTAGATCGTCTCCCCTTCTCTAATGAGTGATTAACTTGGCTACTCTCCCATAATATATGCAAATCCATTCTCTGTCAACAAAAAGGGACATATGTCCTTGCATTCAAAAATCGTCTGACAAATAAAACTTTACAGCAAAAAAGGACGCCCTCAGGCGTCCCCAGAAAATCATGATATTCCTACTGTTCTTCAAACTGATCCTTGCCTACGCCGCACAAGGGGCAGACAAAATCCTCCGGCAAATCCTCGAACTTCACGCCGGGAGCCAGGTCGTAATCCGCATCTCCCTTTGCCTCATCGTAAATCCAGCCGCATACTGAGCAAACCCATACCTTCATAACAGGCCCTCCTATTCAGATACCATCAACAGACTTTCTTTAATTGGTATCTTCTTCATAGAGAGGTCTTATTCCTGCCTGGTCAGGGCAGTTATCTGCTCAAAATAACTATAAGGCACCTGCATCCTGCCCTCAATCCCCGTTCCCAGTTCAATGCCGGGGCGGTTCGTGCCATGGAAGTCCGTGCCGCCGGTGGGCAGCAGGCTGTACTTGTCTATCATATAGGCGGCAAAAGCCTCGTCCTCGGCGGTGTAGTTGGGATAAAAACGCTCCATGCCGTCCAGCCCCATCTCATGCAGGCGCAGGATAGCCTGCTCCTGCTCGTGGCGGTCAAGCCCCTTGAGGCCGATGGCCTTGTGAAAATGTGCCAGGGACGTAACTGCCCCTGCTTCGTGAAGCAAAGGCAGGGCTTCCTCAGCAGTGATATTGACATTTATCCCCAGTTCCCTGGCAGCAGGGTCAAGGAAATTGTCCCAGATGGGCTGGGCCCTTTCATACATGTGCAGAGATACCATGAAGCGCATGAGGGCATACCTGTCCACATTGCCTCTGGCAAAGGGACGCACTTTCTCCAGGGAAATGTCAATGCCCTTATCCCGGACAAAATCTATCATCTCAGGAATCCTGGCTTCCTTGATGCCGCGCACTTTCTGATAGAGTTTTCGGAAGGAAGGGTGCTCAGGGTCAAAGCCCAGGCACACGATATGCACCTTATGGCTCTCAAAATCAGCGCTGAGCTCCATGCCGTTGATAAAGCCCACACCGCAGGAAGCAGCAGCCTCAGCCGCCTCCTGGCACCCCAGCATGCTGTCGTGGTCCGTCAGGGCAAAGGCCGCCACCCCCCGCTCTTTTGCCAGCTCAGCCAGCCCTGCGGGGCTGTAGCTGCCATCTGAAATATAGGAATGCACATGCAGGTCAATTATCTTCTCCAACTTGATTGTCCTTTCCCTTGCCCTCTATCAGCTTCTGCTGCATGAGGAAAAAATTATGCACGGCCTCTGCTGCAGGCCTGTTCATGCCGGGAGCAGAGGCCAGTTCCTCCACTCCCGCCGCCTTGATTTTTGCCAAACTGCCGAAATGAGCCCAAAGGGCCTGCCTGCGCTTGGGGCCGATGCCTACGATATGGTCCAGCACAGACACCATATTGCGCTTGCCTCGAAGTTTCCTGTGATAAGTGATGGCAAAGCGGTGAGCTTCATCACGGATGCGCTGGATAAGGTAGAGTGCCTGGCTGTGCCGCGGCAGCACCACGGGTTCGCTCTCACCTTCCCTGAATACCAGTTCAAACTGCTTGGCCAGACCTACCACCGGCACCTGCAGATGCCCTGCCTGCTGCCTGATGATTTCCAAAGCAGAGGAAAGCTGTCCCTTGCCGCCGTCAATGACGATAAGATCCGGCAGTTCTTCCTCTGGCAGCCCCACATAACGGCGGGTGGTGACCTCCCTCATGGAAAGGAAGTCATCAGGCTTGCCTTCGGTGCTCTGGATCTTGAAGCGGCGGTAGTCCTCCTTTTTGGGCAGCCCGCCTTCGAAGACCACCATGGAAGCCACAGTTTCGGAGCCCTGTATATGGGAAATATCGAAACATTCCATGCGGTTGGGCAGCTTCGACAATCCCAGGTACTGCCCCAGTTCCCGCACCGCTCCCATGGTCTGCTCATTGGCCTGCTTGAGCTTGGCTGCCTCGTCCTGCAGGTATTTCTCGGCATTGCTGGCGGCCATGGAGACGATGTCCCGCTTGGTGCCGCGCTGGGGACGGATAAGATGCACCTGGGCCTTGCCCTTCTTCTCCGTCAGCCATTCTTCCAGCAGCAGCTGCTCCTCAGCAGGAATCTCCAAAGGAAGCAGTATCTCCCGCGGCACGAAGGCAGCTCTATGATAATACTGCTGCATGAAAGCCAGCAGTATATCTTCATCCTTTTCTTCCTCGCTGCCTCCCAGCAGGAAATGCTCCCGGCCTATCATCTTGCCGCTGCGTATGAAGAAAATCTCCACGCAGACACCCATTTCAGAGCGGGCCAGTCCGATGGCATCCTGGTCCCCCGCCCCCGTGATGATATTCTGCTTTTCCGCCACCTTCTGCACAGCCAGCAGCTGGTCGCGCACCCTGGCAGCCAGTTCAAAATTATAATCCTCTGCTGCCTTTTCCATGCGGAAAGTGAGTTCCTTTTCCACCTCATCCGTGCGGCCTTCCAAAAACAGCAGCACCGCCTTGATCATAACCTGATAGTCTTCTTCGGAGACTTTGCCCACACAGGGAGCCAGGCAGCGCTTGATGTGGAATTCCAGGCAGGGCCTGTCCTGCAGGTGCTTGCAGGTACGCAGGGGAAACAGCCGGCGCAAAAGCTTCAAGCTGTCCTTCACTGCCATGGCATTGGTATAGGGACCGAAATAGCGTGAGCCATCCCTGGTCAGCCGGCGGGTGATGAAAACACGGGGAAACTCCTCCTGCACCGTGACCTTCACATAGGGATAGCTTTTGTCATCCTTGAGGCTGATATTGTAATGGGGGCGGTGCTTCTTGATGAGGTTGCATTCCAGGATCAGGGCCTCCACCTCAGTGCCAGTCATGATGGTCTCAAAATCCGCAATATGGGATACCATGGCCCGCACCTTGGGAGAGTGGTTCTTATTGCTCTGGAAATACTGCCGTACCCTGTTCTTCAGCACCACGGCCTTGCCTACATAGATAATCCTGCCCTGTTCGTTCTTCATAAGGTAGACCCCGGGGCTGTCCGGCAAAAGCTTCAGTTTTTCTTCCACTATTTCAGTCATTTTCTGTTACTCCAGTACATAGGCACGAACAGCAAATACGTGCAAGGCAAGGGCAAAACAGCTTACTTTTCCCTTAGTTCTGCAACGTCTCTTTCCCGATCTGCTTCAGTCTGAGGTCCGGATATGAACATTGCATCACCAAAAGAGAAGAACCGGTATTTATCTTCCACTGCCGTCTTGTAGGCCTCCAAAATAAATTTGCGGTTCGCAAAAGCACTTATCAGCATAATCAAAGTGGACTTGGGCAGGTGGAAATTGGTGATGATAGCGTCTACGATCTTGAAGTCATAGCCGGGATAGATGAAAATCTGGGTCCAGCCGCTCTTGCCTGCAATCTCATTTTTGGCCGTGGCGGCAGATTCCAGGGTGCGGATAGAAGTAGTGCCCACGGCGATGACACGGTGCCCAGCTTCCTTGGTCTGCTTGATCAGGTCTGCTGTCTCCTGGGGAATGGAATAATATTCCTTGTGCATCTCATGTTCTTCGATTTTTTCCGTGCTGACGGGACGGAAAGTGCCCAAGCCTACATGAAGGGTCACAAAGCCCAGGTTGATGCCCATGTCCTTCAGTTCCTGCATCTGTTCCTTGGTGAAGTGCAGGCCCGCCGTGGGAGCGGCAGCGGAACCCTCCTCACGATTGTAAACCGTCTGGTAGCGTTCCTTATCCTCCAGCTTCTCATGGATATAGGGCGGCAGAGGAGTCTCTCCCAGCCTGTCAAGGATCTCTTCAAAAATGCCGTCAAACTTGAATTCCACAATGCGGCCGCCGAAGTCCGTATGGTCAGTAACCACGCAGGAAAGTTCCTCACTGAATTCAATCTCGTTGCCGGGGCGGGCCTTCTTGCCGGGCTTCACCAGAGTTTCCCAATGGGTGGCATCTATGCGGCGCAGCAGGAAGACCTCCACCTTGCCCCCAGTCTGGGCACGATGGCCAATCAGGCGGGCGGGCAGCACGCGGGTGTCATTGAAGATAAGGGTATCACCGGGCACCAAAAATTCCTTGAGGTCGTAGAAATGCTTATGCTGGATAGATTTATCCTGAGGGTTCAGTACCATGAGCCGGGAGGCATTGCGCGGCTCTATGGGAGTCTGGGCAATGCGCTCTTCTGGCAGGTCGTAGTCAAAATCTGATAATAACATGCTTAAAATCCTTCTTTTCCGTGAATCAAGTCAGTATAGTTTTTTCAGCGCCGTATGCTGATAGTAATGCTTCAGTATATCCCGATAACCCTTTCCCGCTTCTGCCCATTTCTTTGCTCCCCACTGGGAAAGTCCCAGGCCGTGGCCCCAGCCATATCCTTCCACCGTGACCTGCTTGTGGCTCATCTTCATATCGAACATGGTGCTGCGCAGCCCCAGCAGGCTGCGCAGGTCATTGCCGCTGACTGCGGCCCTGCCCTTGCTGCCCACGAAGACCACCTGCTTTACCCTGCCGGAGACCGTACGTTCCTTGCTGCTCTGGCCTATCTTGAGGCTGGACAGCTCTATTCTCTTCAAGTCGCCTATGTCCTTATGGCTGCTCTTGCCAGCCAGGGAAGCCACACGCTCAGCTGTGAAGGTATTCTTCCAGGGCTTGGTATACTTCTCCTTCTCCTCCACTGCCCGGAGATAGGGCAGTTTGCTGCCCCAGACATCTTCGCTGTTTTCCGTCATGCCGCCGGAATCAGTATGGAAAAGAGCATCAATGAGCTGGCCCTGATAAGTCAGCACTTCCCCTGCCGTAGCTTCAATGGCCTTATCGGCAGCCGCCTTTTCCGACTTCCGGCCCAGATACTGCTGGCAGTGGGTATTGGCGCAGAGGTCAAAGCCCTCCCCCTCATGGCGCTTGCGATTTTCCAAAGCATAGGTGCGAGCCGCTATTGCCTGGGCTTTCAAAGCCTCGACAGGCCAGTCAGGGGGCATTTCCTCGGGAACTACCCCCTTCAGATAATCTTCCGTATCCACCACATTGATGAGGGCCAGCTTGCCGTGCCTGACCATGATTTTGGCCGTTCCTCTGTAATCTTTTTGGCTTAAAGTGAAAACATAATCTTTCACATCAGGTGCAGCTTTGATGAAAAGCCCTTCCCCGTTATTCTTCAGTTTTTTGCCATTGACTGAAAAATGGCTGCCGCCATGGGTAATGGAAAGCTGGCTTCCTGCGGGCAAGGTCAAAGCTGGTTTTTTCGCATTCCCCTCAAAAATCTGGCTCTTGCAGGGCAGCTTGAGGGTAAGGGCCTCCTGACCATCTGTCAGGCCAATGGAAAGCTGCGGCTGCCAGGCCGCCTCTGCAGGCGTCAAGGCAAAACAGGAAAACAGGCAGGCTAAAGCAAGAACATTTTTTTTCATAAGGCTCCTCCTTCTCCCAAAGCAGCAGCGGCTTCCAGCCGGGCACGTTTTTTGGCCTTGTTTTCCTTTTTCCGTGCCTTGCGGATAGCCTTGGAATATCTCTCTTCTTCAGAAAAAATGCAGCCGCAGTAGGGCTGGCGGTAAAGCTCCAGTTCCTGGCTGATGTCAATGCCCTCCTGCCAGCCGGGACGGAAATCCTCATAATAGAATTTCACGCCGTAGACATCGGCAAAATGCTCTGCTGTGCGGCGCATGAGGTCATGCTGCTGGTAAATGCTGTAAAAAAGCGTGGAGGTAAAGGCTTCAAAGCCCTGCTCTGCGGCAAATTTGGCAGCCTGCTCCAGACGCCAGGTGTAGCACATGGTACAGCGCCCGTTGGGCTCCGTTTCCGCTATCAGCGCCCTTTTCAGGAAGTCACGCAGGCGGTATTCCTCGTCTGTATGGATTTCCAGCTGCACTTTTTCCGCAAACTCTTTGGCGGCCTTCAAGCGCATTTCCCACTCTTTGTAGGGGTGGATATTGGGGTTGAAGAAATAGCCTACGGGCTCAATGCCCTCTTCCCGCAGCTTCTTCACGGGATAGCAGGAACAGGGACCGCAGCACATATGCAGGAGAAGCCTCATCGTCTCACCTCAATCTTTAATCTGTGGGATAGGGAATCCCCAAATGTTCATACCCTGCCCGGGTGACTACACGCCCCCTGGGTGTACGGTTGATAAAACCCAGTTGTATAAGGAAGGGCTCGTATACGTCTTCGATGGTATCCGTAGTCTCGCTGATGGCAGCAGCCAGGGTATCCAGACCCACAGGACCGCCAGCGAATTTCCTGATCATGGTATTCAGCATGCGCCTGTCTGTGTGGTCAAGTCCCACCTCATCCACTTCCAGCATGCGCAGGGCCTTGTCCGCAATCTCATCGGTGATGATGCCCTGCCCCTCTATCTGCGCCACATCACGGACCCGCTTCAGCAGGCGGTTGGCAATGCGGGGGGTGCCGCGGGAACGGCGGGCTATTTCCAGCGCCCCCTGGTCCTCGATGGGAATCTCCAAAATCTCAGCGGCCCGCTTCACAATATGCACCAGTGAATCCGGCGTATAGTATTCCAAACGGGAAATGACACCGAAGCGGTCCCGGAGAGGAGGTGCCAGGGCTCCTGCCTTGGTGGTAGCCCCTATCAGGGTGAAGGGGGCAATATCCAGCCGGATAGAGCGGGCACTTGGCCCCTTGCCGATGATGATATCCAGGGCATAGTCCTCCATGGCGGAGTACAACACCTCTTCCACACTGCGGGAAAGCCTGTGGATCTCATCGATAAAAAGCACATCTCGTTCCTGCAGATTGGTAAGCAGCGCTGCCAGGTCACCCTGCTTCTCGATGGCGGGACCGGAGGTCTGGCGGAAATTGACCCCCAGCTCATTGGCGATGATGCCGGCCAGGGTAGTCTTGCCCAGTCCCGGGGGGCCATAGAGCAGCACATGGTCCAGGGCATCCCCGCGGTTCAGGGCTGCCCTGATGAAAATATCCAGATTGTTCTTGGCCTTGTCCTGGCCTATGTATTCACTGAGCTTCCGAGGGCGCAGGCTGTACTGCCAGTCGTCTGCCATCTGCTCCCCCATGGAGACGATGCGGCTGTCCTCCAGGCTCATATCATTGAAATCTTCCACTGTTCCCCTCCTTAGGCTCTGCTCAAGAATTTAAGGGCCAGCTTGATGATCTCGGCAGAATCCTTGCCTCTGGCGGCCTGTTTCAGGGCCGGAGTGATCTCCGCCTGAGTATAGCCCAGAGAAATCAGGGCTGCCTGGGCTTCTGCCACCTTGTCATCCGCCACCTCATCCTCGCTGACCAGCAGCAGTTCCTCTGCTTCGTCGCCCGTGAAGGAAAGCTTGTCCTTCAGCTCCAGCACCAGCCTTTCTGCTGATTTTTTGCCGATGCCAGGCAGCTTGGTAAGAATGGTGAGCTGCTTGTTCTGGATAGCCCGGCTGAGGCCGTCCAGTGTAATGTGGGACAGTATTCCAAGAGCTACCTTGGGACCAATGCCTGAAACGGAAATCAGGAGCTGGAAGGTGTCGTATTCCCTTTGGGTAGCAAAGCCATAAAGCTGCAAAGCATCTTCCCTGACGCTTAAATAAGTGAAAAGCTGTGCTTCCTCATTCAGCCGCAATTCCCTGCGGGTAGCTTCAGAGATAAAGAGCCGATATCCCACGCCATGTACATCCAGGAAGGCATGGTCTGCCATAAGGTATGCAACTTTGCCTCGTAAATAACCAATCATAATCTATATCCTTTGCTGAAATACCTGCTAGAAGATCAGCCCAGCTTATTCCGCCAGGTGATGCTGTTCATGCAGTGAGTGGTACAGATGGCAATGGCCAGGGCATCTGCCGTATCATCGGGATGGGGCGGCTCCCGCAGGTTCAGGATCTTGGTGACCATGTAGATGACCTGCTCCTTGGTAGCCTTGCCATACCCCGTGACAGACTGTTTCACCTGCAGGGGAGTGCGCTCCACCAGTTGCAGGCCATTCTTGGCCGCCGCCAGCAGCACTATCCCCCTGGCCTGCCCCACGGGAATAGCCGTGGTGATATTGCGGTTGAAGAAAAGCTGCTCCACGCCCATCACATCAGGCTTGTGCTCCTTGATGAGGGCATCCAGCTCATCGTAGAGCTTCATGAGCCTTTCCTCCATGGGCATCTTGGGACTGGTGGTGATGGCGCCGTAGGCACGGGGCACCAGGCGGCTGCCCACCTGCTCCACAAAGCCGTAGCCGCAGATAGCGGTGCCCGGGTCTATTCCTAATGCTAGCATAAAATCTCCGTATATACGCAAGATAGGCGGCCAAACTGGCCGCCCTTCTCAAATATTATGGGGACAATCAGTCCTCATCAATCTCATGGTTGCTGTAGACGTTCTGGATATCATCATTGTCTTCCAGTGCATCGATGAGAGTCTGCATCTTCTCTGCATCCTTGCCTTCCAGATGAACCGTGTTGTCAGGCACCATGGTGACTTCTGCAGAAGCCGTCTCAATACCCTTCTCACCCAGAGCTGCTTCGATAGCATCGAAAGCATCCGGCTCAGCCGTAATCTCGAAGACATCCTCATCGACCTTCATGTCATCAGCACCGGCCTCGAGGACAATTTCCATCAGAGCGTCTTCGTCATCGAAGGTTTCCTTCTCAACCAGGAACACAGCCTTCTTCTTGAACATCCAGGCCACGCAGCCATCCTGGCCCAGGTTGCCGCCGTACTTGGAGAAGAGGTGGCGCACATCTGCAGCCGTGCGGTTGCGGTTATCCGTGAGGATATCCAGCATGACAGCCGTGCCGCCAGGACCGTAGCCCTCGTACATGAGCTCCTCGTAGTTGCTGCCCTCAGTAGCGCCCAGGCCCTTCTGGATAGCACGGTTGATGTTATCCTTGGGAATATTGTTAGCCTTGGCCTTGGAAAGGGCCAACTTCAGGCGCATATTGCCGGTGGGATCCCCGCCGCCCATGCGCACAGCTATAGTGATTTCACGGCCAATCTTCGTGGTTATCTTGCCGCGGATAGCGTCATTTGCGCCCTTCTTCCGCTTGATGTTGGCCCATTTAGAATGTCCTGACATAAAAGAACACCGCTCCTTCTTTGATTACTAAACTTCTTTATTCTAACATTTACCCGTCACTCCGTCAATGTATAGACGGCCTTTTCTCTCAGGACTGAAGGCGTGCAGCGGCCTTGTTCATGAACTTTTCTTCATTCACAGCAAAGCGCTCATGTGTGCCCTCACCTATCAGTCCGACTTCATCATAAGCCGCAATCCTATAGGTTATTTTGGGTCCTTCCACGGACTCAACCACAGCCTCAGCCCTGACACGTCCACGCAGGGGCGTAGGTGCTTTATGCAGGATATTGATGGCTCCTCCCACAGAAGTATATCCCTCAGGCAGCAAGGTCTCAGCCAGCTCTGCTGCTGCCTTTTCCATCAGGCACGACATGGCGGGGGTAGCATAAACCGGCAGGCTGCCGCTGCCCATGACACCTGCGGTTTTATCTTCTGTCACCCTGTCTGTCACTTCATGCTTCATCCCCGGCTTGATTTCCTTTATTTCCATCTAAAGCACCTCCGCTTTCTGTCAAGTCACTGATATCATGCTTACAGAACTTAGTATACGCCTGGGGAAATGACTTGACAAATTTTTTATGTCTAAGTACAATGCAAACATGCTGTTTATCTAAGTGTCAAGACAGCAGGAATGTCATTATTATCCTTATTAACAGAAAGAGGTCTTGGTACATGATTCTTGAACGCTTGGAAAAGCTCCCGGTGGGGTCCTTCCAGTACAAGCTGCTGGCAGTGACCGGACTGGGCTGGCTTTTTGATTCCATGGATACGGGGCTTATCGCCTTCGTGCTGCCGGTGCTGGCCAAAGACTGGAGCCTGACGCCTGCCCAGATGGGCTGGATTGGTTCCATCGGCCTTATCGGCATGGCCCTGGGGGCGGTGCTGGCCGGCACTCTGGCTGACCGCATCGGCCGCAAGAAAGTCTTCTCCATCACGGTGCTGCTCTACAGCCTTTCCACCGGCATGTGCGCCCTGTCCTGGAGCTATGAGTCTTTGCTTTTCTTCCGCTTCCTGGTGGGCTTCGGCCTGGGAGGCGAACTGCCGGTGGCAGCCACCCTCATGAGCGAATACGCTCCCTCCCACCTGCGGGGACGTTTCATCGTGCTGCTGGAAAGCTTCTGGGCTTTGGGCTGGCTGGTAGCTGCCTGCATCGCCTATCTGCTGATTCCCATGTTCGGCTGGAAGATTGCCTTTGTCATCGGCACCCTCCCCGCTCTCTACGTCTTCCTTATCCGCCTGCACATGCCTGAGTCTGTCCGCTACCTTCTTTCCAAAAACAGGGTAGAAGAAGCCAAGGATATCATCCTCAGCCTGGAGAAGAAGCTCTCTGTAGTGAGCCAGCCCTTTGAAGGCGAACTTACCCCCGTGGAAAAAGGCCAGGTAAAGGAAGAAACTCCTCGCTTCACCAAACTTTGGAACCGCCAGTTCCGCATGCGGACGCTGATGCTGTGGCTGGCCTGGTTCGGCATTGTCTTCAGCTACTATGGCATCTTCATGTGGCTGCCCTCCATCGTCTTTGCCCAGGGCTTTGCCGTGGTGAAGACCTTCGAATATGTGCTGATTATGACTCTGGCACAGCTCCCCGGTTACTTTGCCGCCGCCTATCTGGTGGACGTGATCGGCCGCAAGTATACCCTGTCCCTTTTCCTGCTCATGAGCGGTGTCTGCAGCTTCTTCTTCGGCAACGCTTCATCCTCTGAGACTCTTCTCGCCTGGGGCGCAGCCATGAGCTTCTTCAACCTGGGGGCCTGGGGCGTCATCTACACCTACACCCCGGAGCAGTATCCCACCTCCATGCGTGCCCTGGGCAGCGGATGGGCCGCAGGCTTCGGCCGCATCGGGGGCATGCTGGCTCCCATGCTGGTAGGCGTCATGATTGCCAGCAGCTTCGGCATGAACACCATCTTCCTGATGTTTGCCTCTGTCTTCGTCATTATTTCGGCAGTAGTCATTGCCCTGGGACATGAGAGCAAGCAGAAGTCACTGGAGGAGCTTGAAACAGTCCTTGACAACTGACAGCCAGAATCCAACTTAACAATGCTATTCACCAAATCCCGGCTCACGTCTAAGTGCCGGGATTATTTTATGTTAACAGAAAAAAGCTGCCACACGCTTATTGCGTATGACAGCTCTGCGCTCATCCTGCCCTTAAAGATTGAAATTGATGCCTTGCCCTTTGTGCCGTCCTGTCCTCAAAACAAGGAAAAGCCACCTCTCTGTCCTGGAGGCTCATGCTGGTTCTGCGCCTCCTGACCAGCAAGTACCTGCCTATATGGCAAAGCCTGAACCCAAACTTCAAGACCACATGAATGGAAAGAACAAACAAGCTGATAAGTATAGCATCCATAGCAGTAATATCTCCTTTGTCTATATTTCCGTACCTATGTTCTGCTTATATACTACCATACTTATGTTCGCTTGTCTATGCTTTTTAGAACATTTATTCCTTAAAGTTCTGTTATCCTGGCAAACTGTTCCCTGTACTGGGCAGCCAGCACAGGCAGCACGAAGTCCATATCTTCCCGGTTCTCCAGGGTAGCGGCTGCTGCTTCCCTGGCTTGCAGCAGGATATCCATATCCCCCAGCACATCGGCAATCTTGAGGTCCGGCAGGCCATGCTGCATGTGGCCGAAGAACTGGCCGGGGCCGCGCAGCCGCAGGTCTTCCTCAGCCAGTTGGAAGCCATCGGAGGTGCTTTCCATGATTTTCAGCCTCTCCCTGGCATTTTCCGTCTTGCCCTCGGACACCAATATGCAGTAAGACTTGTACTGGCCGCGCCCGATGCGCCCCCTGAGCTGGTGCAGCTGGGCCAGGCCGAAGCGGTCTGCATTTTCAATGACCATCATGCTGGCATTGGGCACATTCACCCCCACTTCTATGACCGTAGTGGACACCAGCAGCTTCACCTTGTTCTCATAGAACGCCTCCATCACGGCTTCCTTGTCAGTCCCCTTCATGCGGCCATGCACCAGGCCGCAGGGAATGCCGTAAAAGATGCCGTAGCGCAGCTCATCATAGACTTCCTCTGCCGAAGGCAGGTCACTGTCCTCGCTGCCCTCTATCAGGGGACAGACCACATAGGCCTGCCGGCCGGCTTCTATCTGGGTGCGCACGTACTGATAGATAAGCTCCCGCCTGTCCGGCTGCCGCAGGAAGGTCCTGATGGGCTGGCGCCCTGGGGGCAATTCCCTGATAAGGGATACGTCCAGATCCCCATACACTGTCAGGGTCATGGTGCGGGGGATGGGGGTAGCGGTCATGACCAGTACATCAGGGGTAAGATTCCCCTTCTTCTCCAGCGCCGCCCGCTGGTCGATGCCAAAACGGTGCTGCTCATCCGTTACCACCAGCCCCAGCCTGGCAAAGTCCACCCCCTCCTGTATCAGAGCATGAGTGCCGATGACGATATCGTATTCCCCGGCAGAGAGGGCTGCATACATTTCCTCCCGCTTCTTTTTCGTCAGCCTGCCGGAGAGGAACCCCACCCTTAGCCCCAACGGCTCCAGCTGCGCCTTGAAGCTCTCGTAATGCTGGCTGGCCAGGATTTCCGTGGGGGCCATCATGGCCCCCTGAAAGCCGTTTTCCACCGTCTTTACCAGGGCCAGCATGGCTATCACGGTCTTGCCGGAGCCCACATCCCCCTGCACCAGCCGCCGCATGGGCAGGGGGCTTTCCATATCCTTGCAGATTTCCTGCCAGGCCTTGTGCTGGTCACGGGTCAGCTTGAAGGGCAGGCTTGCCAGCAAAGCTCCCACCTTGCGGCTGTTCACCAAATGCCTGATGCCCTTCCCCTCCTGCTGATTCTTCTTCTTCAGCAACATGAGGCCGCACTGAATCAGGTAAAGCTCCTCAAAGGCCAGAGCGTTCCTGGCTTCTTTTAGCTGCACAAAATCCTCGGGAAAATGTATAGCCTTCAGCGCTGCTGCTCTGGGCAGCAGCTCATAGTGCCTGCGTATTCCTGCGGGAATCAGCTCAGGCAGCTGCAAATCCGGCAAATCCTTCTCCAACAGCTCGCCCAGAATCTTGCGGAAGTACTTCTGGTTCAGCTTCTCTGTGGAGGGATATACAGGCAGTATCCCGCACCTTTCCTCAGCGTCCTCTTCCCCCTCCAGCACCTCGAAGGAATGAACCTGGCTCATGGCCAGCTGTCCCCGGCCCCCGTAGGCATAGGCGGCCTTGCCCGTCACAAAGAGCCGCTTGCCGGGCTTCAGCTTGTTCTTCAGGAATTTCTGATTGAACCAGGTGACGGTAAGGAAACCTGTGCCGTCCCCCACCATGGCAGTTAGGATGCTCATGCCCCGCCTGCCTCCCTGCTTTTCCTGCAGGTTCAGGATAGTCCCCGCCACCGTAGCCTGGACCCCCGGCTTCAGTTTCCCAATGGAAGTCAGGACACTCTGGTCCTCATAGGTGCGGGGATAATAGGTCAGGAGGTCATAGACAGTATTTATGCCCAGCTTGCCCAGGGCTTCTGCCTTCTTGGGCCCCACGCCCTTGATGTATTTCACAGAATCAGATAATTTCATAGGCTTCACTTCCGTAATTTTGTTCTATGTATATTATACCCAAGAAAGCGCACAAAAAAAAGAGCCCCAGACTGGGACTCTTTCCTAAAAGTCGTATTCAGCTTAGAGCTTCGGGCCAGCAGCCACCAGAGCCTTGCCTGCCTCGTTGCCCTCGTACTTGTGGAAGTTCTTGATGAAGCGGCCAGCCAGGTCCTTGGCCTTCGTCTCCCACTCAGCAGGATCTGCATAAGTGTCGCGGGGATCGAGAACCTTGGAATCTACGCCCTCCAGCTCCGTGGGAACTTCGAGATTGAAGTACGGAATCTTCTTGGTGGGTGCATTCTTGATAGCGCCGCTGTGGATAGCATCGATGATGCCGCGGGTATCCTTGATGGAGATGCGCTTGCCGGTGCCGTTCCAGCCGGTGTTCACCAGATAAGCCTTGGTGCCGTTGGCTTCCATCTTCTTCACCAGTTCCTTGCCGTACTTGGTGGGATGGAGTTCAAGGAAAGCCTGGCCGAAGCAAGCGGAGAAGGTCGGGGTGGGCTCAGTGATGCCGCGCTCCGTGCCTGCCAGCTTGGCAGTGAAGCCGGAGAGGAAGTAATACTGAGTCTGCTCCGGAGTCAGGATGGAAACCGGGGGCAGCACGCCGAAAGCATCAGCGGAAAGGAAGATAACGCTCTTGGCGGCAGGAGCTGCACTACGGTCGTTGACCTTGCCCTTCACGATGCCGTTGATATGGTCGATAGGATAGGACACACGGGTATTCTCCGTGACCTTCTTGTCAGCGAAATCAATCTTGCCGTTCTCGTCAACAGTGACGTTCTCCAGGAGAGCGTTGCGCTTGATGGCGTTGTAGATGTCCGGCTCAGACTCTTTGTCCAGGTTGATGACCTTGGCATAGCAGCCGCCCTCGAAGTTGAAGACGCCCTCGTCATCCCAGCCGTGCTCGTCGTCGCCAATCAGCAGGCGCTTCGGGTCGGTGGAAAGGGTGGTCTTGCCGGTGCCGGAGAGGCCGAAGAAAATAGCAGTATCCTTGCCCTCTTTGTCCGTGTTGGCGGAGCAGTGCATAGCAGCAATGCCCTTCAGCGGCAGGAAGTAGTTCATCATGGAGAACATGCCCTTCTTCATCTCGCCGCCATACCAGGTGTTGATGATGACCTGCTCCTTGCTGGTGATGTTGAACACCACAGCAGTCTCGGAGTTCAGGCCCAGTTCCTTGTAGTTCTCAACCTTAGCCTTGGAAGCGTTGTAAACCACGAAGTCAGGCTTGAAGTTCTCCAGTTCCTCAGCGGAAGGCTGGATGAACATGTTGGTGACGAAATGAGCCTGCCAAGCCACTTCCATGATGAAGCGGACAGCCATGCGGGTATCCTTGTTGGCACCGCAGAAAGCATCCACTACATAGAGCTTCTTGTCGGAGAGCTCTTTCTTGGCAATCTCCTTCACAGCTGCCCAGGCTTCCTGGGAAGCAGGATGGTTGTCGTTCTTGTATTCATCGGAAGTCCACCAAACGGTATCCTTGGAGTTCTCGTCCATGACGATGAACTTGTCCTTAGGAGAACGGCCCGTGTAGACGCCGGTCATAACGTTTACTGCGCCAAGCTCAGTAAGCTGGCCCTTGTCGAAACCGGTGAGGCCCTCTTTGGTCTCTTCCTCAAAAAGCACTTCATAAGAAGGGTTGTGGAGAATTTCTTTCACACCCGTGATTCCATACTGACTCAGATCGATGTTTGCCATTGACATTCAACCTCTTTCATTGGATATTAGGTACTCTTTATTTGTGAGATAAATTTCACATTTTCATGCAATTCAGCCCACGGCTATTATATTAGCTTATTTCTCCATAAATGTCAATAATTATTTAGGTCAAATCTTGCAGTTGCCATTTATCTGAATACAATGAATATATCATGTGAAAATAAAGAGCCTCGTACGCAGCGAGACCCTTTAGCTTAAATCCTGTCAGAACACCTTCCCCGCCATGAACCAGATCCTGCCCCTGCGCTCTGCCTCTCTGGACATGAGCTCGTCAGAGCCGATGCGCCTTGCGTAGTCCAGGCGGGCGAACCAGCTGCCCGGTTTGGTGTAGGCTAGGCCTACGCCCCAGCCTTTGAGTGTCATGCTGCCTTCGTCGCCGGAGCGGGCTATTTCTATCATAACGTCAACCCCAAAGACAAGCAAAACCGCAAGCCCCACCTCCGGCAAGCAAATACCTGCCGGAAGGGACCGCACACTCAACTCTCCTTCATCACCCAGGGAGGACAACGCCTCTCCATTGTCTGAACCTTCATTTTATGGTAAAATAACTCCATAGAAATGGACGTTTTCCAGACATGGAAAAGCTAAAATCCTGAAAGGAGCGTTTTAGGCATGGCAACAAATTTAGCGCTTGACAGCAACCTGTTAAATCAAGCCGTGCGTGTTGGCGGCTTAAAAACTCAGCATGAAACCATAACTTTGGCCCTGAAGGAGTTTATTCAGCGCCGTCAGGCAGAGAATCTCATTGCTGCTTTCGGCACCGTGGATTTTGATGAAACCTATGATTACAAAACAGAAAGGAATCGTCATGTCTAAGGTTTTAGTTGATACCTGTATTTGGTCGGAGGTTTTAAGGAGAAAGAATCCTTCACCGACAATATGTGAGACTCTCACAAAAATGCTCCGTGACCTGCAAGCTGTTATCATAGGACCTATACGGTAGGAAATATTGTCTGGTATCTCTGATGAAACTAAGTTTATGGACTTGAAAGACCGACTTTCCTTTTTGCCAGACGTTCCTATACTGACCTCAGACTATGAATTGGCCGCCCAATATTCCAATATTTGCAGGCGCAAAGGGATACAAGGCTCGGCTGTGGATTTTCTTATATGCGCCGTGGCTGTCAAAAATGAGTTTGCCATCTACACGGTTGATAAAGACTTTGAATATTATAAGACTGTTCTCCCCATTTCTCTTTGGACAGAACGGTCTTAGCAATAACCAAACAAAAAGCCTACATGTGCCTAAATCCTGGCTCATATAGGCTATTTTTTTCAAATTCTGTCAGAACACCTTCCCCGCCATGAACCAGATCCTGCCCTTGCTCTCTGCCTCTTTGGACATGAGCTCGTCGGAGCCTATGCGTCTGGCGTAGTCCAGGCGGGCGAACCAACTGCCGGGTTTGGTGTATACCTGCCGGAGGGAGCCGCACATATTATCTTGTCCGCAGAACTCACCAGTTGCTGTTCACCAGTTGTAGCTGCTCTTTATCTGTTCGGGCTTGCAGACAATGGCAATGTCGGGAATGAACTTATTCCTTTCATCAAAGCGCACCTCGGCCCCAAACATCACTTTGCAGCGCTTGCCTCTGAGAAAGTTACTGATAATGTTGAATAAGTTCCCCTGTATGAATATGTGCTTAGTATGGGCAGGGCTCATATCATACACCACTCCGTCAATCAGCTCAGACTTCTGATAATCTGCCAATGCTTCCATACGTCCTGCCCCCTTGAATGATTGGAAAAAGCCTCCCTATGCCTAAATTCTAGCACAGGGAGGCCCTTTTTCCATTTAATTTGTCAGAATACCTTCCCTGCCGCAAACTCCAGCACAGTGTCCTTCATCTCCCCTGCCCTGCAGCTGCCCTGGTGCAGCACTTCGGCATGCCTGAGTTTTGCCAGCCCCTGGGGAATAGCCTGGCCGCTGACTTCGTGGAGCTTGTCCAGCAGCTGGAATTCATCCAGCCCCTCAGTCTCCGCCCCCAGAGCCTCCAGCACGCTGCCGTTAAATTTGTAGGGGCTGGCGGTGGAGACTATCACCATGGGGCACTTATCCTTGGGATTGGCTTCGGCGTATTTCTCTGCCACCTTGGCCGCTACTGCCGTATGAGTGTCCATGACATACTTATGCTTGCGGTACACAGCATCAATCTCTGCCTTGGTTTCCGTATCGCTGACCCAGTCTGCCCAGAACAGCTCCTGGATAGCCTTAAGAGTTTCCTTGTCCACCTCATAGCTGCCCTGCCCAGCAAGCTCCTTCATCCAGCCTGCCACCTTGGCAGAGTCTTCGGTAACATGATAGAGCAGGCGTTCCAGATTGCTGGAGATCAGGATATCCATAGACGGGGTAATGGTCTTGAAGAAATCACGCTGCCTGTCGTAGATGCCCGTGCGCAGGAACTCTGTCAGCACGTTGTTGGCATTGGAGGCACAGATGAGCTTGTGCACCGGCAGGCCCATGCGCTTGGCGTAGTAGGCTGCCAGGATATCACCGAAATTACCCGTGGGCACAGTGAAGTCAATCTCGTCCCCAGCCTTGATGGCACCCTCTGCCAGCAGGTCGGCATAAGCGCTGAAGTAGTAGACAATCTGCGGCACCAGACGGCCCCAGTTGATGGAATTGGCAGAGGACAGGCGCACCCCCTTCTCCGCCAAAGTCCTGGCAAATTCCTCATCACTGAAAATAGCCTTGACCCCGCTCTGGGCATCGTCAAAATTGCCCTGCACAGCCATGACCTTCACATTGCCCCCCTGCTGGGTGAGCATCTGCAACTGCTGGATGCGGCTGACACCATCCTGGGGATAGAAGACCATGATCCTGGTCTGCTCCACATCGGCAAAGCCCTCCAGCGCTGCCTTGCCCGTATCACCAGAGGTAGCCACCAGGATCAGCACCTGGTCCTGCACCTGGCACTTGGGCAGGGCAGTGCTCAAAAGCTGAGGCAGCAGCTGCAGGGCCATGTCCTTGAAGGCGCTGGTGGGACCATGCCAGAGCTCCAGCACATGGAAATCCCCCATGGAATTCACCGGGGCGCGCCTCTCCGTGTCGAACTTGCCAGAGCCATAGGCGCGGCTGACACAGCCTGCCACTTCTTCCTTGGTATAATCCGTCAGGAACAGAGAAAGGACCTTCACAGCCCTTTCCTCATAGCTAAGCGGCACCATGGCCTCAATGTCCTGCAGGGAGACCTGCGGGAATGCCTTGGGGACGAAAAGACCCCCATCTGCCGCCAGCCCCTTGATGATAGCCTCTGCGGAATCACAAATCTCTGCCTTGCCTCTGGTGCTGCTATACTTCAAGTCAATCGCCTCTTTCATCATATCAGATACAGTGCTGAAGCACTATTGTTCTACCACAATGTAACATCTCCTGTAAATTGTAACATCAGGCGCACAAAAGTGCAATATATTTTGCCCAAAAGTGAAAAGAAAATGCCCCACTTCCCGCAGGAAATGGGACATCACCTGTCATTTATCTCTGTTTCTTATCAAAGACCCAGCAATAGGCCGCAAAGTCAGTATCAATCTTTTCCACATTAAGACCGCTGTACATCAGCTCATCGCCATAGAAGCCCCTGCCCTTGATATCCATGCCCGGCTCACCGCCGAAGTCCATGGAGGTGCGCTGGGCTGGCAGGTACTCAGTCAGCTCATACTCTGCCTCAGGGTCCAGCTCCGTGAGCTTCAGGAGACGGATAGGAGAGGCCGGCTCAGCCAGGGTCTTGAAGTACAGCAGCACCACCTGGCTGCCATCGGGGCTGATGAACTGCCAGGCCGTCTCGTTCTTCGTGCCTGCAAAGGGCGTCAGCAGGCGATGGAAACTGCCCAGCTGCAGGGTGGGGCGGATTTTCTTGTACAGCTCGATCTGGGCCTTCACCTCACGGCGCTCCTCTGCCGTGAATTTGGTGATGTCCAGCTCATAGCCGAAGTCTCCCATCATGGCGCAGAGACCGCGCATCTGCAGGCTGGTGACACGTCCCACCTGGTGGTTTGGCACCACGGAGACATGGGCACCCATGGTAATGGGCGGGAACACCAGGCTGGTGCCGCTCTGAATGGAGAGGCGCTGGACAGCATCAGTATCGTCGCTGGTCCAGGTCTGGGGCATATAGTAAAGCATGCCCGCATCAAAGCGCCCGCCGCCCCCGGAGCAGCTTTCAAAGAGCACCTCCGGGAAAGACTGGGTGATGCGTTCCAGCACCTCATAGAGGCCCAGCACAAAGCGGGTGCGCACCTCTCCCTGCCTTTCAGCCGGCAGCTTGGCAGAGTAAGCGTCCGTAATATGGCGGTTGAAATCCCATTTCACATAATCGATGGGATTTTCCCTGAGAATCCTGCTCACAGACTCCACCACATAATCCCGCACCTCCTGTCGGGAAAGGTCCAGCACCAGCTGATGGCGACCATAAGTAAGCGGATAAGCCGGTGCCTGCAAAGCCCAGTCCGGGTGAGCGCGATACAGGTCAGAGTCCACGCTCACCATCTCCGGCTCAAACCACAAGCCGAACTTCAGGCCCCGCTTGTGGGCAGAATCTGCCACCCCCTTCAGGCCATTTTTCAGCTTGGCAGTATTCACCTGCCAATCCCCCAGGGAAGAATTGTCATCGTTCCGCTTGCCAAACCAGCCATCGTCCAGCACCAAGAGCTCAATGCCCAGCTCTTTGGCAGTCTCTGCCAGCTTGTCCATCTTCTCATCATCAAAGTCGAAGTAGGTGGCTTCCCAGTTGTTCACCAAAATGGGCCGCAGGGCATCGCGGTGCTTGCCCCTGACAATATGGTGACGCACCAGCTCATGGAAGGACTGGCTCATGCCGTTCATGCCCTCATGGCTGTAGGCCAGCCAGGCCTCAGGAGTCTGGAAGCTCTCCCCCGGCTCCAGCTGCCAGCTGAAGCCCTGAGGATTGATGCCCCCCACCACGCGCACTGTGCCGAACTGCTCCACCTCGGTCCTGAAGGAGAACTCTCCGCTCCAAACCAGGCTGAAACCGTAGATTTCGCCACTGGTCTCCCCCGTGTCCGGACGGGCCAGCGCCAGGAAAGGAGACTGCTGGTGGGAGCTGGCCCCCCTGCGGCTGCTGTTCTCCTGTATCCCCCGCATCAGGCGCACCCGCTCCAGGCTCCGCTCTGCCGCATGGCCGCCGTAAAGAGAAAGGCGGTCAAAATCATGGTCGGGGAAATCCAGGACAAAGCTGGCAGCTCCGGTGAGGGCCAGGGCCTTGTCGCTGGTATTTTCCAATCTGGCACTGCGGGCCAGCACCGGCAGACTGGCAAAGATGGTATAACTGAGCTCTGCCGCAAGATTGCCTGCCAGATCCCGCAGCCTGATAATAAGCGTCTCTGCCTCCTGGTCCTCGGCGTAAGCTGCCGGCAAGCCCGCCAGGGCAGGCTTGCCCTGCCTTATCTCATAGCTGTCATAGCGAAGCTCCGTGGCGGCAGTGCCGTCTGCCAGCTTCACTTCGTAGGCAGGAGTACGGTAGTCAAGATGCCCGTAGGCAGGATATTCCTGAGGCAGCACATCCAGGGAGAAGGTACGCTCATTCTCATAGTCCCCGGGCTGGGGAGAGAAGGCGCGGTCAATGGCCTGGAAAGCCCGTCCATCCCGGAATTCCCTGATGGGCCTGCCCCAGTAGCGGTGCAGGAGATACCTGCCCCGCACCACCTGCATGACGTAGCTCATCTTCTTGTTCTTGAGATGGAATACTCCTGTCTTTTCATTATATGAAATCATCACGATGCTCCTTTCAGATGCCGCGGATATAGAACTCAAAATGCTTTGTCTCATTCTGGGGGCGATATTCCTCCAGCACAGGCGCTCCCCAGGTATCATCGCCGCCTACGCCGCACTGGCCCAGGGAAGCCCTTAGATAAGTGTGATGCACAGCCGGCAGCTCGTAGCCATGACGGGCATTTTCCAATTCGTGGGCGGTGTAAGGCAGAGCCGAAGCCTCAAAGGGCAGGTCGCCGTAAATCCTGAGGCCCCTGCCCCGGTTGTCCAGCACCTCGAACCAGCGGATGCCGCCGTGGTTGCCGCACTCCTGGGGCATTAGATAAGGCTCCATCTGTCCTGCCACCGTCTGTTCATAAATGCCCAGCTTCACGCCCTGCTGCCTGTCGCAGTAGTTGTCCAGGGGACCATAGCCGTAGAAGCGGATCCTGTCATAGTCAGCGGGCAGAGCCAGCACCAGCGCAAAGTCCGGCAATTCCGGCAAGCCTTCCACCTTCTCGTAATCCAGCTCTGCCTTTACGATGCCGCCAGCTTTGACCGTATAAGCAACTGTGCAGGAGGAAATCGGCTGGGTAGCCATTTCCCAGGTGAAACGCAGGCTAACTTCCTCTGCTTCGTATTCCTTCTGCCCCAGCTGGCCAAACCAATCAAACTCCTGCCACTGCCCTTTGACCAGCATTTCACGCTTCACGCAGCGCTGATAGAGACTGGCCAGCTTCCACTGGGCTGTTTCGAAATCACGGCGGCAGCCGTAATCATTGTTGACGGGAGCACGCCAGAAGCCGGGCTGGGGCATGCGGTCCAGCAGTTCCCTGTCATTTACCTTGTAAGAGGTCATATTGCCCTGAGCGCTGGAAAAGAGGATTTCAAAGCCTTCTCCCTGCACCCCCAGATTGATGTCTCCGCGCACCACCTTAAGCTTTTCCGTGCTCTCCAAAGGCAGGCGTGGCACAAAATGGACAGGCAGGCTCTCAGGTGCCTGCACAGCTTCTGCCTCCTGCTGCCATACACCCTGGCCAAAGGCAATTTCAAAACCTGCCTGTGCCCAGGCAGTCTCCTCCTTCAGGCAAAGGGAAGCGGTCAACGCATATTCCCCGGCACCGAAGTCCGGCAGGGCAAGCTCGACAGTGCCCTTCCCTCCTGGCAGGACGGAAGGAGCTGCCATTTTCCTTGTCCAAACCTCTTTGCCATCCAGCAACAGGGCAAGGCGCAGGTCAAAATCCTTCGTATCCGTGAAGAGTGATTTGTTGGCGATGGTCACACTCTCCTTGCTGGGAAGCAGGGTGAAGTTCTGATAATTGAACTTCACTTCCTGCAGTTTGGTGGTGGGACGACGGTCGGCAAAGAGAATGCCATCCCCGCTGAAATCATAGTCCGTGGGCCTGTCGCCAAAGTCCCCGCCATAGCCCAGGGCGTCCTTGCCATACCTGTCCTTATGCCAGAGAGCCTGGTCCACGAAGTCCCAGATAAAGCCCCCCTGATACAAGGGCTCTGTCTCCGTCAGTTCTGTGTACTTGTGCATGCCGCCATTGCTGTTGCCCATGGAATGGGTGTACTCGCAGCAAAGGAAGGGCTTGTCACGATGCTCAGAGAGGAACTTCTCAATCTCAGCAACTTTCGGATACATCTGGCTTTCCATATCGCTGGTATCATTGTAGCAGCGGTCCCAGAAGGTGCTCTCATAATGCACCAGCCGGGAAGGGTCGCGCTGGCGGAAATACTCGCTCATCTCATATACGTCCCTGCCGCCGCAGGACTCATTGCCACAGGACCAGATGATGATGCTGGCATGATTCTTGTCGCGCTCCAGCATGGATTTGGCCCGGTCAAGGATAATCTCCAGCCATTCCTCATGGTCGTTGGGCAGTGTGTACTCATCAATGGACAGCTGCCCGTTCTTCTGCCAGCTGCCATGGGTCTCCAGATTGGTCTCATCAATGACATAGAGGCCGTATCTGTCACAGAGCTTGTAAATATAGCTGGAATTGGGATAATGGGAGCAGCGCAGGGCGTTGATATTGTGCCGCTTCATGGTGATGATGTCCTGCTCAAAGGAAGCCTGCTCCATGGCCCGGCCGCGATAGCAGTCGAACTCATGGCGGTTGGTGCCCTTGAAGACAATACGCTGACCGTTGATCTTCATGAGCTTGTCCTCAGGGTCCAGCCTGAATTCCCTGATGCCGATTTCCTGGGGCACCACTTCCTGCAGCTCCCCTGCCCCGTCATAAACGCAAAGGACAGCCCTGTAAAGGTTCGGTGCCTCGGCACTCCAAAGTTTTGCCTCTCTCACAGAGAATATGACGCTTGATTCTTCTGCCCCTTCCACTGCCTGCCTTTCTTCGGCCAGCAGTTCCCCTTGCGGGTCGAAGAGCTTCACCTGCAAGGCTTTAGAAGCAGGGCTGTTCCACTTGACTTTGAGCTCGATTTCCCCGTCTCTGTACTCGTGGACAGGAACAGCTTTAACCTCCACATCTTCAATGTGGACTTGGGGCTTGGTGTAGAGCAAAACTTCACGGAAAATCCCGGAGAAGCGCCAGAAATCCTGATCCTCGATCCAGCTGCCGGAGGTGAAGCGGTAGACCTGCAGGGCCAGCTTATTCTCCCCCTGTACCAGATATGGGGTCAGGTCGAAATCTGCGGGGGTGAAGCTATCCTCGCTGTAACCCACATAGTGTCCGTTTAGCCATACTGCTACTGCAGATTCCGTGCCCTGAAGGGAAATGTAAGCGTTTTCCCAATTGGCCGGCAAAGAGAAGTACTTGACGTAAGAACCTACAGGGTTTTCACGCTCCGGAATCTCCCCAGGCCTCACTACCTCATGGCCGTCCCAGGGATAGGTCTGGTTGGTGTACTGGGGGCGGCCATAGCCCTCCAGCTGCCAGTGGGCCGGCACCCTGATGGTGTCCCAGACACGGCAATCATAACTCTCTGCCTCAAATCCCACGGGCCGCAGGGCAGGATTCTTGGCATGGTGGAAGTACCACAGGCCGTCCAGGCTGCGGCAGAAGCCAGAAATGCCCCGGGCCATTTCCTCCCCATTGCGGAAATACTCATGATCGCTGTGAGCCTCCAGACGATTTTCCTGGAAAAAAGCCGGGTCGCCCAATTTTTCTAAAGTGAAATTAGCAGTAACCATACTCCATGCCTCCAAATATATGCAGGATTCTGTAAACGTTTTCTTTATGTAATTTACATTATACGGTATGAAACAATAAAAAGCAAGTCTTTTGCCATAAAAATCCCGCCCAAGTCTGAAACCTGGGCGGGACATGCCAAAGACTGATTCACTTTTTCTTCTTTAATCTTACAAAGAACCTTTTATCAAAGCATTGGCCTCTTCAATGACCTGATGGCCAAGGTCGATGGCCTCGCCGCTGATGCGCATGCACTTGTCGGGGTTGTGGAAGCCGTTGCCGTTCTCTGCAGCTACCCAATCCCAATACCACTGTGCTTCGCGGAGCTTCAGGCGGATGCCTGCCAGCTGGTCATCGGTGGCGCCTGCATCCATAGCTGCCTTCACAGCCAGATGCGCCCGGGCCACAGTCTGACCTGCAGTGCGCTGAAGCTTGTAGTTGTTGTCATGGATGGTCTTGACCCGGGCGATAAGAGTTTCCTTGCTCTCGTCATGGCACTTGAGGCAGGATTCCTCTACCGTCTTCAACGGGCTGGTCATCCAGTGAGAAGTGTACTTCTTGCCGCTCTCACGCATATAAGGCATGTGGCAGTCCACACAGGTCACGCCAGCATCTGCATGGACGCTGGTCTTCCAGATCTCGAAATCAGGATGCTGGGCCTTCAGCATGAGGGTCTTGGAGTCGGGATGCACCCAGTCCTGGGTAAAGCCGCCAGCCTGGCCGCTCTGATACCACTGGAACTGTTCCTCCGGCTCCCAGCCGCCGATGAAGGGATGGCGGACCCTGCCGTCTTCCTTCATGAAGTAATACTCATTGTGGCACTGGCCGCAGACATAGCTGCGCATCTCGTTGTGAGAAGCCTGGCTGATGTCGATGCCCTTCATAGCCATGGATTCCACAAAGCCCTGCTGATAGACCCGCAGTTCCATGGTGTCAGGATCATGGCAGGAAGAGCAGCCAAAGTAGAGGTCCGTGCCCTCCACCGTGTCCTTGTTGGTGAAGGGAGGCGTAGCATCCATAAAGGGCTTGGATGCGAAATCCCAGCCGCTTTCCTTATACCACTTGTCATACATCCAGGAACCCTTGCAGACTATGCAGTTGCCCTTCTGGGGCGGGATGCGCTGGGAATTGAGCTGGTCAACCCCTGCCCAGGTATGGCCCCGGGCCACATCATACTGGACGGAGAACTTGTAGCCCTTGAAATTCTCCAGGATTTCCGGCTGCATCTCTATGTAGGACTTGCCCGGGTCGCTGCCGCCGTAGCCGGTAGGCGAAGCACCGCCCAGATTGTTCTTCATGTAAGAATTGTATTCCAAAGGATAGGCATCTTTGTAGGCCTCTTTGCCCAGATGGGCGTAGTTCTCATGGGAAATCTGCGCCAGCTTCACGCTATTGTCGTTGGGCTGGGCGATGCCGATGCGCACGATGACGAACCCGAAGAAGAGCACGCATGCGGCTGCAATCCCAATCAGATATTTCTGCATCTTACTCAACTTTTATCCCCCCTTCAAGGTGATTCGAACCGTGTGCAATACGGCTGTGGCACTTCAGGCAGTCGCCGCCGGTGTCCATGGCCTCTTTGGTGGCGTGAACCTCACCCATGGTGGCACTGTGGCAGCGCAGGCAGTTGTCATTCACCATCTTGTGGGCATCCTGCGACAGCTTGATATGTGCCGGATAATCCCGCATGAGCTCATGGTACATATCCACCATGCCCGTGCGTCCCTTCTCCATGAAGTAGACCACCGTGTTGTCATGAGGCAGGTGGCACTCCACGCACTGCTGGTTCTTGTGGGATGATTCCATGAAGCTGGCCGCTTCTCCCTTCATGGCATGGCAGGTGCCGCAGAACTCAGGGGACCCAGAAATAGAATTGAAGGCCGCCCCAATCCCCAGGACAATGACCCCAAGGGCAAAACCGCCTGCCAGACAAGCCAGGGTGTGTTTCTGAAACAGGTCTTTTGCTTCCAAACCGCTTCCCTCCTCTCCTGCTTCGGTATTGCTAAAATTTTCACACCAATCCGATTTGTCTAGATTATATCACCTAAACACAAATGTATATGTTGCCCCAGCAACACATATAAGAAAAAACCAGCCAAAATCGGCTGGTTCAAGAAAAAAATTTTGCTGGCTTATTTTTGGCGTGTTGATTACAATCTCAAACCTTGAACTTCGCCACCTGCTTCTTGAGGTTTTCTGCGCCCTGGCGGGACATGTTTACCTTGCTCAGGATTTCATTAGCCTTGCTTGCCACATCCGCCACCTTTTCGGCAATGGTGGTGTTGCCCACGGCCCCCTCCTGGGTGGCCTTGGCAATCTCGCCCATGGCATTGTTCATGGTCTCCACCGACTTGGCCACCTCCCGGGAAGACTGGTTGCTCTTCCGGGCGAAGCCCCGGAGATAGTCCGCATCGTTCTGGTACTGGGTGGCTGTCTCATTGATGAGGTCATAATCCTTGCCCACATTGTTTTCCATAAAGGACAGCAGGTCATCGGCACCACTGGAGAGATTTTGGACAGAAGTCGTCACCTTGCCGGTAAGGGACTGGATATTCATGGCTGTATCATGGGACTGCTCCGCCAGCTTCCTGACTTCATCAGCCACCACGGCAAAGCCCCGGCCCTGCTCCCCGGCCCGGGCGGCCTCGATGGCGGCATTCAGGGCCAGCAGGTTGGTCTGCTCGGCGATTTCCGTAATGCCCTGGGTGAGATTGGTGATCTCCGTCACTACCTTGGCAGACTCGATGGCCTCCGCCACGGCAGTCTTGGTCTCCGTGTAGACGCTCTGGGCCGAACGGGAAGATTCCTTCATGGTTTCCTTCAAGCGGCTGGCCCGCTCTGCCACCTGCTCAGTGTAGTCCTCAGTATTCCTCGCTTCTTCCGTGATGCCCTTTATGCCCTCGCCAATATGGCCGCTGAGGTTCTGGAGATTAGCAGTGGAAGCTGCCGTTTCCTCCATGCCTGCAGCCATTTCCTCGGTAACGGCAGACATATCCTGGGTGCTGTCATTGAGGGAGCCAACCAGCTCATGGACTTCCTCTGCCATGGCCACGCTCTTGTCAGCTTCTGCCAGCACTTCCGTCAGCACAGCCCGCAGGGATTTCTGCATCTTCTGCAGGGCCTGGACCATAATTCCCACCTCGTCCTGGCGGTCAGCCAGCTCACCGGGAATTTCCTGGGTGAGGTCCCCATCTGCTACAGCGTTGAGCTGGTTCACAGACTCCTGCAAGGGGGTGGCAATATTGCCAGCAATAATGGTGGCGGCACCAATGCCCACCAAAAGGCCTAACAGAATGATGGCCACATTTATCTTGATGGTCCTGCTATAGGTCACATTATTTTCCTGAAAGAGCAGCTTGCCCTGAAGCACATTGTCAGGGGTCAGCACCGAAAGGCCCTCACCGATGGGTGCTGCCCCGGAAAGATGCTTCAAGAGCTGAATCCTGCCCTCGGGGGTATTGGGGAGGCTTTCACAGGACTTCACCTGCTGGGCGAAGTCCGCCAGGTCTTTTTCCAGCACCTGGATAGTCTCCTGGGCCCGCTGGCTGCGGTCGATTTCCTTCACCTTGGCCACATTGTCCTGGATACTCTTGATCTTGCCCTCCATATCCCCAAGTATCAGGTTCCTGTCATCCTGGGCATAGTCCTGTTGCAATACATAGGAGATATCCATCTCCAGCCCCCTCAGCTGGTTGTTGGCATCGCTGAGGTACTGGGTGGTCATAAGGTTGTAGTTGTACATATCATCAATGGACTGCTTGGCCTGGCTGTTGGAATAGATGCCCACCGCCGCCACTAGGCAGGTAACCACCAGCATGATGGCCGCCAGCAGCAATATCTTCACTCTTACACTGAGCTGGTTCATGACTCTCCCCCCTTATTTGAACTGGGCCACATTTTCCCGGGTGATTTCCACAAAGGGCACCTTCACATCCTCGGTGGGCACCTTGCCTGCCATTGCCTCCTGAATGAGACGCCCTATCTCTTCGCTGCTCTTGGCCGCATCCTGCTTCACAGTCTGGACCATCTCCCCGGCTGCCACAGCCTTCACCGCAGGCTCCGTGGCATCCACTCCGGACACCAGCACACCCTGAAGGCGTCCCGCAGACTTCAGGGCCCGTACAGCACCCAGAGCCATGTTGTCATTGCCCGCTATAATCCCGTCAATCTGGGGGAAAATCTTCAGCCACAGGCTCATGGTCCTGAAAGCATTAGGCTCGCTCCAGCCGCAGTCCTGCTTCATCAAAAGCTCCACATCAGGCCGCTTGTCCAGGCAGGCTTCCTTGAAGCCCTCCCAGCGCTGCTGGGCAGCACTTAAACTGGACTGTCCCATGAAATAAACCACTTTGGCATTGGGCGGCAGGTGCTTGGCCATATACTCCCCCTGAAGCTTCCCTGCCTGCTTTTCATCTGACATGACCTGGGCGAACTGGCCTCCGTTCAGGTCACGGTTGGTGGCAATGACGGGAATCCCCTCTTCATTGGCCCGCTCCACTACGGGGATGGCCGCCGAGCCATCCACTGCCAGCAGCACGATAGCTGCCGCCCCCTTGTCGATGGCCTCGTTGACCTGGTCAATCTGCAGATTGGAATCACCCTTGCTGTTCAGGAACTCCACCTGCACGCCCTGAACAGACTTTTGCACCCCTTCATAGAGAAGCCCGGTAAAATCCTTGGCCTCATCATGGGCAGCAAAGTAAACGGTATTCCCCCCTGCTCCCTTTGAGCCGCAGCCAGCAAGGCTCAAGGCCATGACTGCTGCACAGGCCGCCGCCATAAGTTTGCCCGGCATTTTCATATTGAACCCTCCCTGTATCTTGTGGTTGATGACACGCTTCAGTTGTGTTGTCAAACTACTTTGATGTCGTTTATTCGACATAAAATAAGCAAAAACCTCCATATCCCGCCATTCAAATGGAGCATAACAGCGAAATATGGAGGCTTGGCAAAATTATTTTATTCGGAGAAATTCTTATTTTTCCACCGGCGGGAACTGGCGCTTCAGCTTCAACTGGGCTGCCGTGATTCCCGGGTCAGCCTTGGCAAACCAGGCGAGGGCATAGGCTGCCGTGCCAGTATAGTCGATGGCTTACTCATTGGTGGACCAGGAGGAAAGCACATCAAGATAGGACTTGGCCGTGGGAACATGGCCGCTTTCCAGATACTTGGTCTGGTCCGGGTCGCCGCCGATGACAGCGTTGGGGCCGCCTACCAAGAGGCCGGGCACATAGGCGCCGGTGCTCTCATGGATGCGGTTGTGAGGATGCTCGGGGGGATTGGCCCCGGCACCGGTCAGGAAGCTCTTGTCCAGACTCAGGATGGGCCTCATAGGCCAGCAGCAACTCAGCTGCTGCGATAGCCCCGGTGGTGGTATACTTGCCATAGTCGCCGGCATCATACCAGCCCCCGGTGACATCCACCTTATCACCCTTCTTGTTCAGCTTGTCAGTGAAGTAAACCTGGGCTTCCTTGTCCTGGGGGTGACCCATCTTCACCTTCAGCCCGGTGATATCGTCATCAATGGGGCTGCCGCAGCGGGAAAGGGTATATGAGCGCAGGGTCTGAACCGCAGGAACGGCATAGACATTATCCCCAATGGCAAACTCAGGGGAGGTGCGGCCTCCCACCTTGAGGACATAGGTGCCTGCTGCCTTGAAGTCAGAGAAATCTGCCCGGCGCAGGGTTTCCTCAGACATGGGGCGTCATACTTGGGTGCCGAAAGCTGACCCTGATAAACGGTCTGGCCCGTCTTCACATCCACCAGGGAGAACTCCCCCTCCCCGGAATCCGTCACCATAGCCGCCTTGCTGTAGCCGGAGAGGTAGCCTACCTGATCCACATGCATACCGGCATCTGCTGCCTCGGCAAAATCAGAGGCGCCCCAAATGCTCATGGCGGTTACGGCTGCCATGACCAGCCGGCCAAGCTGCTTGTTCTTTATCATGAAATCATCCCCCAGTCAGTCAACAAATGGAGTGTACTTGATGGACTTGTACTCAGCCCTCAAAGGCAGCTTGCTGTCATCGAATGGCTTCAGCCACTCGTCCACCCCCATCATTTATTTCCTCCTCGAAGCATCTCAATGGGTCAGGTCTTTGCAAAAAAAAGCGCCATCCACCGGGAAGTGGACGGCAAATCTTCAGGGATCTCAAAAATGGGATTTTCTTGTGAATAAAAAAGGAAATTGCATCGGGATAAAACTTATGGGGAATGGGGACAGAAGAAATCATATCATGCTTTTTGCGAAACTGAGAAGGCTTTTTTCAGCAATTGCAACTTTGCTACAAGAAAAATTGCATAAATAGTCCATTTTTGTAACACTGTTACATTTTTATGGAACAGGAAATGCGTAGCTTATTTTATCCTGCCGATGTCCATGCTGATATCCAGGGCCTTGACGCTGTGTGTCAGGGCCCCCACGGAAATCACATCCACGCCGCTTTCAGCCGCGGCTGCCAGAGTGGTTTCGTCAATGCCTCCGGAAGCTTCCACCACGGCCCGGTGGTCAATGAGGCGCACCGCTTCCGCCATCATGTCCGGCGCCATATTGTCCAGCATGATGACATCGGCCTTCCCTGCCAGGGCTTCCTCCACCCCGGCCAGGTCCTCCACTTCAATCTCGATCTTGGTCATGTGGGAAGCATACGCTCTGGCCCGCTCCAAAGCCGCCCTGATGCCGCCAGCCACTTTGATGTGGTTGTCCTTGATGAGCATGGCATCGTAAAGTCCCAGGCGATGGTTGGCGCCGCCGCCCACTTTCACGGCATACTTATCAAGCAGCCGCATTCCCGGAGTGGTCTTGCGGGTATCCACCAGCCTGGCCCCATAAGGCGCGGCGATGGCCGCCAGCTTATGGGTACGGGTAGCCACTCCGGATAAATGCTGCAAGAGATTCAGGGCCAGCCGCTCCCCGGTGAGAATGCTCCGGGCATTGCCGTCCAGCGTGGCGATGACGGAACCGGGTGCCAGCTTAGCCCCGTCTGCCAGGACACCGGCAAACTCAACTTCTCCATCCAACAGGCCAAAGACCCGCCTGGCTGCTTCCACACCGGCCAGAATGCCAGCTTCCTTGGCGTGGATGACAGCATTGGTCTTTGCTCCTGCCGGCACAGTGGCCAGAGTGGTAATATCGCCGCTGCCAATATCTTCCTGCAGCCAGTCCGCAATCTTTTTGTCCAGTCCTAATATATCCATTATCTTATCCTTCTCCTTATGACGATGATGTTTCAGTTATGCCAGGCCCCAGGCCAAAACAGCAGTTGCGGCCGTATTTTCTTCTTCTGGCTCCCCTGCCTCTTCGTTGACCCTGCACTGGTCACCGAAATGCTGGGCAAAGGCTTCATCCTTCTCAGGATAATCTGCCCGATAATGGGCGCCGCGGCTTTCCTTGCGGCGCCTGGCCCCCCTGAACATCAGGGCGCCGCAGGTTAGGGCGGCATGCAGGTCAAGCTCTGCCGGGGAATCCGCACTGCAGCCTGCATAGACACTTGCCAGACGGCGCAGTTTTTCCTCGCCCGCAGCCAAATCCTCTTCACTGCGGACGATGCCCAGATAGCGGCTCATAAGCTGCCTGCTTTGGGCTATGTCAGCCTGTACCTCACCCTGCTTCTCCTCTGCCAGGCTTTCCTCCCGCCACCTGAGGCCTGCTTCCGCCTGGGGTAGCCTGGTCTTGCCTATGATGACAGCCACCCGGCGGCCGAAGACCAGCCCCTCCAGCAGGCTGTTGCTGGCCAGGCGGTTGGCTCCCTGCAGGCCGGTGCAGGCTGCCTCACCGCAGGCGTACAGGCCTTCAATGTCAGTGCGCCCCCAAATATCCGTGTGGATGCCCCCCATCATGTAATGGGCAGCAGGGGCAATGGGAATCAGGTCTTTGGCCATGTCTATCCCATAGTCCCGGCAGGTGGCAGCAATCATGGGGAATTTTTCCGTCACCTTTTCGATATGGCGTGCATCCAGCCAGATATGGCTGGCTTCAGCCCTGGTCATCTCCCGGAAGATGCAGCGGGCTACCACATCCCTGGGAGCCAGCTCTGCCATGGGATGATAACCCGGCATGAAGCGTCTCCCTTCAAGATCCAGCAGGTGGGCGCCAGCCCCACGCACCGCCTCGGAAATCAGGAAATTGGGACAGCCGGGCAGAGCCAGGGCCGTGGGGTGGAACTGCACGAATTCCATATCTGCCAGTGCTGCCCCGGCCCGCAAGGCCATGGCCAGGCCGCTACCGGTGGCACCATCAGGATTGGTGGTGTGCTGAAAGAGGCGTCCCAGGCCGCCGGCAGCCAGGACCGTATGCTCTGCCCGCAGACATATCTTCCTTCCATGCCAGAGGGCTGTAACCCCATAGCAACGGCCCCGATGGGTCAGCAAATCTACCACATAGCAGCCCTCCATCGTCCTGATGTTTGGCTCTTTGGCTGCCATATCATTGAGGGCCCGGGCCACCTCTGCCCCGGTGGCATCACCATGGCTGTGTACAATGCGCTGGCGGCCGTGGCAGCCCTCCCGCCCCAAGGCTAGACTGCCATCTTCATTCCTGTCAAACTCGGCGCCGTTTTCTGCCAGCCAGCGGATTTCCTCCGGCCCTTCTGTCACCACCATGCGGGAGACGGATTCATTGCTGAGCCCGGCTCCTGCCACCAGGGTATCCTCCAAATGCAGCTGCGGATTGTCATCTTTTCCCAAAGCGGCGGCAATGCCCCCCTGAGCCTTGCTGGTATTGCTGTCCTGCAGAGTGTCCCGCACCACCAGCAGCACATGATGGCCATGACGGGCCAGCTGGCAGGCGGCAGTGAGGCCGGCCACGCCGCTGCCGATCACCAGGCATTCTGTCCGGCGGGTCTCCATCCGTTTGGTGTCAAAATTCATCAGATAGCGCTGCATGCTGCTTCCCCCTTTACAGCCAGCATCTTTTCCAAAGCTGCCACAGACTTCAGGCGGATTTCCTCCGGCACCACCACCCGGGGTTCCATGTTCTTCAGGGCGTCACGCACCTTCTCCAGAGAGGTCTTCTTCATATTGACGCAAAGGAGCTTCCTGGATGCCAGATGGAATTTCTTGCTTGGACAACGCTCTGTCAATTCGTACATGACCCCTTCCTCCGTGGCGATGATGAATTCCTCTGCCTGGCTTTTTTGCGCAAAATTGACAATGCCCGTGGTGCTGCCGATATAATCTGCCAGTTCCCGCACCTCAGGACGACATTCCGGGTGCATCAGCACCAGGGCTCCAGGGTGCTCTGCCCTGGCCCGGCGCACATCTTCCACCGTGAGCCGTCCATGGATGGGACAGCCCCCCTGCCACTTCAGGAGTTCCCGGCCACACTGCTCCTCGGCCCAGAAGCCAAGGTTGGCATCGGGAACAAAGATGACCTCCTGTTCCCGGGGCAAAGAAGCCACCACGGCAGCAGCATTTGATGAGGTGCAGCAAATGTCACTCATGGCCTTGACAGCTGCAGGGGTGTTCACATAGGAAACCACCAGCGCTTCCGGGCGCTCTGCCTTGGCCCTGCGAACCTCTCCCGTAATGGCATCGGTGAACATCTGGCAGCCAGCATCCACCGCAGGCAGCAGGGTAATCTTGTCCGGGGACAGGATATTGGCGGTCTCCGCCATGAACCGCACTCCGCAGAAGACGATGACTTCCGCATCAGTGGCGGCAGCCTGCTGGGACAAGCCAAAGGAGTCCCCTGTGAAATCGGCAATTTCCTGAATCTCTTCCGGCTGGTAGACATGGGCCAGGATTACGGCCTTGCGCTGCCGCTTCAGTTCCATGATTTCCTCAATGATATCTTCCATAAACAAACTCCTCACATAAGAAATAGCATTGTCTACTGTCTTGACAGTAGACAATGCTATTCTAACTTTATTTTCCCCATCTGGCAAGTACGAACAACAAACTCCGCACATAATAATGTACCGCCCCGTCCACAATGGACGAGGCGGCACACTATTCTTGCTTATTTCTTTGCTGCCAGCAGACAGCCGCAAGTCACGGCTGTGCAGGCAAGCCAGAGCAGCCAGATATAGGGCTTTGTGCTGACGGAAGCGGTGACTGCAGCTTTTTCAGCCTCTTCCAGGGAAGGCAGGATTTCCAGGCGCACCTTCTTGTAATCTTCAGTCATGCCTGTCAGCCGCACGCGCTTCCTGCCCTCCAGCACGCTCACCGGCTGGGAATTTCCCGTGCGGTTTTGGGATACCTCTATAACGGGCCTTATGGTATCAACCACATCCCCGTCTGTCACGGAAATCTCTGCCGTAAGCCTCAGGCGTCCCCCGGGCTCCTCCTCGGCCTCCACATCTTCCAGCAGATATGCCTCCTCTCCTGCCAGGGCAATCTGCTTCTTTTTCAGGGTCAGTTCCTCCACCCCCGTTTCCTGGGGCGGCGTGGGAGCGATATAGATATCCCCTGTCAAGGATTTATAGATGGCTGGCTCCCTGGCGGCATCAGAACCATTTGAGTGCAGCTTGGTGTGGGCGCGGACTTCCTGCCCGTCCACCTCATACACATAGGCCTTCCCTTTGCCATCTTCCGCAAAGTCCTGTCCCCTATAAGTGATTTCATGACCCAGCAGGCTCTTGGTCTCTCCTGCCTGGAACTCTTCCGAAAGAGTCTGGCTGCCGCTGCCGGAAAGCACGATGGCCAGAAGCCCCAGCCCCAGCCCGACATGGGCAATGGTTCCTCCCAGTCTGAGGCCGCTGCGGGGATATCCCAGGACAGAAGCTCCCACTCCCAGCAAGGCTGTCCCAGCCAGAAGCAAGGGCAGGATTCCCCTGACACCTGCTGCCAGGGCCAGGACCGCTCCCAGCACGAAGCACCCGGCCAAAGCCATTTTCATCTTCTGCCCCTGCAGCAGACGGCTGCCGCCATAGCCCCGCATAGAGCAGCAGATCAGCACCGCCAGCATGGCCACGGCCAAAGGCAGGGTCGTCCTGACATAGAAATTCGTATCCACCGCCGCAGGTTTGCCTGCCAGCTGGGTAAGCAGGGGCATGGACATGCCCAGGAAGATGATCACCGCCATAAAGACCAGGAGCAGCATGCCAAGGGAAAGCAGGAATTCCCGGTTGCCATAGCCCTCATAGATTTCCCCCTGGGGCAGTTCCTTCAGCTTCCAAATAAGCTGGCAAAGGGCGGCCATCAGCACCAGGGCATTCACCACCGCAATCAATAGGCCGATGCTGGTGCCGCTGAAGGAGTGGACGGAAAAATCCCCCAGGATGCCGCTGCGGGTCAAAAATGTGCCATAAAGCACAAAAGAGTAAGTGAAGATGGCAGCCAGGTGTGCCATGACGCGCACATTGGGACGAACCTTGGCCACCTTCAGCAAATGCAGCAGCACAGCCGCCAGCAGCCAGGGCACCAGGGATGAGTTCTCCACCGGGTCCCAGCCCCAGTATCCTCCCCAGCCCAGCACTTTGTAGGCCCAGTAGCCGCCAATGAAAATGCCCGCTCCCAAAAAAGCCCAGGCTATGAGGGTCCATTTCCTGGCAGGCTCCAGCCAGCCATCATCCTTCGGGTCCTGCCAAAGGGCTCCTGCCCCGTAGGCAAAGGGCACTGCCAAAAGGGCATAGCCAATGAAGATAATGGGCGGATGAATGGCCATCCAGGGGTCCTGCAACAGGGGATTCAGCCCCACCCCATCTTCCATGAGTTCCGCCACAGGCAGGAAGGGACTTTTCCCCAGCACCAGTACAGCCAGCAGGGCCTGCAGCAGCATATACACCGCCATGCCCTGGGGCGCCAGCTTCTTCCTGCAGGCCAGATACCCGCCCACCAGGGCGTGGATCAGCAGCCACAGTAGGAAGGAGCCCTGCTGCCCTGCCCAGAAAACAGAAAACTTGTACAGCGGATCCAAATCCTTTGACGAGTAATTTGCCACATACTCCAGACCGAAGTCATTTTGGAAGATGGCAGCCATCAGGAGGACACTAGCAACAGCCGTTCCTCCCAAGGCCCCACAGGCCAGATAAGCCCCCCACTTCTCCCCGGCCTTCCTGCGGAAGGCACACACGAACACGGCCAGTAAGGAAAAGGCCAAAGTAAATCCCAGGCTCGCAGCCCCTGCCATATATATTCCTCCAATGCTGAATTGATATATTGCTGAAATTTTTCTGATGCTCTTGCTTCAAACGATATCCCGCCCCAGTACCCGGGACTTTATGAGCCGCAGCCAGTCCGGACCTGTTTCCAGCAGCCCTTCTTCCTGCATCAGGCCGATTTCCCGGGTCAGGGCGCTGCGGTTGCAGTCAAGTTCTTTGGCCAGCTGCACCCGTCCGGGCACCGCCACCTGCTCATTTTTCTGCCGCTTTTCCCTCTGCAGGAGATAGATGATGATGCGCTCCCGCAGGGATTTCTTCGACAACACCTCCATCTTCTCCACCATGAGGAAGTTCTTCCTGGCCAAGGCTTCCAGGATATGCTTCATGACAATGCCATGGATGCGCCCCAGTCGCGGACCGGCAATCAGCAGGGACTTGTAAGGAATCCAGAGAACTTTCATCTCATTGATGGCCTCCACAGCACTGCCACTGTACTCCGAAGACAGGATGGCAGAGGTCACCCCCACCAGGGCTCCCCGCTCCAGGCTGTGCCCCACGTTCTCATTGCCCAGCCAGTCTTCCGTGAGGATCTGGGCCTTTCCCGTCACGATAACCCCCAGCTGATCATTTTTCTCGTAGGCCTCCAGCAGTCTTTCCTTCTTGCCATAATGCTTCAGCACTGCCGACGTATGCTGGATGAACTCCTGTATTTCCCCCATGGTCAGGCCGGAGAAAACAGAAAGCTCCGCCAAGTGCAGATCCTTCATGTTCATAGGCAGCTCTCCCTTGCGTAAATTTCATCATAGTTACTATTTCTATCATTCCCGAAAATTCCCTGCAATTTATTTGCACATAGTAAAAGCCTGCTCCTGACCATTCAGGTCAAGGGCAGGCTCTCTTTCAGTCAGCCTTATGCAATTTGCCTTACTCTGCCACCGGCTTCATAGTCGGGAACAGCAGCACGTCGCGGATGGAAGGTGCGTCGGTAAGCAGCATCACCAGACGGTCCACGCCTATCCCTAAGCCGCCCGTGGGGGGCAGGCCATACTCCAGGGCGGTGATGAAGTCGCGGTCCATGACATGGGCCTCATCGTCACCAGCCTCACGCTGCTTCAGCTGCTCAAGGAAGCGGCCTTCCTGGTCGATGGGGTCGTTGAGCTCCGTAAAGCCGTTGGCCAGCTCACGGCCATAGATGAAGAACTCGAAGCGGTCCGTAATGCGGGGATCCTCCGGATTGCGCTTGGCCAAAGGAGAAATCTCCGTGGGATGGCCGGTGATGAAGGTGGGCTGCATCAGGCTCTCCTCCACCTTGGCCTCAAAAGCCTCGTTGAGGATGCCGCCGATGCCATGGCGCTCCTCGTAGGCCACGCCAATCTCATCAGCCAGCTTGCGGGCTTCTTCCACGGTCTGGCAGGCCATGAAGTCCTTGCCCGTGGCTTCCTTCACTGCATCATTCATGCTGATGCGCTTGACATTGGCCAGGTCGATATCCACGCCCTGATAGTTGATCCTGGTAGTCCCCAATACAGCCTGTGCTGCATTGCAGACAATGCCCTCAGTGATGTCCATGAGGTCAGTATAGTCAGCGAAAGCCTGATAAATCTCAATGGAGGTGAACTCAGGGTTGTGGCGCACGTCCATGCCCTCGTTGCGGAAGACACGGCCCATTTCGTACACACGGTCCATGCCGCCCACCACCAGGCGCTTCAGGCTGAGCTCCGTAGCAATGCGCAGGTAGAGATCGATGTCCAGGGCATTGTGATGGGTGACGAAAGGACGGGCTGCAGCGCCGCCGGCAATGGTGGAGAGCACCGGGGTCTCCACTTCCAGGAAGTCGCGCTCATCCAGGTAGCTGCGGATGGACTTGATGATCTGGCTGCGCTTGCGGAAGGTGTCCCTCACCTCGGGATTCACAATGAGATCCAGATAGCGCTGACGATAGCGCACATCCACATCTTTCAGGCCGTGGAACTTCTCCGGCAGGGGACGCAGGGACTTGGACAGCAGGTCGAAGTCCTCCACACGCACAGTGACTTCACCACGGCGGGTCTTGAACACATGGCCCTTGACGCCGATGATGTCACCCATGTCAAGGCGCTTGAACTCTTCCTTGTACTTCTGCTCACCCAGCACATCCAGCTTGAAGTAAATCTGGATGTTGCCGGTGCGGTCATTCAGCACGGAGAAGGAAGCCTTGCCATGGCCGCGGATAGCCATGAGACGGCCGGCGATGGTCACTTCCTCTTCGCCTTCTTCATCCTCCTGCAAGTAATCATACTTCTCCTTCAGGGGCTGGGCGTAAGCGCTCACCTCGAAGCGGTGGCCGAAGGGGGCCACCCCCATCTCCCGAAAAGCCTCCATCTTGTCACGGCGCACCTTCATGAGGGCGCCGATATCCTGAGTAGACTCATTTGCCTGAGCCTGCTGGTTCTTGTCTGACATATGCTCAAATGCTCCTATCTATTAGCCCTTGATTTCCACAATCTGATACTTGATGACGCCTGCGGGAGCGTGGACATCCACGGTAGCTCCTACCTTCTGGCCCAGCAAAGCGCTGCCCAGGGGAGACTCATTGGAAATCTTGCCCTCATCCGGGTCTGCCTCGGTGGAGCCCACCAGCATGAAGGTGTCCTCCTCGTCATACTCCAGGTCCTTCACCACGACCTTGCTGCCCATCTGCACCACGTCGCCGCTGCCAGCCTTGATGATCTCAGAGTTGCGAATCTTGTTCTCCAGCTCCTGGATCTCGCCTTCCAGGAAAGCCTGCTCGTTTTTCGCATCATCATACTCGGAGTTCTCGGAAAGGTCGCCCAGAGCGATAGCTGCCTTCAAGCGGTCAGCCACCTCCATGCGGCGCACTTCCTTCATGTATTTGAGCTTTTCTACCAGTTTATTATAACCGTCTTCGGTCAGCATGACTTTCTTGTCTGCCATGTTTAACGCCCCTTTTTCTAATATAGATTAACTTATTTAGTATACGGAGTTTATTTGGCCTTGTCAATGAGTGCCAGCTTTTGCTTGTGGGTAAGGCGCTTCAAGTGCCATTCCCTGCTCATGGCCGTGTGCCTATCCGGCAGTTCCTCGAAATATGCCAGACGGACAGGCAGGCGGGACCGGGTGTACTTGCCTCCCTGCCCCGCCTGATGGGTCCTGATGCGTTTTTCCAGGTCATTGGTCCAGCCCACATATAGGCTGCCGTCCCCGCATTCCAGCATATAAGTGAAGGCCGGCAATTACTCCGCCTCTTTGATGGTGACCTTCTGCATCACCACGTCCTCCAGGGGGCGGTCGGAGAAGTCAGTCTTGACCTTGCCAATCTTCTTCACCACATCCATGCCCTTCACGACCTTGCCGAAGACTGCATGATGGCCGTCCAGCCAGGGAGTCTTGTCCAAAGTGATGAAGAACTGGCTGCCGCCGGTGTTGGGGCCTGCATTGGCCATGGAGAGGATACCCTCGCTGCTGTGGCGGAGGCCGTCACCGAACTCATCATCAATGGTGTAGCCAGGGCCGCCCATGCCGGTGCCCGTGGGGTCGCCGCCCTGGATCATGAAGCCGTCAATGACGCGGTGGAAGATAATGCCGTCATAGAAGCCCTTCTCCGTCAGATCAATGAAGTTCTTGGTGGTCTTCGGTGCCTTGTCCTCAAAAAGCTCGATTTCAAAAGTTCCCAGATTGGTTTCAAAAACTGCGATGCGGTTTGCCACTTTCTTCGTGCCTCCATTATTGTCCGCCTGGGCCAGGCACCCGCCAGTCAGCAGGAGCATGAGCGCCAGGGCCAAAATCATTATCTTTTTCATTTTACCTTACCTCCTGAGGTTTTTTCAATAGTTTCCCTAAATTAGTCAAGAACTCCGGGGGCAAAATTGCCGTTTCTGAAAATCTCCACTTTCTCCCCCTCACGGGTAATGCCCACAATGGAGAGGTCAGCGGTGCCTATCATGAAGTCCTCGTGGACCAGGGAATCGTTCACTCCATGCTGCAGCAGTGTCACGCTGTCCATCTTCTCCCCGCCCTCCAGGCAGGTGGGATAAGCCTTGCCCAGAGCCAGATGGCAGGCGGCGTTCTCGTCGAAGAGGGTGTTGTAGAAGAGGATGCCGCTGTTGGAGATGGGTGAATCATAGGGCACCAGGGCCACCTCGCCAAGATAATGGGAACCCTCGTCCATATTGATAAGTTCCTTCAGAGTTTCCTCTCCAACTTCCGCCCCGAAGTCCACCACACGTCCCTCTTTGAAGGTCAGATGGAAATTCTCAATGCGGTTGCCGTTGTAAATCAAGGGCTTGGAGGCGTAAACCGTGCCGTTCACGCCCTCCCGCAGGGGCAGGGAGTAGACTTCCTCCGTAGGCATATTGGCGGCAAAAGTCACTCCCGTGGCGGCTTTCTCCGCTCCCCCTGCCCAGATATGGCCCTCCGGCAGTTCTACGGTCAAGTCTGTGCCCAGGCTGTTCTTGTAGTGCAGAGCCTTGAAGTTCTGCTTGTTCAGGAACTCAGCCGCTTTTTGCAAAGTAGCGATATGCTCCTTCCAGGCCTCAGCCGGGTCTGTCTCCGGCTCAATGCGCACCGTGCGGAAGATTTCCTGCCAGAGCCTGGCCTTGGCCTCTTCCTCGCCCAGTTCCGGGAAAACCTTCTTCGCCCAGCCTGCCGTAGGCACGGACACCACGCACCAGGTGTTCTCATTGTTCATAAGGCGCGCGCGATACTCCAGGAGAGCCGCCCCCGCCGCCTGGGCGGAAAGAGTGAGCTTTTCCTGCTCGATATCCTTGAAAATCTCAGGATTGCGGGCAGCAATGGACACAAAGGCCGCTCCCTGTTCTGCATAATCCTGATAGAAGCGCACTCTCCACTCAGGGAACTCCGTGAAGATTTCCTTCCTGCCACCCGCATAACGGATGCGGGCCAGTTCTTCATCTCCCCAGCTCACCACCACATCATGGGCGCCTGCCGCAAAGGCCTCGGCCGCAATGAGGCGGGCAAACTCTGCACACTCCAGGGGGGAATTGATGACCAGGATCTGGTCATCCTGCAGGTTCACCCCTACTCTGACCACCAGCCTGGCATATTTTTTCAGCAGTTCCTGTTCCATCTATTGCTTCCTTTCTGCGCTTTTCAGCGCCTCCTGCTCCATTTTCTTCTTCCTGCGCTTCAGCATTTCTTCGATGTCCACCCCCGGCGTGCTGAAGCCCCGGCCCATGACCTCGTTGGCAGAAATGACAATCATGAAGGCCCCGGGGTCAAAGAGGTTGGCTATCAGCTTTATCTTGGATACCTGGGTAAGATTCACTACCACGAACACCACATTCCGTTCCCGGCGGGTAAAGGCCCCCTGACCGTGCAGGAAGGTGACCCCCCGGCCCACCTCCGTGATGATGCCCTCGGCTATATGCTGGGCCTGGTCGGAGATGATGAGCACTGCCTTGCGCTTATTGAAGCCCGCTATGACCTTGTCAGTCACATTGGCATTCATGTACATGCAGATCAGGGTGAACATGGCCGGCGCCACGCCAAAGAGGAAAGCCGCCGCCGCCATGATCAGGCAGTTGAAGGCAAAGATTACGCCTCCCATATTCAGGGAGTAATACTTCTTCACAATGGCGCCGATGATGTCAAAGCCGCCGGTGCTACCGTTCATGCGGAAGACTATGCCGTAGCCGATGCCGTTGAAGACACCGCCGAAAATAGCTGAGAGCATGATGTCATTGACAGGTGCATAGGCATTCAGCGGTTTGGTGAAATCCAGGAAGAAGGAAAAGATAGCCGTGCCTATGATGACGTCGAAGGTATAGCCCCTGCCCAAGGTCTTCCAGGCCGCCAGAAGCAGCGGGATATTGTAAAGAAAGGTCTGCAAGCCTATGGGCAGATGGCTCAGGTAGTAGACAATGATGGCAATGCCCGTGGCGCCGCCTGTCAGCAGGTGCGCAGGCACCAGAAAGAGGTTGATGGAACAGCTGGCAATAAGGCAGCCCAGGGAGATACCAAGATACCGCAAAAGCCGGTGTTCGAGCATCTTCAGCTGTATCATTCAGCCTTTCCTCCTATTCTGAGTTGAGGGACTTCCTCCTGTGGCAGCGCTGAAATGTCAATTTCCTTCGCTCCCAGCTTCTCAGCCAAGGCTGCATCTTCCAGCCCCTCTTCAATGTCAGCGCCCTCGATGGCCATGCGGTCTGCTTCCTCGTCCGTAAGCGGCAGAGCCGTAATACGGGCGCTCACCAGATGCCACTTCTCCACATCCAGTTCAAAGAGCAAATGCTCATGGGCATGACCAGGCCGTTCATAGATGAAATATGGCACGCCCCCGTGCCACTGACGCTCCGTCTCGCCATAGGTTTTCTCCAGCCAGTAGGAAGTCGCCCCCTGACGCACATTATGGCGCAGGGTATAATCTCTGCCAGACAGGGCAATATCTGCCACTTTGCCTGTGGCTTTAACAATCCCCACTCTGACCTCAGGATATTCGTAGATGGTCAAAGGTACTCCCTGTACCGTCTGTTCTTTATCAAACAGAGGTTCCCCCAGGATATCAAGCATCTGGGAAATTTCGTCCCCCAATTTCAGTCCTTTGTAGCCAAAGTCACTGTCCTGCAAGGAAGACTTGACCGCTTCAGCTGTGCCAAAGCAGGCAGGATTGGCAATCTCAGATGGTGCAGCTATCCCCAGGCAGGCTGCCACAGCAAGAATTGCTGCCAACTTTTTCATCATTTCTTCTTATTCCTCATTTCCTCAGTGTTAAAGATAAGAGTAACGGGCCCGTCATTGATGGACTCCACCTGCATATCCGCTCCAAAGCTGCCATGCTGGGGTGGGAACCCCAATTCTTCCAGCTTTGCCATGAAGTAATTGTACAAAGGCTCTGCCAAGGAGGGCGGCGCCGCATGAGAAAAGCCCGGGCGACGGCTGCTGAGGTCAGCATAGAGGGTGAACTGGGAAATGACCAGGATGTCTCCCCCCACCTGCTCGATGTTCAGGTTCATCTTCCCCTGCTCATCCTCAAAGACCCGCAGGTGCACTATTTTCTCTGCCAGATAATCAGCCTCAGCCTCGGAGTCCTCCGGGCCTACCCCCAGCAGCACCAGATAGCCCTGGCCGATAGCTCCTTCCACTTTTCCCTCAATGGTGACAGAGGCTGACTTCACCCGCGTAACTACTGCTTTCATTTATCTATCCTTTCGTCATATAGGGCTTCACAAAATCCCTGATGGTCTTGAAATACTGCTCCTGTCCCGTCTGGCTGGCAGCCCCATGGACAGCCTCCTCGATGAAGAGGATCTCCTTGCGGGGAGCCACAGCCGCATCATAGAGCTCCTGCGCCATGGCAGGAGGCACCAGGGTATCCTTCAGCCCGTGAATAAAGAGCATGGGCACCTTGGAATCTTTCACCGCCTGGACAGGTACCGCCTGATTAAGGCTGAAGCCGGCCACTTCCCTGCAGCGCCAGTCCAGGAGGTTCATGGCCGGGAAGGGCGGCAGTCCGAAAGAATCCTTCATCTGATGAGCCAGAAGGTCAAAGGCGCTGGTATAGCCGCTGTCCTCCACACAGGCCACCACCTGGGCCGGCAGGTTCTCATCATCAGAGGCCAGCATCACCGTGGCGGCTCCCATGGAAACGCCGTGCAGCACGATATGGGCCTCAGGATAGCGCATGGCTATCAGCCCTGCCCAGGCAGTCACATCCGCGCTTTCTTTATACCCCATAGTGAGAAACTGCCCCTGGCTTTCCCCGGAAGCCCTGAGGTCAGGCGTCAGCACATGGTAACCCATCATTAGATAGTTTTCTGCTATATAATATGAATTAGTCTGGTTGCAGCCGTAGCCATGAGCCACAATCACCCACTTATTGGAACTTTCCTCCGGTGAAAAATGAGTGGCGGTGAGGTGCAGCCCATCCTCAGACTGCAGTTCCCAGGGTTCGCTGAGGTAATCCGGCCTGTCATACTTACGGCTCTCCGGCGGCATCAGCAGGGCAAAGGCCCGGGGCGGCTCCGTATGTCCCCCAAAGGTGCCACGTTCCAGGCCAAAGGAAACCAGATAATTGCCAATAAAATAACCCGCCCCCAGCACAAAAGAAACGGTCATGACCACGGCTGTCAGCAGGCAGGAAATCAATATTTTCTTCATCCATCCGCCCCCTTTCGTCGATAGTACACATTATAACGCAAATAGGGATGTTTAACAAATAGACGAGCATTAAAAAGCCTTCCCCGCCAGAGGAAGGCTTTACTCATTGCTCTCTACTTCACTATATCCTGGTACATCTCCGGCCTGCGGTCGCGGAAAAGTCCCCAGCTCAGGCGGTCTTTCTCCAGACGCTCCAGGTCGAAGCTGGCCGTCAGAATCGTTTCGTCCGTGCGGTTAGCCTCAGCGATAATACCACCAGTATTGTCTGTGATAAAGGACGAGCCATAGAAATTCAGGGAAGAGGACTGCCCGCCATTTTCTTCGCAAGGCTCCACTTTTTCCACCCCCACCCGGTTAGCCGCAATAACAGGCATAAGATTGCTGCCGGCGTGCCCCTGCATGCAGCGGCGCCAATGAGGCATACTGTCGGTGTCCAGGATGGGCTCAGATCCAATGGCCGTGGGGTAAAGCAGCATCTCAGCCCCCTGCAGGGCCATGGTACGGGCGGCTTCGGGGAACCACTGGTCCCAGCAGATGCCCACGCCTATCCTGCCATAACGGGTAGCCCAGACCTTGAACCCCGTATTGCCCGGGGTGAAGTAGAACTTCTCCTGATAATAATGGTCATCGGGAATATGTGTCTTGCGGTAGACCCCCAAAACAGAGCCATCCGCATCCAGCATGGCAATGCTGTTGAAGAGACGGGTGCCGTCCTTCTCGTAAAAGCTGATGGGCATAGCAACTTCAAGTTCCTTAGCTATAGGCTGAAAATGCCTCACGGCAGGATTATCCTCCAAAGCCGTGGCAAAAGCGTAAAACTCATACTGTCGTTGCTGGCAGAAATAGGGACGCTCAAAAAGCTCAGGCAACAGGATTACCTGCGCCCCCAGCCCTGCGGCTTCCCGCACCAGCTTTTCAGCCTTGCGGATATTTTCACTGACCTCTGCCGCCATCTGCATCTGGATGGCAGCCACGGTTACCTCTCGCATAGCTTCACCTCTATTCCTTCTGACCTGCCAGGGGAATCTGCTGGGTCAGGCAGTGGAAGTTGCCGCCCCCCACTATGACAGAACGCGCCTGCAGGGGCACCACCCTGCGCTCCGGAAAACAATCCTGCAGGATACGCAAAGCTTCTTCGTCCCTCACATCACCAAACTGCGGCACGATGACCTTGCCATTGCAAAGATAGAAATTCACATAGCTGGCCGCCAGTCGCTCACCCGGCTCCCGCCTGTCCTCGCCTTCCTCGAAGGCAAAGCTATTGGCTTCTTCCTCCGTGATGCAGACAGGCTTTTCAGGGATAGGCAGCTTATGGATTCTGAACTTGCGCCCTTTGGCATCTGTGGCCTGCTCCAAAACCTCCAAGTCTGCCCTGCTCAGCTCGTACTGCGGGTCAGACTTGTCATCTGTCCAGGCCAGTACAACTTCGCCCGGCTTCACAAAGGCAAAGACATTATCCACATGCTCATTGGTCTCGTCATTGTAAATGCCCCTGGGCAGCCAGATGACTTTCTCCGCGCCGAGATAGTCCAGCAGCTTCTCTTCAATCTGTGCCTTGGACAACTGCGGATTGCGGCCCTCTGACAGCAGGCAGGCTTCGGTCACTACCACAGTACCTTCCCCGTCCACATGGATGGAGCCGCCCTCCAGCACGAATTCACCTGCATCGTAGATATCATCGCCCAAGGCCGCGCACATCTGCACCGCCGCCGCATCATCCAGCTCATAATCAGGGTAAAGACCGTCAAAATCGCCCCCCCAGGCATTGAAGCGCCAGTTGATGCCTCGACGCTGGCCCTGCCCATTGACCACATAGGTAGGCCCCATATCCCTGGCCCAGGCATCATTGGTGGGAATCTCCAGATAATGGATATGCTCCTGAGGCAGGTCTTTCAGCATGGCCTCTGCCGGGGCGCGATGCGCCCCATCCACCAGCAGGTAAAGCTCCTCCATAGCGGAAATCTCCCGGATCAGCTCCACAAAGATGGGCTGCACATCTGCGCCACCATTGGTCCAGGAGCCTGGACGCACAGGCCAGATCAGGAAGGTGCCCTCATGGGGGGCAAACTCTGCCGGCATATGGAAACCATCTGCCTTTGGTGTGGTATCGGTAATCATCATGACAATCTTCCCTTGAAATCCTCATAGCCAAACTTCTTCACCAGGGTACAGTCCCCTGCGTCATCCATCTTCCAGATGGCGGGCAAGGCCATGCCGTTGAAGGTGTTGTTCTTGACCATGGAGTAAATGGCCATATCCTCAAAATAGAGCCTGTCACCCGGGGCAAGGGACTTATCAAAGGAATAATCGCCGATGATATCCCCTGCCAGGCAGGTGCAGGAGGAAAGCCTGTAGGTGTAAGCCTTCTCCCCTGCTTCGCCAGAATCCTTCAAGGGCGGGCGATAGGGCATTTCCAGCACATCAGGCATGTGGCAGGCAGCGGAAGCATCGAGAATCAGAGTCCTTACACCGTGATTCTCAACTATATCCATCACCTCGGTGACAAGATAACCTGCATTGAGAGCCACCGCCTCCCCGGGCTCCAGATAGACTTCCACCGCATACTTGTCCTTCACTGTCCTGATAAGGTCAATCAGCAGCTGCCTATCATAATCCTTGCGGGTGATATGATGGCCGCCCCCCATATTGAGCCAGTGAATGGAATCTGCCTGCAGCCAGCGGCCAAAGCGCTCCTGCACGGCCTTGAGAGTTTCAGCCAGAGCATCGCTGTCCTGCTCGCAGAGGGTGTGAAAATGGAGGCCGTCAAGTTGTTCAAACAGCTCAGGCTCGGCTTCCACTGCCCTCTCAAAGTCCTCTGCCGTCACGCCCAGACGGGAACCGGGAGCACAGGGGTCATAGATAGCATGGTCCTGGGTGGAGCACTCAGGATTGATGCGCAGGCCAATGCCCTGCTGAACACCGCGCTTTGCCTGTATTTCTTTTACCCTGGCCCCAAAGCGGCGCAGCTGGGCAAAGGAATTGAAGATGACATGATCGCAGATGGAGGCGATTTCCTCAATTTCCTCTGGACGATAGGCCGGGGAAAACACATGGTTCTCCCCCCCCATTTCCTCGTGGCCCAGCCGGGCCTCATAGAGACCGCTGGCGGTGGCGCCGTCCAGGTATTTGGCAATCAAGGGATACTCGGCAAACATGGAGAAACACTTTTGAGCCAGCAGGATCTTGCAGCCTGCCGCCTCTTTGACTTCCCGAAGTATCCGCAGATTATTTTCCAGTGCCTGCTCGTCCACCACATAGGCAGGAGTAGGCACCTTGTCTAATTTCATTGCCATAAATCAGTCCACCAGCACCGGGTTTTCTTCCACCTGCCAGGGCAGGCCCCATTTGTTCAGGGCTTCCATGTACGGATCCGGATCGAACTCATCAGTGGTGAAGACACCGGGCTTCTTCCACTGGCCGGTAACCACCAGCATGGCGCCAATCATGGCAGGCACGCCCGTGGTGTAAGAGATAGCCTGGGAACCCACTTCCTTGAAGCATTCCTGATGGTCGCAGACATTGTAAATGTAGATGGAGCGTTCCTTGCCATCCTTCTTGCCCGTGAAGATGCAGCCGATATTGGTCTTGCCCTTGGTACGGGGACCGAGGGAAGCCGGATCCGGCAGCAGGGCCTTGAGGAACTGGATAGGCACGATTTCCTGGCCGTTGTAATTGATGGGCGTAGTGGAGAGCATGCCCACATTCTCCAGACAGCGCATATGGTCTAAATAACTCTGCCCGAAGGTCATGAAGAAGCGGATGCGCTTGACTTCCGGCATATTGCGGCCCAGGGCCTCGATTTCCTCATGGTGCAGCAGGTACATGTCCTTCTTGCCCACACCCTCGAAATCGTACTCGCGCTTGATGCTCATGGCAGGAATCTCAATCCACTTGCCATTTTCCATATAGGAGCCGGGGGCGGAAACCTCCCGCAGGTTGATTTCCGGATTGAAGTTCGTAGCAAAGGGATAGCCGTGGTCACCGCCATTGCAGTCCAGGATATCAATGGTGTCAATGGTATCGAAATAATGCTTCTTGGCATAGGCGGCAAAGACCGAAGTCACCCCCGGGTCAAAGCCCGTGCCCAGCAGAGCCGTAAGGCCTGCCTGCTTGAACTTCTCCTCATAAGCCCACTGCCAGGAATAGTCGAAATAAGCGGAGAACCCCAGCTCCTGGCAGCGTTTCTCATAAATCTTGCGCCACTCCGGGTCTTCCGTATCCTCCGGCTCGTAGTTGGCCGTGTCGATATAGTCCACCCCGGCAGCCAGGCAGGCATCCATGATGGTGAGATCCTGATAGGGCAGAGCCACATTAAGCACAGCATCAGGCTGATATTCCTTGATGAGTTTGGTAAGTGCCTCCACATCGTCGGCATCAATCTGGGCCGTGGTGATCTTGGTCTTAGTCTGCCCTTGTAACTTCTCTTTCAAAGCGTCACACTTGCTGACCGTGCGGCTGGCAATCATCAGTTCGTCGAAGACACCGTCATTCTGGCACACCTTGTGGATAGCTACGCTGGCCACGCCGCCGCAGCCGATAATCATCAGTTTGCTCATTTTTTCATTTCCTCCTCTGAAAGAATATCTTCCACATACTTGGGCAGCATGAAGGCTCCCTTATGCAAATGGGTCGTATAATACCAGGTAGTGAGATTCCTCTCATTCCAACGCTTGGCGTTGAAATCCTTCAGCGGGTGATACTTCTTGGACGCAAAGCCAAACATCCAGAGGCCCGCCGGACAGGTAGGAATGCCCGCCTGATAGACGCGGCTCACGGGAAAGCTCTGATATGCCTTGCGGTGCATGGCCCGGAAGGCTGCCTCATCCTCATCATAGAAGGGGCTGCCATGCTGATAGACCATGATGCCGTCATCGTGCAGGGCACGGTAGCAGTTGCCGTAGAACTCCCGGGTAAAAAGCCCCTCCGTATGGCCGAAGGGGTCCGTGGAGTCGTTGATGATCAGGTCATACTTGTCACGGCAGCGGCGCAGGAAACGCAGGCCGTCCATATTCGTGATCTTGACCCGCTCGTCATCAAAGCCCTTGGCAGTCTCAGGGAAATACTCCCGGGAAACCTCGATGAACATCTCATCAGGCTCCACCACATCAATGGACTCGATTTCCGGGTACTGGGTGAGGACTTTCGCCACGCCCCCATCGCCGCCACCGATGATCAGCACATTCTTCACCTGGGGGTGCACTGCCATGGGCACATGCACCACCATCTCGTTATAGATGAATTCGTCAGCCTCCGAAAAGATGATTTCGCCGTCCAGCACAATCATCCTGCCAAACTCCCGGGATTCAAACACATCTATGCGCTGATACTCGCTCTGTTTGGAGAAAAGCTGCTTGTCCACTCGCACAGATGTCTTGACGTTTTCCGTATCCATCTGTGAAAACCATATTTCCATTAGGTCAAACCTCCGTCAAAATGCGCATTTCCCGGCATTCAGGATCCTGGGTTCCCTGCAGGGAGCAGCCCTTTTCCCTTGCGTATTCGATGTACTCAAGAATCTCCTCTGTGATGCGCTCCCCCGGAGTCAGGATGGGGATTCCCGGCGGATAGCACATGAGCATCTCCCCGGCGATGCGCCCCACGGTTTCCTGCAGGGGCATTTTCTCTCCCTGGGCATAAAAGGCCTCCCGGGGACTCATGACCAGTTCCGGCGCAATGAATTCGCCGCAGTACAGCTCCCGCTTGTCCTTGGCGAAGCGGTCGGCAATGTCCTCCAGTGCCCCCACCAGGCGCTCGATATCCTGGATGCGGTCACCGATGGAAATATATGCCAGGATATTGCCGATATCCCCAAACTCAATCTGGATATCGTACTCATCCCTGAGCATGTCATAGACCTCGATACCCGTCATGCCGATGCCCTGAGTGAAGATGGACAGCTTGGTCACATCAAAGTCAAAGACGCTATCCCCGTCGATAAGCTCCCTGCCATAGGCATAGAAGCCCTCTATCTCATTGATTTCCGTACGGGCATATTCCGCCATGGAGCTGACCTTTTCAAAAGATTCCCGGCCATGTAGAGCCAGATTCCGGCGGGAAAGGTCCAGGCTGGAAATCAGGAGATAGGACGCGCTGGTGGTCTGGGTGAGGTTGATAATCTGCTGCACGTATTCCGCATCCACGCCTTTGCCGCAGAGCATGATGGAGCTCTGGGTGAGGCTGCCGCCGGATTTGTGCATGGACACCGCAGCCAGGTCTGCCCCGGCTGCCATGCCAGAGATGGGCAGATTATCCCCGAAATACAGGTGGGTGCCATGGGCCTCGTCCACCAGCACCTTCATGCCGGCTGCGTGAGCCAGATTCACGATGCCCTGCAAATCGGAGGCGATGCCATAGTAAGTGGGATTGTTGACAAAGATGGCCTTGGCCCTGGGGTGCTCTTTGATGGCCCGCTCCACATCAGAGAGAGCCATGCCAGTGGCAATGCCGATGGTGTGATTGACCCGTACCGGCACATACACGGGTATGCCGCCGCATAGCACCAGCGCATTGATAACGCTCTTATGCACATTGCGGGGCAGCAGGATTTCCTCCCCCGCCCGCACAGTGGCCAGCACCATGGCCTGCACCGCGGAGGTGGTGCCGTGCACCATGAAGAAGGCATGCTGGGCGCCGAAGGCATCTGCCGTCAGTTCCTCTGCCTCCCGGATGACCGAGACGGGATGGCTCAGGTTGTCCAGCATCTTCATGGAATTGACATCCACGCCCACGCATTTCTCACCCAGGAAATCCACAAGTTCGGGATTGCCGCGGCCGCGCTTATGCCCGGGCACATCGAAAGGAACCACACGCCTTTTGCGAAGTTCCAGCATCGCCTCGTAAACCGGCGCTGTATGTTGCTTGATACGATCCATTTTTCCCTCCAGAGATGAATACCCTGACAATCATTACTTATTTACATTACTGCGTTAATCGCTCTTAAAATTTTACAGTTTCTCAACATATTAAGCAAGCATAAATATACATGCGTTTTATCTCTCCACAAAAATTTTTCCTCACCAGCAGTTGACAAAGTTACACTTCTTGGATAAAATTATCTCATCAATAGCGAGGCAACGGAGCCCAAACGGATTGTGATGATTCGTTTGGGCTTTTTCTCTCCTTCACAATGTTATTTCACAAAATGTTTTCACACGCACACGCTATTGATGCAAATCTGTCGAAGGCAGGACAAAGGCGTCCAGCAGCAGGGGTATATCCCCAGCTGCCTGGCGCCTTTTTTCTTGCCGAAATTTCCCGCCAGAAAGGAATTGGTAATATGCGCTCATTCCCTTTATTCTCCGAACTTGAAGCACACCGTGACAAAGCCAATGAGGCCTTTCATCATAATGTGAAGCCCGTGCTGATGGAACGCCTGCAGGAGTTCGGCTTCGCCCCAGCCAGTGAAGCCTCCCCTGGCATCCTGCAGCTGACTGAGGCAGCCACTGATAACTGTTACATCCTGGCCATCCATCCCTACGAGCTTGACATACACTTCCAGCATGTCAAGACAGGTGAGCAGATTCTCATCTGCTCCATCAGCAACCTGGAGCTCAGCGCCCATGTCATGATGGAAATCATCATCGACTCCATCGACAGCTGGCTGCAGTACGGAGTGATTTACGACTATACCAAAGCCCAGCTGCTGGAAGAACGTGCCAAGGCCAGGGCCTGACAAAATACCGCCGGGAGGAGGGAGATTCATGGAAGCATTGCTGGCACACAAAGACGAAATAAATGAACAACTGGCCCGCTATGGCGTGAAATTCGGGATTTACAAGGAGGGCAGCTTCAACGAACGGCTGTTTCCCTTTGACCCCCATCCCCGCATGATTGGGGCAGAGGAATTCCGGCAGCTGGAGCAGGGATTGGCCCAACGGGTGGTGGCCCTGAACAATTTTCTCTACGACATCTACCACGAGAAGAAAATCATCAAAGACCAGGTAGTACCAGAGGAATTTGTCTACCGTTCCCCGGGATATCTGGCCCAATGCGAGGGCATCACCCCGCCCCACGGCTGCTACAGCCATATTTCTGGCATCGACCTGGTGCTGGGCAAGGACGGCGAGTGGTATGTGCTGGAGGATAATCTGCGCATTCCCTCAGGGGCCTCCTATCCCCTGATAGCCAGGGCTCTCTGCCGCCGCTGCAGCCCCGCCACCTTCCAGCAGCACAGGGTACTGGACAACCGGGACTACGGCAAGCTCCTGAAGCACACCATGGACCATGTCAACACGGGAGGCATCAATGTCATCTTCACCCCCGGCAGGTACAACGCCGCCTACTTCGAGCATGCCTATCTGGCGGAACAGGCGGGGGCTGTGCTGGCAGAGAGCGGCGACCTGTTCGTGGAAAACCGCAGGCTCTACTGCCGCACCAGCTGCGGCGCTACTCAGGTGGGAGCCCTTTACCGCCGGGTCAGCGATGAATATCTCGACCCGCTGTTCTTCGAAGCCTCCTCCCTCATAGGCATACCAAATCTCATGGATGCCTATATGGCAGGCAACGTGGCCATCATCAATGCCCCCGGCAACGGCGTGGCGGATGACAAGGGCATTTACTACTTCGTCCCCCGCATGATTTCCTATTATCTGGGAGAGGAGCCCATACTGCATAACGCCCCCACTTACCTGCCCTATTTCCCGGAGGATTTCGCCTATGTCATGTCCCATGCCCACCAGCTGGTCATCAAGGATGTGGCAGAGGCCGGCGGCTATGGCGTCATCTTCGGCAGCAACCTCACTCAGCAAAAACTGGAGGAACTGAAGAAGGCCATCACGGCTGCGCCCCGCCGCTTCATCGCCCAGGAAGTAGTGGACTTCCAGGACCTGCCGGTTTCCGAAGGAGAAACGACAGTCGAACGCAAGGCGGACCTCAGGGCCTTTGTGCTCACAGCAGAAAGCCCCGTGGTCTGGCCCAGCGGCCTGACCCGTTTTTCCCGCAATCCCGACAGCTTCGTTGTCAACTCGTCACAAGGAGGAGGTTTCAAGGATACATGGATTCTATGCCACTGAGCAAGGCATCCCGGCTCTTCTGGCTGGGACGCTACTACGAACGGGTCGCTGCCACTCTCACCTATCTCTGGGACTGGTACGACAAGATGATTGACGGCGTGCCGCCGGACTGCAAGGACTTCTGCCGGGCCCTGGAAATCTCCTACCCCTATCTCAGCACAGAGGAATTCCTTCAGGATTATGTCTTTGACGGCACCAATCCCGAATCACTGCGAACCGCCGCCGACAATATGCTGGGCAACGGCATGATGCTCCGGGAGACCATCGGCAGCCGCACCCTGTCCTACCTGGAGCTGGCTGTGACTGCCATGGAAAGCGGCGTCGGCAGCCTCTCCCCCACCCTGCCCCTGCAGCGCACCATCGACTACATCATGGCCTTCCGGGGCTGCTATGATGACTGCATTGCCGATATCGAAGTGCGGAACATCATCAAATGCGGCGCCAGCGTAGAAAGGCTGAGCCTGTACCTGCGCCTGGGCTGGCATCTGGAGCGGGTTCCCACCGAAGTGGGACGCCTGCTCTACCGCACCAGGAGAGCCAGGCTTTCCGCCTTCCCCGGCTGCCTGCAGGTGCTGGAAAACCTGTCCGAACCCTACAGCGACTCAGACAAGCAGAAGCTGCTGGCAGCTGCTGAGCAGCTTTTCTCACTATGATTTCGTAGCAAAAGAAAGGAGGCGAACTGCCATGGGGCGTTCTCTGGATTTTTACTTTGACACCGAACTGAAATTTTCCCAGCCTGTCGCGGAACATGAGTTCCTCCTGCGCTGCCTCCCTGCCGAAGCCCCGGAGCAGCAAATCGAGACGCAAAACCTGACACTTCTGCCCCACTGCGCCGTGACCAGCCGGGGGAAAGATGCTTTTGGCAATGCATACTGCGCAGGCAGGATAGAGGAAAAGCATGAGGTCTTCCGCTACACTTTGGAAGGCCGGAGCTGCCGTGACGATTCCCTGCGGGAGAAGTCGGAGGCTGCTCCCTTTTATCTCTATCCTTCTCCCCTCACCCAGCCCACCAGGGAAATAGAAGAATTCTTTGCCGCCCTGCCTAAAAAGGGCAGCCCCTTGGCTACGGCGCAGCTGTTCTCTGCCCGTGTTCACCAGCATTTCACCTATGTGCCGGGCCATACCAATGTCTCCACCTCCGCAGGGGAAGCCTTCCGGCTGGGACTGGGAGTCTGCCAGGATTATGTGCATGTGCTCCTGGCCCTCTGCCGCCTGGCAAAGATTCCCGCCCGGTATGTCAGCGGCCTGCCCATAGGCGAAGGGGCCAGCCATGCCTGGGCTGAAGTCTGGGAAGACGGCCTCTGGTACGGCCTTGACCCCACCCGGGACTGCCCCGCAGATGAGAGCTACCTGAAATTCTGCGTGGGCCGGGATTACAGTGACTGTCCCCTGGAACGTGGCATGTTCACAGGGGGAGCTGACCAGACGCAGACTGTATTCATGAAAGTGACGGTGGCATGAACATGATAGAGGAAGTGGTATCTGCCCACCTGCCTGTGGGCGAGACCCTGAGGATACATAAGAACCGCATCGAGGGCGCAGAACCCAAAAAGCGCCGCCTGGCCATAGTGACCGGCACCCATGGCGATGAGCTGGAGGGCCAGTATGTAGCCTGGCAGCTGGCCAGAGTGCTGAAGAAAAGGCAGCCGCTCCTGCGGGGCACGGTGGACATCTACCCTGCCTTGAACCCACTGGGCATCAGCACCATTTACCGGGGACTGCCGGGCTTTGACCTGGACATGAACAGAATCTTTCCCGGAAGCAGCGAGGAGACCATGTACGAATACATCGCTGGCGGCATCATCGAGGATATCGCCGGGGCTGACCTCTGCATTGACATCCATGCCAGCAATATCTTCCTGCGGGAGATACCCCAGGTGCGCATCAATGAGCAAAGCGCCGAGACGCTGCTTCCCCTGGCGAAGTTCCTGAACATGAATTTCCTCTGGGTACACAGTGCAGCCACGGTGCTGGAAAGCACTCTGGCCTACAGTCTCAACTCCCTTGGCACTCCCACTCTCGTGGTGGAAATGGGCGTGGGCATGAGAATCACCAAAAGTTACGGCGACCAGCTCATCACGGGCATCCTCTCTGTCATGTCCCAGCTTTTCATGCTGGAGGAGCCCTGTCCCCCGGTAGCGCCTCCCATCGTCAGCACAGACGGCAACGTGGCCTTTGTCAACGCCAACACCTCGGGCATCTTCATTCCCCGGGTACGGCACGAAGAGCGGGTGGAAGAGGGACAGCTCCTGGGACTTATCGCCGACCCACTGAGCGGCGGCGTCAGGGAGGAACTGCACAGCCCCGCCAGCGGTCTCATCTTCACCCTGCGGGAATATCCCGTGGTCAATGAAGGCTCACTGATTGCCAGGATCCTGGGAGGCGCCCTATGAAGAGAAAAACCTTATTCACCATCGACGCCCAACCCTACCGCCAGCCCATCCCGGTCTATGGCTATTTCTTCGGCTCAGAGGAAAAGACCTTGGCGGTCATGGGCGCCATCAGGGGCGACGAGTTCCAGCAGATGTATACGGCAGCCAAACTGGTGCAAGAGCTCACTCGCCTGGAGGCAGAGGGTAAACTCACCGGAGACTGCGGCCTTTTGGTCATTCCCTGTGCCGGACAGTTCTCCATGAATGTCAGCCGGCGTTTCTGGCCCCTGGACAATACGGATATCAACCGCATGTTCCCGGGCTATGACAAGGGCGAAACTACCCAGCGGCTGGCCTGGCGAATCTTTGAGGCCCTGAAGGGCTATACTTACGGCATCCACCTGACCAGCCTTTACCTGTCGGGAGATTTTATCCCCCATATCCGCATCATGGATACGGGCTGGCAGGAAAATGCAGAAGGACTGGACTTCGGGCTGCCCTACCTCATCACCAGGAAGCCCCGCCCCTACGACACAACCACTTTGAACTACAACTGGCAGGTCTGGGAAACCCGCACTTTTTCCCTTTACACCAAGGCCACGGATTTCATAGACGAGAAAAGCGCCCAGGAAGCTACCGACAGCATCCTGCGCTTCCTGTCAAGGCACGGTTTCCTGAAAGACGTGCCTCTGCCCGAAGGCGAAGCCACCCAGGCCGTCAGTGAGAAAAACCTCGTCACCATCAGGAACACCTGCGGCGGCATCCTGCTGCACTGCCGCCCCACTTCAAGCCAGGTACAGGCTGGCGAAATCATTGCCAACATCGTCGATCCCTATACGGCAACGGTGCTGGAAGAAATACGCGCCCCCCAGAAGGGCACCATCTTCTTCGCCCGCCACGCCCAGATCATAGCCGCCCAGACCATCGTCTTCCGACTGATTCCCAGCTGAATTTCACTATCACATTTCAGCCTAGCCATCAGCCGCTTGGCTGCCCGCTGCTCACAGTCCTGCTTCGTGACATTTTCATGTTCATTTTCAATGAACTCTGTGCCTATGCTTAGTACTAACGGACCTACCACCAGCTTTGCTTCTAGAATTTATACTGGCAATAGCCCTTTGCACGCGGTTCTGCCATCTGGTTGAACCATGTGCAGAGTTCTGCAAAAAAAGTGATAGCTAATTCTCAAAAAGTCCACAATACCACGATCATGCTTATGAATTAAACGTTTTTGTGCTTTCCTAAGCCAGTCTCTGCGTTTCATCATGAACAAAGCCCCCTTCGCGAAAAAATCCTCTTTCTCAATTTTAACGCATAGGAGGGCTTCATTGATTATACGGTTAGGTTTAGTGCAGAATTATTTTGTTCCGCAGGGCTGCTTGAATCAGTCAGATTGTACCGTGCCAAGTCTCAGAAATGGCGGAAGCCCTTCTGGCTCAACGTAATCTTGGCAGGAAGATTGACCACCTCATGAACATTTACGAAAAATCCCTTGGCCTGCTTTTGGAAGTCCTTGTAGGCAGCAGAGCCTGCATATTTTTCATATGCTGCCTGATCTTCGTACATTTCCATGGTATGGATCACATTGGGCCTGTCGTGCTCTGACGTTACAAACATGCCCAGCACACCTGCCTCATCTCTGACGGCACGGACTGCCTCCTGCTTTGCCAGTGCCTGGTACTGAGCCAGGTTTTCCGGCTTGACCTCATAGCGATGCATAAAGACCACCGTTGCTACGCCACTGGTTTTTTGTTCCAGAGCGATGCCATTAGCCTCCAATATCTTGAGGCTCTTCAGCATCGGCAGCCGTGCCGCACGATAATCCTGAAAAGCCTCGCTGGTGCTATGGATGCGGTAAGCCTCGTAGCTTTCATAGATTTCCAGCAAGCGCATCAGGTCGTGATTCTTTGCATCGATAGCACCATAGAGCGCATAGGTGCCAGTCTCCTTGGCAGTTTGCGGCGCCACGGTACGAGCGCCGATTTCACCCATGGCCTGCATATTGCTGGGAGTGCTTTCCAGCATCGCCCAGTGAACCATGGGCATATTCCCTTCCGGCGTGCGGATAGGCTGAGCAAATGACAGGGAACTTGCCATAAAAATTCCTCCCAAGGCCAACAACATCGTCTTTTTCAGATTCAATTTGAAATCCATCATTTTCTTCTCGCCTTTCCTTTTCTCACTCACGGCAAAACACGCTCCCTTCTCTTATTTCTGATACTGTTCCGCAAAGCCCAGGCACTTGCCCAGCACTTCTCCTGTTTTCACATACTCATAAGTAGGCATTTCAAAGAGAATGGGCTGCAGCTTGCGGTAGTCAATCTTGCCCTTTTCCGTGAGCTTATCTTCTTCCACAAAGGTGTGGTCGATTTTCAGGATGAAGCTTTCAAAGGTTTCCGTCTCGTAAATATCTTCCACGCTGCATTCCATGGTCAGAGGAGATTCGGTCAGCAGAGGGGCGCCGGATTCCCCTGTGGTATAGGCGAACACTTCCGACTTGTCCACCTTGGCACCGCTGACCTTGCCCACATAGGAAGCCGCCGGCAGCATGGCTTCGCTGACAATATTCAAGGACAAAGCCCTGTTTTCCTTCACACCCTTATTGGTGTAATGGGGCTTGGCCATGCTCACCATCACCCGGTCATGACCGATGATGCCCACATGTCCGGCCAGCAGCCAGTTGGCCTTGCCGCCCACCATAGCCCCCACAACCACCAGCGGCGTAGGATATAAACCAAGTACTGAACCGATATCTTTCTTCATGGCTGAAGCTCCTCTCACTTGTTCTTCTCAGCGGCTATCTGGGGCAGCGTCTTGCCCCCCACACCCCAGTTTTCCGGCTCGTTTTCTTCCACCAGCACGAAAAACGCCTGAGGAGGCATGCCCAAATCCTCACTGGCTACCCTCGTGATGTCGGCAATCAATTTGGCTTTCTGTTCCGTCGTTGCTTTGGCGGTCTTTACAGCAATAAATGGCATTTTGATGCACTCCTTTTGGCAAACTTCTTTAACTTAATGAATTAACCTTTGTGAATTTTGGCAATATACCTGCTCCAGCCAGCCCCGATTTGCCAGCTCCTGATCCAGGGCGGCTTTTTTGCCCAGCAAGGCCCTGGCGGGCACATAGGGATAGTCACTGCCGTAGAGAATGTGCTCCTGGTCTGTTATCTGCAGCAGCATGGGCAGGGCATCCGGCGTGGGATCGCCGGCCAGGTCAAAGTACAGGCTGCCAATGCTTTGTTCCATATCCACCGGCTCCATCATCTTCATGCCCGCCAGCATCTGGAACATCGCTTTGGCTCTTTGCTTCATATAGGGCAGGAAGGAACCGCAATGCGGCACCACCACCCGCACCTGGGGATAGCGTGCCAGCTATTATTTATGAAGCCAGCTTCAATTTTTGTCACCTGGAACAACCTTCAAAGTAAGAACAGCCCTTCGCAAGCAAAAAGAGCCTGCCTCAAGCAAGCTCTCCCTTTTGCCTCTTACGGCAACTTATTATACTCTTTTTCCTCTACCGGTTCGCACCATTCGCTGGAAGCATTCTCTCCCGGCACTTCTATTGCCAGATGCTGGAAGGCGGAATCCTTGGCCGCGCCATGCCAGTGCTTGACATTAGCAGGGATATGCACCACATCACCGGCCTTCAGCTCCTGCGCCGGCTTGCCCCACTCCTGATACCAGCCACGTCCGGCGGTGACCAGAAGCATCTGCCCGCCACCCTTGTCAGCATGATGGATATGCCAATGGTTGCGGCAGCCCGGCTCAAAGGTCACATTGCCGATGACCACCTGCTCGGTGGAAATCATATTGAGATAGCTCTTGCCGTCAAAATACTGGGCATAGTTGACATTTTCACCGCCCACCGGGAACATGCTGGTTGCCTGGATGGCTGCCAGATCCATACCAGCGTTTCCATTCGTTTTCGCATTCTCAGCTGCCGGCTCGTTATAAACCTCTTTCGCCAGATTGAAGGCCGCCCAGGCCTTGGGCCAGCCGGCATAGAAGCCCAGCTGGGTGATGACTTCAGCCATTTCTGCTTTGGTGACACCATTCTTCTTGGCCGACTGCAAATGATATTTCAGGGAGCTGTCCACCATCCCGCTGGCTACCAGCGCCGATACCGTCACAATGCTGCGGTCATGCAAGGACAAAACATCGTTCTTCGACCAGACCTCGCCAAAGAGGATATCGTCATTATAACGGGCAAAGTCCGGAGCAAACTCACCGAGCTGCTGCCGTCCTGCCGTCTGTGTTACCTTCACTGCTGCACGTTTATTCGTATCTCCCATTGCTGCTGCCTCCACGGTAAATAAATTCACTGTCATAAAAGTTGCGGCTGCTAGTCCTGCCGCGATGATTTTTTTCTTCATCCAGGTCTCCTTTTCCTGCTCCTTTCACCCTCTGACTGCCACTCTAGCACTTGAAGTTCACTTCAAGTCAAGCAAAATTTTCGAGAGCACAGATATTCCGCCCGCTGATTGCCCGCTTCTGTCGCAAGGATATGTTTAATCAACACGCCCTAGCCCATGCCAGGTTATAACGCAGCCCCAATTTTATACGCCATATCGGCAAAGGAAGATTTCTCCACCAAGGAACGTGCCCCGCAGCCGGTGGCCATCACCTGGCCCACATCCTGCCATTCCATGTAGCGTACCAGTGTTTCATAGTGATTGACCAGCGCCTCCATCGTCCAGTCAGCGCTGTTGTAGGCCGTAGCCATCATGATAGATTTCTTGCCATGCAATTTTCCCGTGCGGGAATAGAATCTGTCCACGATGACTTTCAGCTGCGCCGACATGCCGAAATAGTAAAGAGGTGTCGTCAGCACAATAAGATCAGCCTCCAGCATCTTGGGCATCAGCTTATTTTCGATGGCATCCTTAAAGATACAGGGGCCGTCCATGCCGCATTTGTCACACCCCTGGCAGGGATGCGTTTCCTCATGGGCTGCATCAAAGGTAAAGACCTCATGGCCAGCACTTCTGGCCCCCTCGGTAAACCTGTCCGCCAGGTAAATTGAGGTTGATTCTTCTTTGGGATGTGGACTGCTGGTAATCACGACAATTTTCATTTTTGTTCCCCCCGACACGCTTCCTTTTTCCGGCACCACATTTTTCTTAGGCCCGCCATCAGTCAAGGCTGACAGACCGCAGCCTGACAAAAACAAGGTTATAGCGCCCGCAGTGGTGACTTTCAAAAACTCTCGTCTATTCACACACACCACTCCTGTAAATAAATGACACCATGTAATCTTTCTTGCTGACTATTATATATTTATAATGACACAATGTCAATATCATCCGTAAAAAAATGACCGCCTACATAACGGTCATTTTCCCTCAATCCTATGGCACAAGCCAGCAGCCGAAGCCTCGCCGCCAATCAGCGAATAAAGTTAGTGGCTTGCCACGGCTCTTTTTCCGGCAAGCCAAACTGCTCCTTGCCCAGATGGATGCTCTTCATCAGGAATGTCATATTACGCGCCAGTGTCCGCATGGTCTGCATGCCCTCAGCATCCTGCGCAGCCTCGCCCGGCGCTCCCCCATGGGCACTATTCCAGTATTGACTGGCTGCAATGGGCATACCCGAGATGGTGAAGAACTTATTGAGCTCATCAAAAGTTGCCGACAAACCGCCACGCCGAGCCACCACTACACTTGCCCCCACCTTCATGGTCTTGTCAAAGCTGGTGCTGAAGAACATGCGGGTCAGGTAAGCGACCAAGGTAGCATTGGCTGAAGCATAGTAGACTGGACTGCCCACCACCAGGCCATCACACTCAGCAAACAGGGGCGCGGTTTCATTGACGATATCATCAAAGACACATTTCCCCTTCTGAGCGCAGGCCCGGCAGCCTATGCAGCCACGAACAGCCTTATTGCCCACCTGAACCATTTCGACCTCTACACCATTTCCCTCAAAGACCTGCTTCATTTCCTGCAAAGCCATTGCCGTATTGCCCTGGGGATGGGGAGAACCGTTGACCATCATGACTTTCATTGCAAACACTCCCTAAAATACACATTTTCCTAGGAATTACCCTCAGTAACATTTTACCAAAATTTTCCGCCAGGAAAAAGCTTTTCCGTGCATTGCATAAACCTTCAGCTAAATATTCCATTCTTCATCTACAGAACCGCCGATAAAGAGAAGTACTGGCATATTTTACCCAAAATAGATAGCGCTGCACTTGACTCTTTACCTCCCTTCTGGCCGAGTTCCTTCCACCCCAGATGCTTCATAAGGTTCTGATAATAATACCCAAGAGCATCATCGAAGCCATCCCCCCGCTGCCATGAGGAGGACAGAATCCTTCTTGGGATTTGCATAATGGGGGTCGCACTCTGCCACTGCAAATAAACGGTCAAAGGCCGTGCGGAGCTATCCGCTTAGATTCCAGTAGTATAGCGGCGATGCAAGAACTACTACATCTGCTTCACGATAGGCAGGATAAATCTTGTCCATGTCATCTTTCTGATGAGCCTGTTCGCTTCAATGATGTGATTTTTCTTGTCTACCCGCTTTGGTGGAATACACTGCCAATGGCCGTAGAAGGTTTCTTGAAGCAATATGATTTGACAGGAAAGACACTTATCCCTATCGTAACCCACGGCGGCAGCGGTATAGGCGAGAGCCTCAAGGCCCTCCATAAAGCAACACAGGCCAAATTCCCAGAAAGCTATCTCTGGATATCTACAGCAGCGATATTCCGGCCGCAAGGCAGAAAATCACGGACTACCTCAATGACATCAGCAAGTTATCTCTACCCAAGCGCAGAACAGGACATAAGTAAATGGGGTGCTGCATAAGTTGTTTTCACTCATACAGTACCCCATTTTTGCGGCTACGCGCCAGTTTTTCTTCTGCTGTTGTGTTGCCGCCTCTCATGGCCAGCACTACACCGATTGAAATAAGCGCAAAACCAGGCAGGAAGTATCTGGTCATAGCTTCATCCAGTAACCAGTACCCAAGGATAGTTCCAACCACCGGCTGGAAAAACATGAACAGTCCACCGATGGAAGCATCCATGTAAGTCAGGCCTTTACTCCATAGAACAAAGCCTGCTGTAGTTGAAACAACACCCACATAGAGCACCGAACCCCATATTTGCGGCATAGCCATCGCATTCAAGTCAGCTTCGTTAAAAAGCCACCAAAGCCCATAGGGAGTCAGCACCGTAAATGATATCAGCACGCCATAGAACGTCAGGGCAAAAACAGAGTAGTGGCTGAGCATCTTCAAGAGTATGGACATCAAGGCCCAAGTGATTGCCGCTATACAGAGGTATATTCCCCCTAGCAAACTGCCAGTCTGAAGATTTTCCGGGTCTACCACTATGAGCAGTACACCTGCAGTGGCCAGGATAACAGACATCAGTCGACTCAAATTGAACCGCTCATGCAGCATCAGGCAGCCAAAAACCACCATGAATGCCGGTGTCGCTGCTGTTATCACCGAGCCCATCTGCGCTGAAGTCAGCATTGTGCCGGATTCCTGAGTGACAATGGATATTGTCTGCCCAGTCAAAGCCGCAACAAGCATCAATTTCCAGTCCTTGCGCTCTATTTTCCATGAAATTCTCTGATGGAGCATGATCAGCACCAGGGGCACCAAAGCAACCCCGTACCTCATCCACACCAGCGCCACAGGTGTGATTACCCCCACCGTAAGGCGAACAGCAATGAACATAGCTCCCCAGATGCTTCCTGCCAAGGACAGCAGCATAGAGCCAATAATTAGATTTCGCAACGTGTATTCTCCATTTCAAAATAAGCTTTCGCTTCCTATCTTATTACACCTCCCCCCAAAAGTAAAGCAATCTTCATACATCTCCACCTATACCAATTCCTGCCCGGCATCTTCCAGTATACGCATCTGTTCCATAGTCTGTTCTTCCGTGACCAACTGCGGTGCGCACTGCAAAACCTCAAGCCTCCACACCGCATCACTAATGTAATAGTTCTATATTTCGCTTTGCATTCCTGCTTATAAACTTTCATTTAGTTTTCAAAGTCAACCATATTCTTTCCATATACTTCTGGTACACTTTATCTTGTTCACAGGGCTTGACCTACCAAGACTGGAGGGAACAGACATGAAACAAATAAAGAAGATCAGCAAAAACATATCCGATAATGTTGCACACAGCATATACTTGCAATACGTCCGCCACTCCCTGACCAAGCTCACGACAGTAGCGGTCATGACTATGACGGTTCTAGCCCAGAGCCTGATTGCCGAGGCCCAGGCCGCTGAGCCTGACGTTACCAGAGATGTCAGGGCGCTGGAGGTAAACGGCGCCTATCTTACCGGCCTCCCCCATCGCATAAAGGCAGAAGACAGACTGATGCAAAAGATATTAGCCGATGCGATAAAGGACAATGTTAATCTGGCACAGGCTGCTGACAGCATCAGCGATGTACTGCGCTACACTTTGGTCATAAGAGATGAGGATTACAGCTGTCAAGTACCTGAGGCCATGCAGAAGCTCACAGACAGCGGCTATCAGGTGGTGAAATTCCACAATGCCTGGGGAGGCAAATTCTATCAAGGCATCAATGTACAGCTTTTAAGCCCTGCCTGGGTAAAGACTGAGCTGCAGTTCCACACCCCTAACTCCTACGCCATAAAGCAAGCATCCCACGAAGTTTACGAAATTCGCAAAAATCCTGCCTCCACCCCCGAAGAAGTGGCCGAAGCCACAGCCCAGAGCATAGCATACAATAATCAGGTAAAAATGCCGCCCGGTGCCAGAGACATAGTTTGGAAAACTATATAGCATACAAAAAAGGTGCTGTGATGAAACGTGAAAGCATTTCATCACAGCACCTACGATGTATCTCTAAAAATATTCTTCTTTTTGACCTATTGACTTTTTGACCTTTAGGGGGTATAATAATAATTGCAAAGGGAAAAGGAACTCAGATAGAGGGTTCCCCCTTAGCAGACAAAGTTAAACATCCGTGAAAGGAGATTGATCACTATGTTTGGTCTGGTTCCATTTGCATCAAGTAATGAGCTCATGAGAGAAGGCAGCTTGTTCAATCGCCTGTGGGATGCCTTTGATACCCCCTTAACCACCGCAAACAGCCTTGGCTTCAAAGTCGATGTCAAAGACAACGGCACAGCCTATGAACTTACCGCCGATCTTCCCGGCCTCAAAAAGGAAGATATAACCCTGAGCTACGAACACGACTACCTGACCCTCTCCGCTCAGAGGGAGGAAAACAATGACCAGCAGGATGAGGCAGGCAGATATTTACGTCGGGAGCGAAGCTACGGCCAGATGTCCCGTTCCTTCTACATTGCCGGTATTGATGATTCCAAGGCCACGGCAGAATTCAAGGACGGCGTACTGAAAGTCCAGCTGCCAAAAGCTCAAGCACAGCCGGAAGCCCTCCATCAGATTCCTATTTCCTGCGCTGGCTGACAGTCAACTCTCCCTATTTTTCACACATATCCGTAAATACTCATAAGGCAAAATCCGCCTTCCCGTTTGGAATGGCGGATTTTGCCTTTAATTTATTTTTCCCACATGTACACTGCCATACAGCATAACCCAACCAATTCAATCCAAATATCTACTTAAGACATATCCCAGTTTTCCATTGTAATTGACATACCAGAAATCGTCCGTTGAAGTTTTGACAAAAATAACATATGTCCCCAAGCTTTATCGTGGTCCGTCAATATTATTTCAAGAACAAGAAAATTCCTGATGACATTATGTAAATCCATCCCTTCGCCGCCAAACAACCTGTCGGGGCAAAAAAATTGACCGTCAAACATAACGGTCAATTCTGCAGTATGATAATCAGTTGCCATCCGGCACCCAGGTGCCTTTGACACCCTTCACGGCCTCGGCTGCCGTGATAATCTTGTCACCGTTATCAATATCAACCAGCTGATAGCGGTCATTGCCCATGCCCATTTCCTTCATGTAAGTCAGCTGGCGCATGCTGTGGCGGGATTCCATGCGCTCCACCAGGTCATGCTTGCTTTCTTCGGGCAGAGCATAGACGCAGTCTACGCAAGCCTGGTCAGCAGCCAGTATGTCCAGGGAAGCCACCATGCCGATATCCGGCGTGACCACAGGCTGGGCCGAGGTTCCGGCGCAGTCGCAGTCCACACTCATATTCCGCATCACATTGATAAAGGCAATCTTATCCTTGAAATGGCTGACTGTGGCCTGGGTGGATTCAGTCATGCGCTCCATGAATTCCTCATTGCTCACACCCCACTTGGAGCCTGAATCGCCGGCGTGAATCATCTTCTTGCCAATCTTGCCATCGGCGCAGCCAATGCCGATATTCTTGTTGGAACCGCCAAAGCCTCCCATGGCATGGCCCTTGAAGTGGGTAAGAGCCAAGAAGGAATCGTATTTCAGCATATCCTTGCCCACAGACATTTCTGTGAACCACTTGCCATGGGGCACAGGCAGCATGGCTGTGCCGTCAGCATCAATGATATCCACAGCAGCGAAATCAGTCCAGCCGTTGGTTTGCAGCGTCTGCCTGTGCTTTTCCGTGGTGTCACGCCCGCCGCCATAGTAGGTATTGGTTTCGATAATGGTACCCTCCGGCAGACGGTTATTCAGCATTTCTTTCACCCAGGGACGGGGAATGATATTGGGGCCATGGGGTTCACCGGTATGCAGCTTGATGGCGACCTTGCCGCCCAGGTTGTCTTTCACCCTGTCATAGAGCTTCAGCAGGCCCGCTGCCGACAGATCGCGGGTGAAGTACACCACGGACTCTGCCCCCTGCCTTTCGCTGTAGGGAATATAATGCTCCCCGCCGGTGCCGGCCACTTTCGCCTTCCCCACCTGCTCTTTGGCTCCCTTGTCTTTCTCCACCGCATCAGCGGCAAAAGTAGCACAACCAGGCAGAGCAGCCATAGCCACCGCCGCCCCTGCAAGCTTCACAAATTTCCTGCGCGTCATCTTCCGGTTCATGACATTGACCTCCTTAGCTGCTGTTTAAGCTGTCGCACTATCCTGCTCTCACTTTACCACTTGAAGCGGACTCCAAGTCAAGGCAGTATTTCACTTCTCATCGCCTTTATCCATTATGCTCTCCACAGGAAAGCACCTCTTTTACCAGTTCAAGAGCAGCTTCCTGCTTGAAGCTGCCGATGCAGGCCTCGAGCTGCCCCACGTTTTCTGACACCTGCTTTGGCAGGGCGTACTCTTTCAGCATAGTCAGGACTTCGGCGGCGCTGTCGTAGTCGAACACGCGAAGGAATTCCTCTACGGCCATCATGGCTTCAGTGAGCTGCCCCTCCTCCAGAGGAGGCTTATCCTGAGCTACTTCTGCAGGCTCACTCTCCAGCAAAAAATGCAGGTTCTCCCCCAGCCTGCGATAATCTGCCAACAAGGCCGGGGTCTTTTGCCTGATCTCCTCCAACCGACCCTCGTCGCCCAGGCTCTCCAGCCCGGCTGCCAGCTCTGACAGGCTGCCAGCCCCAATGATGCGGGCAGAGCTTTTCAAAGCATGTACCTTGATGGTGTAGTTTGCAATATCACCGCCAGCTGCAAACTTCTCCAGGGCAAAGGCGTTCTCCCCGGCAGCCCTGGCAAATTCCTTCAGCACCTCCAGGTAAAGCTGCGGGCTGCCCATGGCCTGGGCGGCTTTCTCTGTCTCTATGCCCTCTATTTTCGGCAGGGGCTGACTGTCTTCTTGGGACACCGCCCCCTCTTTTTCTATCAGCTCGGCGGGCAGGAAACGCTCCACCAGTTCCTCCAGCAGTTCCGGGTCAACGGGCTTCAGCAGGTACTCGGCAAAGCCCTGCTGCAGATACATATCCCTGGCGCCGATGACGTTGTTGGCAGTCATGGCAATCACCGGCATCTTCGGGCGGCATCTGCCTGGCTCACGGCGCAGCGCTGCCAGGGTTTCCTGTCCGTCCATATCCGGCATGCGGTGGTCCAGGAAGATGATATCGTAGGCATTTTCCCTGACCTTCTCCAGGCACTCCCTGCCGCCCCCGGCTGTATCCACGGTTACTTTGGTGGCTTTCAGCAATCCCTTCATCACCGTGAGATTCATGGGGGTGTCATCCACCACCAGCAGCCTGGCTCCAGGTGCGGTGAAGCGGGCCTTGTAGGCCTTCCTTTCCTCCAACCTTGGGGCCTGCGCCGCCTGACGGAAATCTCCGGCAGGCGCCCAACTGATGACATCCTGCAACAGGCTGAAGGAAAAGGCAGAACCTTCCCCGTAGACGCTTCGCACCTCAAGGCTGCTTCCCATCAGGGACAGCAGCTGGCGGGTGATATTCATGCCCAGCCCCGTGCCCTCCACATGGCGGTTGCGTTTTTCCTCGATGCGCTCAAAGGGAGCAAAGAGTTTCTGCAAATCCTCGGCCTTGATGCCTATGCCCGTATCCTCCACAGTCACTTCCAGGGCAATCTGCCCCTCCTGCACTTTCTTGAAGCCTGCCCGCAGTGTCACGGTGCCTGTTTCCGTATATTTCACCCCATTGGTCAGGAGGTTGGTGATGATCTGCTTCAGGCGCACCTCATCCCCGTAGAGGACTTTGGGCATGGCCTGGTCCATTTCCACCTTCAGGCTGAGGCCCTTGTCCTCGGCCCGCTTCTGGATCAGGTTCACCAGGTCACGCATGACGTCTGCCGGGGAATATTCCACGGGAATAATGGAGAGCTTGCCCGCCTCGATCTTGGAAAAGTCCAGGATATCGTTCACCAGTCCCAGCAGGCTGCGGCCCGCGGTCTGGATATCCCTGGCATAGCCGTAGGTGTCATCTTCCCCGGTGCCGCGCAGGATCATCTCATCCATGCCCAGCACTGCATTGATGGGGGTGCGTATCTCATGGGACATGCTGGACAGGAAAGCTGACTTGGCCCGGTTGGCAGCCTCGGCCTCCACCGCCATTTCCGAAAGCTCATGGGTGACCATGTGCAAAAAGCGGCTCATGCGGTAGGACAGGGGGATGATGCCATCGCTTTGATGATGGTAGGGCTGGCTATGCACCTCCGCAGGGGCGCCCTCTCCTGCCTTGCCCTCCCGGAACCCCACTGCCACGAAGGAGCTGTTCAGCACCCCGCCCTGTCCCCTTTGCAGGGAAATCTCAAAATGGCCGTGACAGTATACCAGCTCCGGGAAATAGCGGCGGTAGTAGTCCCACTCCAGATGAGCCTCCTCTTGAAGAAATTGCAGGCGGTTGCCGCAGAGGGACATGTAGACAGCTTCGGGGCCAAAGGCCTTCATGCGCTCACTGCCCGCCAGGGTGGAGCCCAGCACTTCCTCTTCTGTGCCATAGGAAAAGCAGAGTTTCTCCCCCTCATAGACAGGAACAGAGAAATAAAGCGCCCCTGCATCGCTTTTGGCCAAGGGCACCATGCAGATGGGCTTGCCCCGCCGCTGTACCATCAGGGGGAATTCACAGACATTGACAACGAAAAACTCATCCCATTCCACGCCAAAATACTTCTTGTACACCTCCAGGGCGGGCCTGCCGTCAATCTCCTTCACGCAGCCCTCCCCCACGGGCTTCCTCTCACCCAGTGTCACCTCAAACTCCCGGCCCACAGGCTGCCAGCCCAGGATGTAATCCATGTAAACGTCCAGCCTCTCCCCGGCGTAGATGGCCACCACAAAGCCGGAAGAAAGCAGTTTCCGGCCTATGGCATAGACCTCCTTCTCCTGTGCCTCTCCCCGCAGGGACTGGCCGATGGTATTGGCCATAGCCCCAAAGACAGGCAGCTCCTCCCGGCCCTCGACCACTCTGTCCATGAACCTGGTGACTGCCAGGGCAGGGTTCACGGGAAAAAGTTCCAGTCCCCGGACATGCTTCTGCCTGTCCAATATCTCCTTCAGCTGACTGGCTGCCCCTTCCTCTCCTCCGGGATTACAGGGCAGCTCCACCACCAAAATCTCTGCCTCTTCAGTTCCCAGCAGGTTCAGCTTGACCCCGCACGGATGCTCCATGTCACCGGAAATGTACTCGGAGCAGCCTGTCCGCTTCAGCCCCGGCAGTTCCCTGTCCAGACTGTCAAGAAGCTCAGTCGCCTCCTGCCAGCCATAGCCCGCCACGAAAATCTGCAGCAGGGCATCCTTAGAGGCCGGATGCCTCTCCAATTCCCGCCGCAGCTCCGGCAGGGCCTCTATCGCCTGAGGGATATCTTCGTATGCGTAATTTTTCTGCCACATAACCGCGCTCTCCTGTCATACCGCCATCAACATGCCTGTTTCCTACTTCGCGGCCAGTGCCCCAAAGTCCTTTCCCCCTGCTCACAAAAAGAAGTCAGACCCCCTGAGCTGCAAGGATGCCCCTTGTCTGCCATGAAGGCCCTCAATCAAGATGCCGTCTGACAAAATCACGGATCTCTTTGAAGGAATCCACACTTTCCTGCAATTCCGGCAGCAGCAGGGCAAAACCATGGGACATGGCGGGATATACTGTCAAGGTTATATCCACTCCTGCCTCAGCAGCCTTTCTGGCCAGGGCCAGGTTCTCATCCAGGAAAAGCTCATAGCCGCCAGTCTGGATCAGCATGGGCGGCAATCCTGTAAGGTCAGCATGCACCGGGGAAACTCAAAGCAATTGCCTTTGCGCAACACCGTTTAACTCCTATCAGATGACCTTATTATATCTCTAATAATGACACAGTGTCAATATTTTAGCTTCGCTTGGCCACGCTCCATATTCCGCCTACACTTTTTCGAAGAATCCGGTTTCCCCGACGACATCCCACCGATGGATATGCTGCCTAAATGGCAAACAGGTCCCGCACTGCTCAAGCTGCGGGGCCTGTTTTTGCGTGCAATATTCTTTTAGGACTCAACCTTCCAGTAGGATTTTGGTAACTTTTGTGCAATTTTTCGGCAGCATCTGCAGGCAGGTCTTGGCCCTTTCCAGGAGCAGTTCACTGCTTTTCTACCTCCAGGAGTTTGCACAGACAGTTATAGCTTATCTCATAGATGGAGTAATATTTGAATCCCACCTCTGCTGCCTCCATGGCCTGCCGCTGCTTGTCAGTCACCACCACATAAGGATAGATCCCATACATGAAGGGGAAATAGGCATAGAGGAAACTGACTTTTTCCTCCTCACTCATCTCCGGGCAAAACTTGTCCAGACAGTGGTGCACCGCCTTGATGGAAGCGCCATAAGCTCTTTTGAATTCCACCAGATTCTCTTGACGGCTGTTTTCTTCCATGTCGAAGTGATTCATGGACAGCAGTTTCAGGAGCCGCTGACGCTTTTCCAGAGATTGGGACAGAGCAGCGGCCAGCTCTCTGCGGCTCATGCTGGTGTGCTCTGCTATCATCCCATTCAGATCTGCCACCCACAGCTCATATTCTCTCTGCAGCAACGCCAGGAAGATTTCTTCCTTGGTGTTGAAATAATTATAGATGGCTGTGCGATTGAAAGTGGTTACCTTGCCCACTTCCTTCAAGGTGATATCCTTGAAGCTCATGGTCTCATACAACTTGGCGCAAGCATCAATAATGCTCTCCCGCCGCGCCTGCATCTCCTCTTCCGAAATTTTGGGCATCTGTTTCCTCCTTTGAATGACCTAACGTTACCTTCATCAGATACCCATATTATAGTCTCTATAATGACACAACGTCAATATAATTATCCAAAATACCTCCCCTGTGATTTCCTCACCATTTAGTAAAAAAGCCTCACAGCAATGACAAATAATTACATTGAGACCTTTTTCAATCAAGCTTTACTGCTCAGCGCATGCGCTCCCACCAGTTATCAAACAGCCTTGGCTGCTCTCCATCCAAGTATGCAGCTTCGCCAATTTCCGGCGTCAACAGCTTATAGCCCTTTCCCTGGCTGGCCTGCATCAATCTCTGATATGGTTCCTGCCAGGGGTGAATGAGAATGCGCCTGCCTCCCAGCTGCATAAAGAAGGTCGAGTGCCCCATCCATATTGCAGCATCACGGGAAAGATCCAGCTCATGCAAATCCGTCTTATGACTGAGCAGGGGCTCCTGAGGAGAAAGCTCTGACTTATCTCCAAAGAGAAATTTAGCCATGGCCACAAAGCGGTTCTCGCCGCTTTCCTCATTCATGACCTGCACCGAAAAGGAAAAACAGGAAGAACCTCAAAAGCAAGGCTTCACCTACCTGGACCAGCTTCAGCAGCATTTGTCGGAAACAGCTGAGCTCATGGATAAGATGATTGCCGGGGACAAAAAAGAAGATCCCCAGCCCAGAACAGCAGGCGATGTGCTGGCCTCACGCGCCCCTGATGACAACTTCAACCCGGAAGAGCACAAGAAATTGGCACATGTAGGAGAGGAAACGCAGCCCGAGTATAAGGACAGCGGCATTTTTGACAAGAAAAAAGACGTAGATGCCCTTTCCGCTGACACCACAGATGTACTGCAAGCCTTGCAGAGTGGATGGGAAACCTACGTCAGAGAGCACGAGCTGATTGATGAGGAAAATATGGTGAAGTTCTAAACATGCAGGAAGATTGAAGGATATTGTCTCCCAATTTTATGTCTTCAGGCCTTGCTATGGCATTCCTCCGCAAAACAGCCTGTCAGGGCAAAATTATGTGCCATGGGGCCGCTGCCGGCTCCTAAATCCAGTCCGGCAGCCAAAGCGCCGGAGATGTATGCTTTGGCCCGCCTTACGGCCTCCTCCATAGTGAAGCCTTTAGCCAGGTTGGAGGCAATGGCCGAGGACAGAGTACAGCCTGTGCCGTGGGTGTTGGGGTTATCAATGCGTTTGCCCTGGAACCATTCAAGCTCTCCCTGGCTGTACAGCAGGTCATTGGCCTCATTTACCGCATGACCACCCTTGAGTAGCACGGATGTGCCGAATTTCTCCCCGATGACTCCGGCAGCCTCTTCCATATCCTGAACTGTCCCAATGTGACCACCGCAGAGCACTTCTGCCTCAGGGATATTGGGAGTCAGTATGGCAGCCAGAGGAAAGAGGTGTGTCGTCAGGGCCTCCACCGCCTCTTCTGCTATGAGCCTTGCCCCGCTGGTGGCCACCATGACGGGGTCCACCACGATGTTTTCCGCCTTGTAAAAGACCAGGCGCTCCGCAATGGCTTCAATCAAAGGCGCAGAAGAAACCATGCCTATCTTCACTGCCTCCGGCCGCAAATCCGTGAAGATGCTGTCCAGCTGCCTGGCCAGGAATTCCGGCGGTACCTCAAAGATACCCTGTACGCCTATAGTATTCTGGGCTGTCAGGGCCGTGATGGCACTCATGGCGAAGACCCCGTTCATGGTCATGGTCTTGATATCCGCCTGGATGCCGGCGCCACCCCCGGAATCGCTGCCAGCTATGGTCAATACTTTTTTCATGGCATCACACCCCCAGTTCTGTCCGCACCGCTGCGCGCAGCGCCCTGGCCGCCACCTCTGCCTCAGGGGCGGCAAAGATGGCGCTCACCACGGCTGCCCCGTGGATGCCGATGCCTGACAGCTTGCCCAGATTTTCCCGCTTGATACCGCCTATGGCCACCACAGGAATTGAAACTGCCGCGCAGATTTCCTTCAGGGTGTCATAGCTCACATCCTCCGCATCCAGCTTGGTGCCGGTGGGAAATACCGCCCCCACTCCCAGATAGTCTGCGCCATCACGTTCTGCCTTGACTGCCTGCTCCACCGTCTGGGCCGAGACCCCCAGCAGCATATCCGGCCCCAGGCGCCGCCGCACCTCAGCGGCAGGTTCATCATGCTGCCCTATATGGACACCTGCAGACTGGCTTTCTATGGCTATTTCCACTTCATCATTGATGATCAGCGGCACCTGATACCTGTCGCAAAGTTCCTTGAGGGAACCTGCCTCCCGCAGAAAACTCTCATGGTTCAGCTCTTTTTCCCTCAGCTGAAGGCAGGTGACGCCTCCCTTCAGGGCCGCTTCTGCCACTTCATAAAGAGTCCTGCCAGCCAGCCAGCTCCTGTCAGTGACGGCATAGAGAGGAAGCCATTCCTTAGCGCATTTCATATTTTGCCCCTTCCTGCAGCTGATCTGCGGTCAGATTGTATACCGCATCGATAAGGTAATTGCGGTAGCTGCTGTTGCCATCCAGCGAAGAAAGACGGCGCTGGGCAATTTCGCCGCAGAGCCCCATTGCAATGACGGCGGCGCAGGTGGCTTCAAAGGGCTGTTCCTGATTGGCTGTCACAAAAGCCGCCAGCAAAGCGGAAAGCATGCAGCCTGTGCCGGTGACCTTGCTCATCAAGGGGTGACCATTGGCAATCAGGCAGGCCTGCTTTCCATCCACGATGATATCTGTTGCACCGGTGATAGCAATCACTGCACCAGTACTGACAGACAGCTTCCTGGCTTCGGCAATGATGCGCTCCAAATTGTCAGCCGTAGCCTGGTCTCTTTCGTCGGCGTCCACCCCCTTGGTACTGCCCGTGCCCACGGCCAGTGTCTTTATCTCGGAGGCATTGCCGCGTATGACGGCCAGTTTCAGCTCCCTTATGAGCTGGCAGGCAGTCTCCGTGCGCAATTTCGAAGCCCCTGCGCCTACAGGGTCCAGCAGCACGGGATGTCCCAGCTCATTGGCCCGTTTACCCGCCAAAAGCATGGAGGGAATGGTGTTCCTGTTCAGGGTACCGATATTGATGTTCAGGCCGCCACAGATGGAGGTGATTTCCTCCACCTCATCCGCATCATCGGACATGATAGGCGAAGCGCCACAGGCCAACAGGATATTGGCACAGTCATTGACCGTGACATAGTTGGTGATGTTGTGTATCAGGGGTGTTTTTTGGCGTACATTGGCAAGAATAAGTTCAAAATCCAGCATGATGATTACCTCCTGTTTCCTTCCATCTTCAAGAAGATTACACACAAAAAAGCTGCAGCGAAACCTGATGCAGGACATTCGTTGCAGCTTTCCCTCCCTACGTTGGCATTATCCAAATCAGGTCAAAGGTCGAAACGCACAGTTTCCTCTCAGCCCGTCTGCGAGCTCCCTTGTATATGCAATTTTCTCAAGGTAATAACAAATCTATCTTACAGCGGAAATTCTATCACATAGACGCCTAAACGTCAACCGTCCTTTATGAGACTTATATTGTGACCGCCGATTCCATGATGCAAGTCAACGACTGATGTATTTCTCTATCCATATAGCCAAATCTTTATAAGATAGTTCTCCAGCTGCTACACCCAAAATGATATTCTCCATTTCGTCGTCTGTACTCTTCAGGTTCAGCCCGTTAGCCAAGAGAAACACTTCCATAGCATGGACAGCCACACGCTTATTTCCATCCACAAAAGCGTGATTTGTCGCAATACCAAAACAAAGCCGAGCGGCCTTTAAGCAAATGCCGGGATATAAGTCTTCGCCAGCAAAAGTTTTATCACTAATCTACTTTCAATAAACTGATAAGGTTATTGATTTCCTTTTCGCGTAAGAATGTAGCATAAGCTGACCTTGCAATTATATAATTATTTTCCTCTATCGAATGATAATGTTTATCTGTTTCCGTAGGAAAACCTGAGCAACCAGTTGTATCAGCTGATAAAGATTCAATATCATTATCAGCCCCTCCAACTACTTCATCAATATACATTCTCTCCTTCTGAATTTTTTCCTTTGTATAACCCCAAAAGGACATATTATGAAGTACTTGAGCCATGATTTCATATATATGCTTCCTAGTATATCTTGTTTCTGCCACACAGTAACCCACGACTTCCTCCCAATCCACCAATGAATAACCATATCCTTTGGCCTTTTCTCCGTACTGTATAACCTCATCCTCAAAAACTAGCTCATGGTAGATAGCATGGTCAACGGTCTTAATACCAATAATAATTCCTCTCTTACCGATTTCTCTTGTTGTTGGTTTCAAAGAAAGGACAGCCTTGTAAAATTCATGCCAAGCAACCTTGTATCCATTTTTTATATTGCTGTATATCTCTCCGTCTATTTCCTCTAACTCCATTATTTTTATCATTGGCTTATCAACTTTAATATAAGCTGACAATAATTTTTTACCATCTATTGATTTTAATATCTGCATTATAGTTTTCATAAATTCATCATAACGCCTTCGAATCAAAATTATTTACATACCTCTATCACGTAACAAAACCTTGAACTTCAAAACATTATACTCATCATGTTCAGTTCAGCCACCACCATATGCAACCAATTTTCCTATATCCTCCATAATTGCCAACAAATCTTGTGCGGCGAAGCATTCTTTTAGCTAGATATTTACAATAACGCTTTGCATTTATAGATGCACCATATAAGATATACCTGTCTTTGTCTTCGTCAAACCAAATTATGGAATATTTGCATCCGGGTATTATATTTCTCTGTAAAGCACATTTCAAGCGGTGTTGAGTTATCCTTGAACGATTGTAACCATTATTACAGCGTGTTTTCTTGGGAAGATCTCCATATTTAGGATGTTTGTTTATCTTTTGCTTCATAGCACAAATTCACCTTACCAAATATCCCATATAGATACATCAACTTGTTGGATTTGCTTACAAACCGTCGAGCTCGTCAAATATCACATCAAGCACACCAAAGGTAGGTTTGAAATCATCCAAGTCTTCCAGCAGCTCCTGCTCAGTCGAGAAGCATCTTAGTGGCTGATAGCAAATCGTGGCAATACTGTTTTGCGCAAAATCTGCAAATGATGCATCAGTCCATTCGGCATCAGAACTAAAGTAAACCGACGGGTCATAAGGGGTATGACATTCAAAGAATTTATTTCCATAAGAACTCACTGCCTCTAAACGCCAAGGGAAAATGTTTATCATACAAACGCCATTAGCTTTGTAAGATACCATGCGCCTATAAGCCCCCCCGCTGGCCAACCAAAAGAATTCCAGTTCCCAAGTATCTACATGGTAATACGTCTGAACGCACCAAAAGTTTGTACTGCGGAAGTAAACATTTTCCAGCAGAAATGACTTTCTTGCATATATTTTGTATGATGATTTTTCAACTATGCTCTCTTTCGAATCATAAGTTTCGCTGATATGTTCACCCGCTTTAGCCATCAGAAAACGATCTTTCCTGTCTTCTGATGGTTTCAGTTTCAGCCATCTCTCAGTGAACTCATCTATATCATCAGTAAGATAGCATGTGGAACCTGTGCAAAAGGAAGGGGCGTTTTCATCCAGGAAGGCAATCTTATACATTTCCTGCTGCCTGATGTTATTATCCTCAGCAAGTTGCGTTACCTTCATTTCTTGCTGGCGCTGATAAAACCAGGCCAACTTGTTCCGCCAGGGCCAAAATTCCACCGGCTTCACACATCTACCATTGATGATGACAGGATTTTCTGCAGGGTTGCCTGTGGGAGATATGCCTTGCAAATACTTATGCCAACGAATCTCATCAAATGTTTCTATGTCGAAGGAATAATCTTCATATAGCTCGTGGTACATGCTTTGTATCAGGCTGATGCCATAATTTCCTCTGTCCCAAAACCATTTTGCCTCACCGTTCTTCACATCATCCAAAGTATCCTGATAATAATGGAACCCCAACATATCGGCCAGTTCTTCTTTATCCAGATGGTAGAGCATATAAGTATAAAGATAGTCCAGATAGTCATCGGCAATCTTCTTTTCAAGCTTAGTCTTGACATGATGATTCATCATGTTCTTTGCCCTTCTGACCATTCTCTGCCTGGTAATCTCGTAGAACCAGCAAGGCCAGTTCTTGCTCATTGTAAACACACCTCCGCATTGGATACTGTTTGACAAATCCTATATATTTTCATTATAAAACAATCTTTGTATAAAAAATTGGGCATTATATACTTTTAATCAATAAAAGGCATCTATCCAATGCAGATAAATGCCTTTTCACATCCGTATTGCCCATTATTGGTGGTTTTGATAAATTTTCTGGGCTACTTTTCTTACTTCGTCCCTTAATCCTTTCGGCTTTGTTATTTCTACGTATTCTCCATAAGACAGTGCCCAAAACTGCATGGCTGTTTTGCTGCACTTTACCTGAATCAGCAATCTTTTGTCCTTATGGCTCCATATTTTGAAATTTTTCCGACCAAACCAGTCAACCACATCCTTCAGGCAATGATCATCTATCCAAAATTCAATATCTTCAGAATCAGAGGGAAACATATGCAGGCTCTCAACCATAGTTTTGGGAGGATCATAGTTTTTGTCTATATTACGCCATTCTTTGATGTGGGCTTTTTCTTCCATGATTTCAGTTATTTTGTCCACTCGATAGGTAGATATATTCTCATGTCCTTCTGTGTTTCCTATCAGATACAGTCGCCCGCCATACAGCGTCATCCGATATGGATTAACCAGATAGCGTTCCATGCGCTTGGGTTCTAATATGATTTCATTCTTGGCATCCAGTGCAATTTGATTGTAAATGAAGCTAATCTTTTTTTTATTAATTATAGCTTCATTGATTACGGACATATTTTTAAGAGTTTCATTGTTATTAGAATAAGGCAGACCACCAATATCGTATGATGTATAGCTGTTCGCCTTATCCCGAAAATCAGAGCTTCCCTTGAAAATAAGCTTTTTTATGAGACTCCTGGCATCAGCATCGGAGAGGGAGCGTATAGACATCACACTGTCTATGAGCAGCCTTAGCTCCCCATTGCTAATATCACGTTCAAGGTAATAACCTGCCCCGCGTTTATCACATTTGACAGTGCAACCGAAAGTATTTTGAAATTCTGGGCTCTGAAATATTCCAATGTGTGTGGCCAGCGTACTGCGGGTACATCTTTCCTGATAATCTTTATCCAGTTTGTCAATTATTTCGCTTTGTGTCATAGGTTTCTTCTTGCTGGCATAGCTGCTCAAAATATCAATAATAAAAATTCCCAGCATACGTTTGTTGCCTGCCATTTTTCTCACCTCTAGTTTCTCAAAGCTTTGTTCGGCCTAGCCGTATTTTCTTTCGACAACAATGATTCAAATCCTGCCTGTTACTTCCAAAAGTTTCTGCCATATCTTCACCATGGCCCAGGTATCCAGTTTGCAATAGGCCAACAAATGAGTGCGCATGGTGTCGATTTCCTCTGCGGTCAGGTTTTTATCCTTTATCATACGGAGAAATAAGGAAGAAGCATCACCACCGTTCTGCACCTCTTCAAGCTTGCTGTAATCCAGGCTGGGATCATCTGGAAAAAGGGCTGGCAGCACTAACTTCAGCGAAGCAGAGCCCTTCATTTCCTTTGTCCAATACCATCTGTAGCCGAAGGGCTTATACAAATCAATCATGTGGTCATGTATATTCATCAGATGGTCAGCATACTGGGGAAACAGCTCAGCCAGTTCCCTTATTCGTCCTCGCTCGAATTTATCGAAGTAGGCCAGTGTGCATACATTCTCAGGAATGGCAGCGCAAAGTTGCTTTGCCAGCTCATTCCTTGGGTCGCTGCCGTCAGCTGGTGCCAGGTATTCCCTATGCTGGGGAACGCCCCGTTCACTATCCAGCCAGTGCAGGGAGAACTGGAAAGGAATCTGCATATAGGGACGGCTATCATCAAACATAGGGATAGCAGGAAAAATGGTCTCAAAATCCAGAAAGTACAGGGGATAGGAAAGCTGATCCAGAAAGGAACCGATACTTTTCAGATCCAGCTTCTCTTTTATTTCCATTGGCGGCCGGATATCTCCAGCGGAGCAGCAACTCCAGTATTCGCAAGTATATGGGTTATAGCAATGCTGGCCTGTGGCTTTTTCAGGTTCAGCTTCCTGCTTCATATATTCATTCAACATGGCAATCCTGTCCCGTACTTTCAAGTGCTTGAGCGCCGTCTGTTCTGTTACATCAGCAATGTAAAAAAGCTCCTGCCGATCAAGCTCTCCATGCCGCACATAAGACCTGCGCAGATGGATAATGGCAGACTTTTTCACCTCATAACCAGCCAGGGTGAGAACATACCGCTGGAAAGCAATTTCTTCCAGATATGACTGCTTTACCCCCGTGCTGCGCTTTATGCAGTATATTTCCACTTGGTCATTGCCAAGATTCTTCACTAAGTCCACCTTACAGGACAAGTCCTGGCCGCTGAACACACCCTCAACAATCACAGTATGGCCGTCCTGAATGAGCAGCCGCGTTTCTTCCACCAGCCTGGCAAAATCATCCGTGTCCACAGACACTTGTTTATAAGCACCGAAGATTTTCCTTGCCAGGACGTATACATCATCATCCGTCTGGCATTCTCCCCCGGCCCCCACAGGAATACAGGGCTGGTGCACTGACAGCCACAGCCTTTTGGGGCACTGGACACCCTTCATGTATTTGGTTTTTGATAAGTGCAGCATAGTCTTTCCTCCAACATGCATAACATCACTCAAAATCAGAGGCAATCAGCATCGTCCTGACTTTCTCACCCATTTCATTGTCAATGACAGTACCGAAGAAGATGTCCGTGTCCTCGTTCTGTGTCTGCTTGCGCAAGTAATCCATGGCCTCCTGGACGGCAATGAGTTCCAGATTTTCACCGGCTGTCACGTTGAAGATAATGGCTTTAGCACCTTTCAGGCTGCGGTTAAAGAAGGGGCTGTTGATGGTTTTCTGCACTGCTTCGATGACAGAACCGGTTTCGCTTTCGCCAATGCCCAGAATGGCATCGGATTTGTTGCTGCTGCGAAGCATGGTGCGAATATCTGCAAAGTCGGTATTGATATCTCCAATGTCCAAAATCAGCTCGAAAATCAGCTGGATACCCTGACGGAGAACGCTGTCCGCCTGGCGGAAAGCCGCCTCGATACTCATCTTCACAATAGTTGGGGTCAGGAGGCGGTCATTTTCTATGACGATGAGGGCATCCAGATTATCCTTGATTTTTGCCAGCCCTTCCGCGGCAGTCCGCTGGCGCTTGCCTCCCTCAAAAGAGAAGGGCAGGGTGACTATGCCCACACAGAGAATGCCCATTTCCTTGATGATTTCCGCAATGACAGGCAGTGCCCCGGTGCCTGCACCCCCGCCCAGACCTGCTGTAAGGAACACGATGTCCGTTTCCCGCAGGGCCTCCCTGATGGCTTCGCTGTCTTCCCTGGCTGCCCGCTCCCCCAGTTCCGAATTGCCTCCGGTGCCATAATCATTGGTGACAGCCTTGCCTATCTGGATGGTCCTGGCCCCGTATTTCTGAGCATCGCGCAGGGATCTGGCAGCTGTGTCGATGGCTATCAGTTCAAGATTGGTGACACTATCCTCCACCAGCCTTTCCAAAGCACTGATTCCCCCGCCGCCGGCGCCGATGATTTTCACTCTGATCTCAGGTGACTGAATTTCTGCCTTTCTGTCCATGATTCTGCCCATGACTCTACCCCCGATTATCTAAATGATGTTTGGTCTGCTTCTATATCTCCATTATAGGGGGAGGTATGTCTAAAAAATTGCACATAGCAAAATTTTATTCATCAAAATAAAAAATTTTGCCCCTGGCTTTGAAGGGCAGGTGATTTCCTCTGGGTATAAGGAAGGCATGCTCCCTTTTAATAGTGAGGCTCGATTCTATATATCCATCACTTATACCAAAAACTGTGTTCTGCAGCTATTTCAGGAAAACTTCGCTGTATGCTTTCTTCCGTAGCTCCTTGGTTGGCTACAAGCCAGCTTTTGAAGTTTTTCACCAGTTCAGTCACATCCTGCACGGCACTCAGACGACCATTGGCAACGGTGATTTCTATGACAGCATCATATTTTGTGAGGATATTATTGTGTCTACCATGTCCCAATAGGAACTTGCCATTCAGATATTCTAGGCAGTTGCACATGATGTTTTCATAATGCATGACCAAAGGTTCCCGGCAGACCTCCTTCGGCTTCACCCGCAGAAAGTCCGTGTATACAGACCTGTCATAACCCGCATGTAGGAATACATCCTTCAAGCAACAACCGAATTCCTGGAGAGAGAACACCTCCGTCACGCCCTTCCAGCGCCACTTCTCCACTGCCCGTTCTTTAGGGCAGGTGTTCTTTTCCGGGAACCAGGTCATAAGATACTTATCCAGAAAGCTATTGGTGCTGCTGTTCCAAACATCAGTCCAGACTGTCCATGGGACGGTAATACGTTCCTGACACAGGCCTTCCGTGCCAAAGATAAAGTCATAGGGTTCTCCGTGAATGATGATGACTGTCTGTAAAGGGAAAACGGGAAGTTTTTGGGGCTGAGAAATCTTTTGTCCTTTGTCCAAGCGAATATACTCGCCACTGTCGATGAATTTCATATCTGTGCTCCTTTGATGAAAAATTTAATGATACGGCTAAAAAGAAATTATATTATTATCTTAGCAAAAGGAATGTATAATTTTGGGGACAGCCTCGCATTGGCGATATACTATTAAATGCATTTTTCTGTATCGCTGCATCCTTTACATTTCTACAATATTCATCGGAAAACTTTACATGTTCACGATTATGGAATCTTTGTCACTTCTACTGGCATTATCTTTCTATACCTAAATATAAAATCTAAAATTTCAGCACGAGACAAACAAATAATATTATTGTTTGCAGTCCCCTTGTAATTTTCAGATGTTGCCCTTTCTATCTCCATTATAGGGGTAGATATGTCTAAAAAATTGCACATAGCAAAATTTTATTCATCAAAATAAAAAATTTTGCCCCTGGCCTTGAAGGGCAGGTGATTTCCTCTGGGGATAAGGAAGGCATGCTCCTTTTTGCCAGTGAGGTTCGACTCTACATATCCGTCTGTAATGATGAGAATGGGAGCATCTTTTGGAAAATCCTTAGCATTCTGCAGGAGATTGATTCCTGGCTGCAGGATGGTGCCGCCCCGACCCTTGACTTCCACCCTTCCGGCAATATCTTCCGGGGCCAGGTAACCAGCATCATAGGCCTCGGCATCACAGAATACTACTCTGGCAAAGGGCACCTCCTTGGCAGCGGCATAGCTGGCAATGGCTCCCAGGGCGTAGCCGATGAGGCGGGCGCTCATGGAGCCGGATGTATCCAGGACCACGCCAAAAGTGCGGCTGTACTCGGGAAATTCCCCCAGGACATAGCGGGGCCGGGGAATTTCCGGGGTACTGCCCTGCCTGCGGCTGGGACGGGCATAGGTGCGCCGCCGCTCTAGTGGCGCGAAGTGGAGGTCAAACCAACGGCCCAGTTCCACATTCCAGGGAATGGGCGGCATGGCAAGAGATCTGATTTCTTCAATCAGTCCGGCAGGAACATATCCCCGGCCTCCCTCTGTATGGTACTCCAGCCCCTGCTGCAAAGCGCTGCGGAAAAAATCATCCAGAGAAGCAGCCGCGCCAAACCTGCGGCTGCCTCCCATCATATCCCCTTTGCCATAGCCACGGAAGGTGGGGAGTTTACTGTACCTGCGCAGTTCTTTCACTATCTCATCGTAGATTTCCTCGGCAGACTTGCCTTTCAGGTTCTCATCGTAAAGTCCCCCGGAGGCAGGAAACTGCCCCACCTGCATTTCTATCAGCCAGCCATTGATTACAAAGTCACAGGCCACATTCCAAAGATAAGGATTCCGTCCCTGACAGCGGTGGTAGTGCCCCAGCCCCGCATGGAGGTATTCATGGGCCAGAACGAATTTCAGTTCCTCATCCGAAAGCCCCGCAGCGGGATTCACGTAGATTTCCGCCACTTCTACATTAACGGCAGCTTCGGATATTTCATTCCTGATGCAGAAACGATTGTCCTCCACAATCTTGAAACCTGAAGCCAGCCCTCCCAGCAGGGGATAGTGGTTTATGAACCAGGCGGCAGCTTTTCTGGCAGGTGTTTCCTCATTTTTGTCAGTGAGGGTAATGCCACCTGCCTCCCCTACGGCGCTGGTCACAGCTTCGGCCAAAGTGCGGGCAAAGGCTTTGCTGTAAGGGTTCTCCTCTACATTGCCAGCGGCATTCTTTGCTTGCTCATATACTGCAGGCTTTTCCAGTCCCTGCATATCCATCACATTACGGGAAGCAGTTCCGAAGCGGTATTCGCCGGGAGGATGTTCATTTTCCAACAGGTAGTTGTAAATACGAATTTCGTCTGCCAAAGGGCCGTGGTAAGCGTCCAGAGAAACATAGCGCAGTGGACTGCCGAATTTGATGTCTGCCAGAAATTTGGTGACATAGATATCACATGCCTCATTCCAAAGCCGGATGTCGCAGGAGGCCCTCCATGTCCTGGAGCCGTCTGCAGCAAACTCTTCATAGCCCGGCATATGTTCAGCATCAAAATGGCCGAAAGCCAGATGCATGATGGCATGAGCCATGGCATAGGCCCATTCGCCGGGAGGCAGCAGGAGATTTTTGTTCAGATAGATACGGCCATGCCAAGGGTTGGAATAACGCCAAGAATAGTAGGAGGATTTGCCCCTGCCGTAGCTGACTATGGCGGCAGTACATTTATCAAAGGAACGAAGTTCCACATCAAAGCTGGCACGTTCCCAAAAGCTGCCAAAGATACTGGCACTCTTGATGATGGCTATACCCTCGCGAATGGCTTTTTCCTGTGGGGATAGCTTGTTTGACCTCTTGCCTTTCATGACGGCCTCCCCTCAATCAGTCACAAGCCGGGGCATATCCCTGACAATCTCAATCATGAACCACTCCGGCAAGGTCTTGCCCTCATCAGCCGAAACCACCATCTGGGCCAGTTCGTAATTGATCTGGGCCAGCTGTTTGAGCATGGCTTCGGCCCGATGGGTGAGGTACTGAGCCTCCTGGTTCAACTTCTGCTTTTCCCGGGGCAGGTCATGAAGAAGTCTCGCCCGGAAGGACTGAGCTACGAAATAGAGCACATCCCTGTCCTCAGGACTAGCGGGCCAGTTCTTATCCCCCTTGATGATTTCATTCAGCAGATGCTTGTTGCCTGCATTCTTGGTGAAAGCCAGGAACATTCCCGCATGACCGGGGGTAAGACAACCATAAGCCAGTACCCGCAAGGTAGCTATAGAAACGTCCTGGCCGTCCTCTCCCACATGGTATTCTTTCAGCGCATCGGAAAGCATGTGCCAGGAACGGGGCGTGGAGTAAGGTTCCTCTGTCTTGGGAGGCTCGGAGAAAAGATGGTCAGGCCGCTGGGTGATGTAGTCAATAACCCAGGGGTGAAGCTCATTTTCATAGGCCCAATTCAGCCATTCCCTGGCATTGGCCACCAGCTGCACATGGAACATGCGGTTGATGAGGGCTGAAGACATGGTCTTCACGATAGCCCCATCCTGGGTGCGGTTTCCCGCGCCGATGACCACACTGCCCTCAGGCAGATGATACTCCCCCACCCTGCGCTCATGGATAAGGCTATAAAAAGCCTTCTGTACCTCCTGGGAACAGGCATTCAGCTCATCCAGGAAAAGCACATAAGGCTCGGTGCGGGCTATCATCTTGGGTGGCAGGAACTCGGAGGTATTGCCCCGGATCTGGGGAATGCCGATGATGTCCTCCGGGGCCAGCTGGCTGCCCAACAGCGACACGCAAGGCATTCCCACCTCATCGGCAAACTTCTGCACCAGCGCAGACTTGCCAATTCCCGGCGCCCCCCAGATAAAGACGGGCCGGGTAGGTGCTAGGTTCAACAGTAGTTCAAAAAGTTCGGTCTGGGTCAGGGTAAAGGGTAGGTTCATGGCTTTCCTCCTTGAAAGTGTTCGGTAGCTATCTTATGTCCTTAACAGAGATTCTTAACATATTAAGGTATAGGCAGGATTTTAGGATTCAGCTTTGCTACCCTAACTAAGGACATTGCAGATAAACCATTTTTACAATAAATAGGAGCATATCCTGCTTCCAATGCTGAATAAATCTTTCTCTCATCATCCCTAATTCCAATAGCCAAAACGGCGTGTTCTTCTCCCAGAAAATAGCATGTTCCACATATTATACAATATTTGTTGTTTTCAAGAAATAAGCAAATAGACGATTTACCACCTGGAAGTGTTCTAAAATGTGCTATACCCTCAAAGAAAAAATCAACAGGTAGTCTCGTAACAGAGTATACTCGGCCATCTTTAAAGATATTATTCAACTGATCATTCTCTGTATAATCATCTGCTTTATAGAAATCATCCGGCGCATGACGGGTGAGTTTATAAAACGACCTAGACAAAAATGGAATTTCCAGCCATGCATTACGTGTTTTAAAAATTATAATAAACCAAAAATCTTCACGCATAGCAAGATTACGGAATTCATCCGAATAATGAGAGAAGATATTCTCATCCCATTTATCAGTGATGAGAATCACGTGTTTGTTGTGACCACGTGGATATTGATTCAACGATATCACACACCACTTCTTGATATAGTCCAAGACCTCTTTCAGTGTCATTTCATTAAGGCAAGATGCCCACAACGTATCAGAAATACCGCTTGGTTGCCCCCAAGGATAGGTGTTTATGTTGCTATATTTCCCTCCCAATCCTCCTTTAATCCATCCTTCATAGTCGCCAGCTAATGCATTTATGATATCACTCAAGAGTTCATCCACACGCTCATCATCTAATTTAATAGACTCCATTTTTGATTCTTTATTATCGTTACTAATTTTTGGCACATATTCCTTCCAAACCTTAATAGCGCGTCGTTCTTCGGCCCAATATCCAATTTTTACAATCATGTGATGTCTCTCCTTCAAAATCTTATGTAAATTAGAGAATAATATACTATTTCAGTTATATTTCTTATCTAAATGGTACCTGGTCTACCTCTATATCTACATTATAGGGGTAGGCATGTCTAAAAAATTGTACATAGAAAAATTTTATTCATCAAACTATAAAATTTTGCTCCTAGTCTTGAAGGGCAGGTGGTTTCCTCTGGAAATAAGGAAGGGTAAGCAACGAAGGTCAGATTGTCAATAATACACCAGCTTCGCAAGACGACAAAGTCCCAGTCCGTATTCCCCAAAGATAACAGACTGCTGAAAATGCTCTACCTTGCCATGATGGACATAACGAAGAAATGGACAAGCCACCGCCAGGATTTGAGCATTATCCATGCCCAACTGCCCGTCTATTTTGTGGATAGGCTTCCGAAATAAAAAAATCTGCACGTTCAAGGATTTCTTGACGTGCAGATAGAAATATGTTTGGTATTAGCGACAAGGACTTAAGCATCTTATCTTAATAACTCAAACTTCGCACAAGAGAAACAGGCCAGCACCTATGTGCGGTGTAGAGCCATGACTCCTAGAAAGTCTGCCTCATGCACAGCTTTTCAAACACTTGTTCCATAAATTCGGCAGATTTTCCAAGAACAAATCGAGCATCATGTCCAGTTCCTTTTCCATAAAAAACGTCTTTCCCTTTACCGTAGCAATAAGTTCTTTCAAGAGCAACACCAAGGCATCGAGATAACGCAGATCCTGCAATTCGTCATAAGCGAGATAGAATAGCTCACCTATGCTCCGTTTATCGACATTCCGGCGCTGCTCTAGTGACAACATCATATACCTTGCAAATACAACGGATACATGTG